>PMJO01000129.1 GCA_003158455.1 Myxococcales bacterium | reverse complement strand
GGCTCACGGTCTGGGTCGCAGTCGAGGTGGCCGTGACTGTCGCGCTCTGGGACGCAACCATGGCCACCGTTGCGGTCACCGTCGCAGTCCCACTCGGACCCACCGCCGTTTCGGTGCTCGCCGGAATCTGGATAGTGGAGGTTCCGGTGCCAGACTGGCTGACCGTTATGGTCGAGGTCCCCGCAGTGTCAGACTGTGTGTCGGTTTGCGTTACCGTGCTCGGCACGTGGTCGAACACGAACCCATGCTTGCCCATGCCGGAAAACTCACAACGTCCGGGCTGGCCGTACAGGCGGCAGAAGCGATCGCCGTTCTCGCAGTCCGCACCTACCTCGTTGAAGCGCGAGGCGTTCTCGCCCGGAAGCCCCTGCATCGACNNCTCCATCGGGCTGACCTTCGCGTATACCGAACCCGGAAGCGACCATGACACCACCAGCAAGATCGCCGCCGCACACCAGCGGCGAAATGCTCGGGATGGGCCGTACATGCGAGTTGCCTCAGACTCTTGCAGCAAGCAAGCCGCTGGCCAGGTATGCCACCGACGAAAACCCTAGTGATTTCGCGGCGAGCTGCCGTCTTCCTGGTAGGTCGATATAGCCTGGTGTGCCCCTAGTGACCACCTCGCACCCGGAACGCCGTTGCGGACCCCGCAAACTTTTCAAGGCCCATTATGTAGAAGGTCACAGCCTCCAGCCTACTTCGGCGCCGCCGGGCCAGGGGGCTGTGCCGGGGGCGGGGGGGTTGGCTCTAGCACTATGCGCGCGATCCGGACAGTTGAGTTTTCTGCGTTCTGGAACTCGAGCACGACCTCCTTCTTGTGTTCGGGCCAGATCTCGAATTCAGGCAGCGGCTTCTTGGTCGTCAGATCCATCTCCTGGATGACGTACATGTCCCGGTAGAGATGGCGAGACAGCTCGTACGGCAGACTCTGAGCCTGCTTGGCCGCTGATAGGTCTTCGGCTCCGTAGTCCATGACCGTGAACAGCCCGGGCCGGTCGCTGACCACCATGATGTTCTTGTCATGAATCTGGGCCAAGTAGCGCCAGACCTGCGCCGCCTGGCGGGTCAAGGTCAACTCGCTGATGAAGCGAGCTTCGCTGGCCACCGAAACGTGCAGGAACACAACCGCGGCCGCCACCAGCGCGGGCAGCCAAAGGGACGCGCGCCGGCAGAGCAAGGTCACAACCCACGCCGCCAGCAGCGAGACAAACGTATCAAACGGCACGAACAGCCGCGCCGATGCCGGGTGCAGGGGTTTGCCCCAGGAATAGCTGAAGTAGATCACCGCCATCATGCCCGCCCAGACAATCGCGAAGACGGCAAAACGTTCCGTAGCGACCTTGCGCTCACGTTGATGGGCCAGCTTCCACAGCGAACGCCCCACGACCACGCAGCCGACCAGGCCCAGCGCCAGCAGCAGTGCCGAGTGGGGCCGATTAAGATCGAACGGTTTGAGCACCAGCCCGAAGTAGGCGCGGGTGTTATCTGCCACGTATTTCCATCCGAACAGGCTGGCATTCAACGGCTGTTCAGCGTCGTCGGCTTTCAAGATCATCTGCCAGATACGAGGCAGAAGGAAAAGTGGCGTGAAGGCATAGACGAACAGATAGGGCTTCACCTGCTCCCATTTCACCATGCGCAGAACGAACAGAATCAGCAAAGACACGACGAGAAACCCAATGCCCTCGTAGCGAACATGGGCAAGCATGCAGAGATTCAGCCAAAACAGGGCCAGGCGGTTGGCGGTTGGTTCCTTGACATAGTCGTAGAAGTGTTTGACCGCGACCAGGGCGAAAAATCCGGCCATCACATCAAAGCCAGCCGAGCGGGCCGACACCAGGGTGATGGGATGGGCCATGACAAACGCGCCCGCCAGAATGCCGTAGGCCTCGCCGCCCAAGCGCTTGGCCAAGCGATAGGCGACAAAGACCAGCAAAGGGATGAGAATGGCGTTGGCGTGGAAGGCATTGGTGTAGCTGTAGCCCCTGACCGCGTGGATCAGGCTGACCAGAAAGGGAAAGAGCGACGGGCGCCGATCCATGGTGACGTTCAGGTTCCAGTAGCTCTCGTAGTACCACTTGCCCGTGGTCGTGAAGTCGGCCGTCTTGTTGAAGTGCAGGTTCTTGGACACCCCGATCAGGTTGGTTTCGTCGGCCAGAACGCGCATGGCTGGCTCGACCGCAAGAATGGCGACCAGCGAGACAACCGCGGCGAGCACAACCCCCCGCCAATTGTCCTTCAGCCACGCCAGCAGACTTTCCCTGCTTGTGCTCTTGAGGGCGATCAGGTACGTCGACGCCCAGAATGCGACCATGGTCAGAAGCGCGAAGTAGGTGCCATTGACGAAAAACGACTCCATCAGGCTACGGTTGCGCATGGTCACGCCCAACAGGACCATCGCCGCACTGATTGGCGCGGCCAGCGCCAGGTTTCGCCAAAATGTCGTCTTGTCGAACCGGATATCGAGAGAAATCTTCATGTGGGTCAGTCCTCGGAAAACTCGCTTGTCAGCGTCCACCAGCGGACGCGCCCTGCGGCGACCACGCCGCAGGGAAAGACCAGCGTAGCACGATGTCACCAACTCGCGAAAATGCCCTGGTCACGGAAGGCGCTACTCCGGCACCTCGAACACAGGCTCGATCCAATCGGAGTGGTGCGGAAGGGATGTGCGTTGGCGGGGACAGGCAGGGTGATGAGCGAGCTGGCGTGGGTTCCGAAACCGAAGGCATAGGGGGTTGCTACGGTGAAAGCCGCCCCACTGATTGCGAAATATCCGCAGGACAGGCGTGTGGTCGCGCCTCGACGGACGAACTGCCTTGCGCAGCAGACTTGTTCGACAGGTCTTCTGCGCGTGTCGCCCCGGCTGTGAGATCGTGTGACCCCGGCCCGGTCTGCCACCGCGCGCCGACTTCGATTGCGACGAGGACCAGCCAGGCCACCTGCAGCGCTAGGTGTAATCCCGGCGTGAGAATATGCGCGTCTTTGGCGGCGAAGAACGCCCGATCACCGACTATCGCAATCAGCCCTAGCGCGAGCAATCCATAGCGGCCGGTAGTTCGCGCGCGGATCAGCAATAGCATTAGCAGCGGGTAGGTGGTGATCAGGGCGTAGTCGTTCGCGATTCCGCCGAAGTACGTGGACATCGCAAGCAGGCCGGCCATGGTCAGTGCGGGCTGCTGGCGGAGTCCTCGCCGGCAGGCCCAAGTCCAGGTTCCGAAGAGCGCGAGGCAGACTAGTGAGGAGAAGGTGTCATGAATGCCACAGGTCGCAGGAATTGAATGGCTGAACGAGGGGTCGTCACTACGTTCGTGAGCAAAGTCGGGGAAGACCCGACTGAAATACCAGATCGCCTCTCGGTAGAACATCGCTTGCGCGGCGGCGAAGGAGAGGATCGCCGGCACACCAAAGCGGAGAAAGTTGGCTTTTCGGAATCGATTCGCGCCAAACGAAGCCCAGAACATTCCGAGAACCACCGCCGCGCAAGGGATGGCAGGATAGAGCTTATAGGCGGCAGCCAGCCCCGCCGCAAGCCCAGCCAACTTTAGACGATTGCGACAGATAAAGAACGCGGCCGCCGTCCAACCGAGTATCGGGCAGATGTCCGTGTTTCCCCGCTCAAGCTCAAATACCATAGGGAACTGAAAAAGCAGCAAGAGGCCAAAGGCGACCGGCACCCAATCTGCGCTGTCCCGCCTATGCGCAGGGATCATGCGACGCCAGGCCCATAGGCAGCCCAAGCACGCGACCACCACGAATGAACACCAGCGGTATATTGCCGATTCCAACGTCAGCCCACGCAACCAGAAGAAAGAGTGGAGGAGCGGCGGAGGATAGAGCATGGGGCGTCCCCACAAGTCCCCGCAGACTCCACCGGGGATCAGGTAGGGATTGCCACCCTTGGTGCACGCTTGATAGGCCAACACATTCTGGAGGTCGGCTCCCCACGGCGTCATGAATCGTATCGTGCGCACCGAAGCTATCGACACAACTAGGAAGAGAATCAACGCCCCGATCTTCTCACGCTCGCCAAACCAGCTCTCGCGCCCGTTCATGACCCAACCTCGCCAGCAGGCACCGTCTGCAGAACTTCATGAATGCTCTTATGAATAGGCGTGCTGGCTGTTAGGGACCATCGCTGCATCCGCGAGCAAGCATGTCATAGCTAGACGGCGTAGTCCATACTCGAGCCTTGCTGTTTGTCCGGCGGAGCGCGTGGGGATCCGGTCCGGGATCAGGCGTGTTTCTGGCATGTTCGCAACCGAAGTCGTGGCCTGTACTTTCCCCTGTCAACGCTACATCTCCGCCCTTGCGAACGTCGGTGCATCACTCGGGGCCACACTCCGCGAGATCCTGACTAGTAGATTCGCACCTTGGCCAGATGCAGAGCACCGACGCGGTCGAGGCGTAGCCGGACATAGCGGACCTTCACCATCGAAAACGAAGGCTTCCAGGTCTCGAAGTTGGTGTCCTGCCGCGCGACCGAATCCCAGTTGACCAGATCCGAGCTGACTTCCACCACCAAGGGAACTGCGCGTTCACTACAGCAGTCGGTCCGGTTCTTGACCAAAAGACGATGGACCGGAGTTGGCTCGCCCAGGTCGTACCGGATCCACGGATTGGGCTCGTCGTTGGTGTGAAAAAACACACCCGTCGGTGGGATCCCGCCCCACCATTGGCTGCTCTGCACCCACGGCTTGTTGCGCGCCAGATCGCCAAACACGGTCAGACAGAACCAGATGCCGTACGCCACGACAATCGATGCCACCGCGCCCAAGACGGCAACGGCGAGCACACGCAGGCGCCTGCGAGCTGATACCTGTCGCACCGAACCGAGATCGGTCTGGTCTAGATAGGCGCGCAGCCACTTGCGCGCGGCCAGGGCGATCGCAAGCTGCTCTTCCGCGGGGATGCGGGTTGCCAGTTCGATGATGGGACGTGTCGCCAGAGCCCGCAGTCGGGACAGGTCGGTCGCCCCTCCCGCGGCCACCATCAGGACCGATTCCGGGCCGGCCTCGAGGATCTCCATCAGCCGCCGAGGCGAACCATCCGGGGTCAGCGACCACAGCATCGCATCTCGCAGCAACCCTAGTGCCGGCGCCACTGGCACATCGGGCACAACCTCGAGCAGCGACTCGGCCGCCTGGAGGTAGGCGCGCGCCTGCTGAAGGGCCTCCGCCTGGACCGGGGGTGTGGACTCGGCTGCCGCCTGGGCGCGTTTGAAATCATCTCGCAGCAGCAGCCAGTCGAAGAGACGGCCGATTGCCACCGCAACTGCCGAGTGGGCCGGGCTGGTGGGGACGGGCTGGGGCACGCCAGATCTGGGAACGCGCGATACATCGGGGCCCAGCTCTGCTGATGCAGGAGGAACGGGCTGGGTGCTAGCAGATGGATTGTCGCTCTGGTTGGGCATGGATGAAGACCGCCAGACCTCGATGCCGCTTGGGGAGGCCAGATGATAGCCAGCAGAGCAGCTCCATTTCCCGAACTGGGAGATTCCGTCCGGCCTTCCCGTAGAGAGCGCCCGAAACGTCCGGGGCAAGAGCAGTCGTAGATGTCCGATCGCAACCATCCAGAGTGCTGGGCGGCCGTCCGTCCCGACGGCTTCGTCGATGGGGCCGGAGCATAGCCTCTTCCAGCCTGGTCCATTCACGTTTGACTTTCGCTCAGCCCAGCGTGAAGGCTCTTTGAACCAAACGATGTAGACGGACTCCAGGAAGAAGAGCACTGCAAAGAGCGCATAGACCCTGGTCATCCCGGCCGAGTCGAAACGGCTGCCAAAACCCAACACGCGAAAAGCTACCAATAGCAAGAGACCGAAGGAAAGCGCGGTGAGCGCCTTCAGCGCGCCAGGGACACAGGGTTCGCGTTCGATCCAGACAACGATCGCCGGAATCATAGCGAGCAGGGTGACGGTGTGATACTCGAACGAAAGCGTGCTGAAGCAAATTGACTGGATCACCAGGATGAGCGCCGCCGGTAAACTGATACTGCGCCAAACGCGGACGCGCGCCTCTCGCTTGTCCACTCGGACCCATACCAGGGCGGCCAGGACCGCCGGAACCAGGAGTGGCAGCACGCGCGTGACCGCGCGGGGCAACAAGTGCTGAAAGGTCAATCCGGAGGGCTTCATATCGAGCTCCCAGACCTTGATGCTCGCCCAGTACTCGGGCAGCTCGCTCCAAAAACAGAGCGTCACGACCACGGTCACGACCGGAACTAGAAAGAAGGCCCAACGCTTCTTGCCCATGCCTAGCAGGAAGGCGAGCAGGGAAAATCCGCCGAGAAAAATTGGTGCGCTCCATTTGATCGCCCCGAGAAAGCCGCTCAAGACGGCCGTGCCGAACCGACTTCCCGGAAGGAATACGCAGCCGTAGCAGAGCAGCACGGACGTCGCCACCAACAGATCGAACTGGCCGCGCTCGAGGTGGGTCAGTCCGATGGGAGTCAGGAAATAGAGAGCCATTTGCACCAAGCCCACCCGTCCTATGTGTCGCCGAAGTCCGGTTTGCCAGAGCACGACAAAAGTTGCTCCGGCCAGCGCTAGCAGCGACACCACATGCTGAATCAGGATCGCCACGTCGAACGTGAAACGAGTCAGCGGCATGTAGAGCCAATTGGTAAGCGGCGGATAGTTTGGTCGTCCGCCTCGCCAATTGGCTGGATGATAGGCAGACCCCCCCCTTCGCAGCGAGGCGGCTGAAGCGTAGACCTGGCTGAAATCATTGCCGGGAATGGCCGGCCCCGTTGCAAGCTCCGTCAGCAGCACGCCGTAGTACGGTTGCGGATAGGCCTCTCCCCTTTCCCCAGTTCGGACCAGCGAGAACTCACGGGAAAGTGTGGCGACAACCAGCGCCGCTACAACGATGCCCCAGACTCCGAGACAGAACCGAGCCACAATCCGTTCTCTTGTGATCCCCTGCAAACTGGAACCGGCAAGAGTACGCAACTTGTGGACGAAGCCGGCCGCTAGGCGCAAGAC
This sequence comes from Myxococcales bacterium, assembly GCA_003158455.1. Lineage (GTDB taxonomy): Bacteria > Myxococcota_A > Polyangia > Fen-1088 > Fen-1088 > Fen-1137. Next base: position 14,662 of record PMJO01000129.1, on the reverse strand, counting down.
ACGAAGCTGCTCCAGCCTCGCAGGCGGTCGCGCGTCTGCGACGCTGCGCTCCGGCCCGGCTGGTTTGTCGTTGAAACCCACCGGTACCGTACAGTCTGTTTCCCGCCTCCCCACAAGCCACGCGAGTCCGAGTCGCGTGCCGACGTGAGTTCGGATCCACTGACCGATGCGTTTCGCAGTCGACGCCCCGCCCGGCACCATGTCAGATAGCAAGGCAGCCAGTAGCACGAGATAGAAGGGGTCGATCTCGAATCGGTAGCGGCTGAAGTCTCCCCAAGAAACCATGACAGACACGCCCGTGACGTAGGAAATCGTGAGTAACGTGTACGCGATGGCCGCCACGCTGACCCGCTGACTCCCGTGTCGGGCGCGGGTGCGGACAACCCGATAGAGTCCATAGGCAAAGGTCAACGGAAGTCCAATCACAAGGGCGAGCAGCCAGTCTCCCTTGCCCCTCCCACCCCAACGGTTGATGGCCTCCACAAGACTGCGCACGTGGAGGTAGTTCTGCGTTCGCGCCAGCATGTTGTCTCTGGTCGGGGAGGATGCATACCAGGAAAGGGCATGCCAAACGCTTTGGATGTAGACGCCCGGGTAGTGGGAGATCAGGTACTCCGCGTCCGGTTTGTAGTACTTCCGGGCGAGGAGAAGATACTCTAAGGCATGGGCGTTCCAGCGGCCGTTCGGCGTGCGATCGAGGTCGAGCAGTGGCACGCCCGTGGGTTCATGTGGAACCCGCAGCTTGCCAAAATCCCGCAGGTCCGTGAGGCAGAACATCATCGAGGCCTGCGAAATCTTGCCTTCGTTCAAGAGCCGCTGTCTTTCAGCGGGGGGCATCTCCCCGGTGATCTTCTGCGCGATGTTGCCCCAAAACAGAGCCTCGCCGTAGCCATACCCCATGAGCAGAGAAGGTTTGCAGGAGTTCAGGACCAGTACTGCGAAAGGTATGGCAGCGGCTCGGAGAATCGTCTTGCGAGCAGAGCCGCCCCCCGGCGCGGTCGGGGGAAGCAGCACCAACACGGCGACTGTAGCTGCGACAAACAGCGGACCTAGCGTCGAACGAAAGAGCGCCGCGGTCGCAATCGCAGCGAAGAACAAGAGTGCAGCGCGATGAGTTCCGAGGCGGTAGAACCGCAGCAGGAAAACCAGCGAGAGAACAAGACAGAAGGTGACGGGAATGTGGTAGAAGAGCCAGTTCTCGTAGAGCACCGTGGCGGGAGACATGGCGTAGAGAGAACTGGTGATGACGGCCACGACGGGCCGTACCCCGAGACGAAGCATCACATGGAGCAGGCAGAGTGCGATGGCGAGTCCCAAGACTACGTAGAGGATCTCCAACGCCAGATAGGCCCAGGTGGGTCCGAACAGCCGCAGCGCGACTCCCACCAGCAAGTTCTGCAGTGGGGCTTGATGATGTAGATAGAGGAGACTCCGAGCGAAGTCGTGCTCGATGAACCAAGGGTCAAGGTACTGGATGTAGAAAGAGACGGGCGAGAAGTCGAACTGAACACCGAACACGGTCCGATAGACCGCGCGCGAAATCGTGAACGCCAGGGCAACGACCGCGTACGGCCAGGACGGGAGCCGGGGCGGCCAAGCGAGCCCGAATCGTTCCTTCATGGGATGCGGACTTCGGCCAAGTGCAGGATAGTCGTGGATTCCGAGCGGATGCGCACGTAGCGCGCCTCGCGCGCGGCAAAATCCACGGTCCAGGTGTCGAACAACGTGCTTTGTCGGCCGACCGGCGCGAACACAACGCCGTCATTTCCGACCTCAACTACCAGGGGAAGGCCGCGGTCGAAGCAGCAGTCTCGTCGGTTCACGATGACAACCCGGTCGATCGACCGAGATTCGAGCATGTCGATCACGACCCACGGGCCGGTCTGCGAGTCTGTGTGGAACACCAAATCGAATTCGGCTGACCCGCGCTCGCCCAGCGTGCCACTCCCTTTGAAACCAGAGCTGGCACTACTCGAGTGCCATCGGTATTTCTCCCACCGGGGGTGAGCCACCAGCCGAACCAGGCGGGGACCGGCTACCACCCCGACCGCGACCAACAGAGCCCCACCGATGAGCCAGCGACGTCCTGGCAGCGCACGCCGAGGCCGCGGTCTTCCATAGGCTGCAGCGACGAGATCAGCCACCAGGGATTCGGCTTCGCGTAGCACTGGAAGTCGGGGCTCGCTCTCCGGGCCCAGTTCGGCGGCACTGGTGAGGATTGGGCGCACGCCGCCCTCCGCTGCTGCAAGATCGAGGTGAGCCTCCAGTGCGGACTTCGCTTGGCTGAGCGTCGAGCAAGTCTCGCTGCCGGTAATCGCACTGGCTGCTGCAATGAAGGATTCACGCAGCAGCAACTGCGCGATTCGGAGGTCCGGACGGCCGCTCGCTTCATCTTCCAGAAGCATCCCGGCCTGCGCACGAGCGCACGCAGCATAGTCAGCGACCTCACGACGTGTGAACGTGCGACTGCTGTAGGTCGACGTGGACGCGTCGGCCGGAGGGGGCGCAGTTGGGGCCTGACGTACATGGGACTCCTCTGGCCGTTCGGCGCCGGGCGGTTCTACCGATGGCTTTCCGGGTAGTTGGCTCTCGTTCTCGCTTGTCACGTGAAGTGGCACCTACTCTTTTCCGCCCATTGAGGCACGCTTTCCAGTATAGCGTGGTTCGGCCCGCAGGGAAGCCCGAGGGGGGTCCTGGCCTCTCCTGGCGCGCGCTTGGTCTCCTGACGAAGCACTACCGTCGCTCTGACCCCAAGCCCTCCGCGGCCGCCGGAGCACCGTCGATCTTGCGGCGGACGAGGTAGAGCGGCCTGCGCTTCACCTCTTCGAATATCCTGCCCACGTACTCACCCACGAGGCCCAGACAGAGAAGAACTAGACTTGAAAAGAAGATGTTGATGATTACCAGCGAGGTCCACCCGGCAACCGCCTGTCTGAGCCAGAAGCGCACATACACGGCGTACACGGCATAGCCCAGTCCGGCCAGCAGGCCGCCTACCCCGATGAAGCTAGCCACGCGCAGAGGTGCGGTGGAAAAACTGGTCAGGCCATCGGCGCTCAAACGCAACATTTTTCCCAGCGGATACTTGGTCTCCCCGGCCGCGCGTCCGGGCCGTACAAAACCGATAGTCGTGTGCGAAAAGCCCACCCACGACACCAGACCACGCACCAGCCGGTGGCGCTCGCGTAGCTGGCCGAGCGCGGCGACCACGGCTCGGCTCATCAGGCGAAACTCGCCCACGTTGGCCTCGATCTCGTTGTTGGTCAGACGACCCATGATTCGGTAGAACGACCAGGCCGTGACCCGCTTGAAAATCGATTCCTTTTCCCGGGTCGAACGCCGGGCCTGCACTACGTCGAAACCCCGCCGGTAGAGCTCGACCATATCTGGGATCAGCTCGGGCGGATCCTGCAGGTCCGCGTCCATCAGAACGACCGCGTCGCCCTGGGCCGCGTCCAGCCCGGCGGTGATGGCGGCGGGGTGGCCGAAATTCCGGGAGAGCTGCACCAGCTTGATGCGCGCGTCCTCGCCATGCGCCTGCTCGATCATCCGCGCGGTGGCGTCGCGGCTGCCGTCGTCGACGAACCAGACCTCCGCCCCGCCGGGCAAAGCGTCCATCACCCCACGCAGACGGGACAAGAGCAGCGGCAAGACCGCTTCTTCGTTAAAGACCGGGATTACGATCGAAACCCGCGGGTCGGGGCGCAACATGGTGTCGTTCACATGAGCCTCGCTGCCTAGACTAACATGCTCCATGGGAACGACTCACGTAGTCGTTCGATGAACTAGTACGCGAGGCGCGCGCCCACCGCAAGGCTGTACAAGGTGGGGCTGGTGTTGGAGACGTTGAACTGGAGGAAGGGCCGGAGCAGCCACAGGTTGAACTGCACTCCCAGGATACCGCGGATCTTTGCCGGGCTGGGGCTGACCGACGGAATCGGGAGGTGAACGTGTGCCGTGCCCAGATCTAGGTTGGGCCCCCCCGGCGCGTGGCCGACCAAGCTGGCATCGAGGTCTAGGTTCATCGCGCTGCCGCCGCCCATCTGGAAGTCGAAACCGACACCGCCATACGCGGTCAGCAAGGTCAGCAGGCGCAAGCTAGTGGTTACTTCCAAGGGAATACTCTTGGTCGACATGTCAACACTGACGCTAGCGGATCCCGCCACGTCTACACTCACGCCGGCGGGCAAGCCGCTGCTGAAATTCGTCGATGGGATATTTCGATTCAGCCGGAGATTCATATGCGAGTAGTCGTATCCCGTGGTCACCGCGATACCGCCCCAGCGGACCAGCATCTTGAGCGTGGACGAATCGCGGGACGGGCCAAAGAGCCGGAGCTGCGCATGAACGCCCCAGTTGTCGAGGGCGCCGCTCATATCGCCGTACTGCTGGGTGGGCACATGCATCCCGTTGCCGAAGATCATGACGGGAATCCCGAGAGAGCTGAGGCTGACCCCCGCCATGAGCGAGGCGTTCAAGCCCACGCTTTGGACTTGGATCGGGACATTGTTGATGTTCCCCGGCTGGTAAGTTCGGTCCATGCCGAAGGCAAAGCTGGCCGAGCCGCCAACCTCCAGATACGTCGCCTCTGAGGCGTAGTCCACTCCCATCCCCTTGCTGGTGAAGCTTTGCGCATCACCGAACTTCTTGAGGAAGCCAGCCGCATCCGTCATCTGAAGCAGACCATTGAGCGTGTTGTTGAGGTTCTGTTGGCTCAAACCAGTCTGGTTGAAGAAGGTCTGCGTGTCCGCGCCGGGTGTGAAGGTGATCTGAGCCTGGGCAAGGACGTCCCTCCCGGAGGCCGCGAGCAACCCGAATGCTAGACCGAGGGTCACGACGGTTTTGCGCATCATGCTGCGTATTTTACTCCGTTGGTGCACCGGCGTCCTGGGGTTGGATGCCGCTCCCGCCAATGCGTCACAAGGTCAGAGAGACTGGCGCGCAAGCACGCCCCAACACTTCTGCTGGCCGGATTGCGTGATGGCACAAGAGAAGTCTGCGCCGGCGCTGACTTGCTTGAACTTCCCCGCGGGTACTGCACCGAAATCAGCACCCGTCCCCCCTGCCGTGTCCACCGCCCAGCAGGCGATGGATCCGTCAACTTTGACGCCGCAAGCGTGGGTCTCGCCTGCGCTGAGCAGGCTGAACCGCCCAGACACTGCGCGGGTTTGGCTGGACCGCTCGCCGCCCCAGCAGATTGCAGCTCCGCCGACGCGAATCCCGCAGGTGAACATTCCGCCCGCGCTGACCGCAATGAACTTCCCGCTCGGCGACCGCGCCTGGCCGAGATGCTTGTCGCCCCAGCACGACAGACGTCCACGGGTTGTGATCCCGCAGGTGTGCATCCGTCCCGCGCTTATCTGCGCAAAGGTCTCGGCCGGGGCTTGGCATTCGCCATGGCTGTTCTGGCCCCAGCAGACGACAGAACCATCTACCTGTAGGCCACAGGAATGCGCGCCGCCTGCTGCAACCGCAGTGAAGCGTCCTTCGGGCGGCGTGCTTTGGCCGTCCTGGTCTTCACCCCAACAGGAAATGGCACCCTTGGTATCCAATGCGCAGGTGTGACCATCGCCGGTGCTGACCGCGGCGAACGTACCCTTGGGTGCGGCGGCCTGGCCACGATCGTTGTCCCCCCAGCAGCGCAAGGACTTGTCGTCGCGCACGCCGCACACGTGCTTGCTCGCGCTCATCTGGAGGTAGCGGCCCCCAGGCAGGGTGGTGTCGCCAAAGCCGTCGATCCCCCAACATGCGGCAGAGGCATCCGTGCGCATGCCGCACGCATGGGCGGCACCCAAGCTGAGCATGACAAACTCGCCCGCGGGTGCCTTGAGCTCTTGCGCCACCTTCCATCCCCAACAAACCGCCGCCCCGTTCCGCTTGATCCCGCATGTGTGCCGGTCACCCGCGCTGACAAACTTGAATTGGCCCGCTGGCGGGCTTGCCTGCCCGTCGTCATTTGCCCCCCAGCAGGCCACCAAGCCATCCTGGCGAATGGCGCAGCTATGCTGCAGGCCTGCGCTGATCATGAGGTGGCGTCCCTCGGGCGACGCGCTCTGGCCCTTGTCGTTCCGCCCCCAACAGAGCACCGCGCCGTCGATGCGCAAACCACAAGTGTGCCCCCCGCCCGCGCTCACTAGCACGAATCGGCCGGTCGGGGCCTCGCATGCGCCGCTTGAATTGTCCCCCCAGCACACGACCTGGTTGGCAAGCCCGATGGCACAGGCGTGATTCCCCCGGCCGGTGCTCACCTGCACGAACTGGCCCTCGGGCGGGCCGGGCCGGTCGCCAGCAAGCTTGCGCCCCCAGCAAGAGATACTGCCGTCACTGCGCAGGCCGCAGGTCCTCCCGTTCCCCGCATCCATTTGCTTGAAGGTCCCGGCCGGCGGCGTGCTCTCCCCGAACTTGTCGCCGCCCCAGCAGATGACCGTGTTGTCGGTCAGCAGCCCACAGCTCTGGCTTTGGCCCGCGCTGACCTGAAAGATCCTGACCCCGGGGGCCGTATCCGCCGGCGTACGCAACTTCGGGTCGGGCGCGGGCTCAGCATCCGCAACTCGCGTCGGCGGCTGCGTGGGCTGGCCGCGACAGGCTTGGCAGAGCGCGACCCCAAGCAACAACAGCGGGATTCGACGAGGGGACAGGCTCATCGACTTCGCCTGACTAGAACTTGATGTACGCGCCGACGCGGCCCTCGATGACCAAGGCGTACTTGCTGGCTAGATCCGTGGACCCGCTTTGGACGAAATAGCGGCTGCCCGGCAGCACCCCGATTTCGGCAAACACGCCGATTGGACCCAAGCCGAAGCGCACGCCCCCGGCGGCGCCATAGGCAACCTCGCGCTTCGTGCCGCTGCGCCCGATCAGGTTGTTGAAAGCGAAAATGACCCGGCCGTAGATGGGCAGGATGGGAGGAACGATGGCAATCATCGGCCTCAGTTCCAGATTGGTCTTGCTGCCTGACGTGTCGGCAAAGTCACCCACGATGCCAAGCTGCAGCCGCAGGATCGACAGCGCATAGCCAGGGGTGACCATAAGGTTGAGCTGCTCCCAGGCCCGCGGGCTAGTTACCTGGCCGCCCTTGCCCAAAGATCCCTCCAATTCCCAGTCGGCCCGCGACAGACCCGGCAGAAGAACGATGAAGGTCAATACTACGGCCATGACGAGTTTGCGCATTCTTGTTTCCTCCGTGGTGCTTGACGTCCGAAGTGATTACTATATTCGCGAACGCGTCCGGGTGCGAGCCCGATACATTCCACGCTGCCTCGCCCTGGCACCCACCGGTGGACGTGATAGCCTCAGCGGCGGCGAGCGCATGGCTTGCCGGAAGGATGGACAACGATGAATCTCGTGGGAAAGAAAGCACCGGAGTTCACTGAAAACGCCGTGACCGGCGATGGAAAATTCACCAAGCTCTCCCTGTCGGATTACCGCGGGCAGTGGGTCGTGCTGTTCTTCTACCCGGCCGACTTCACCTTTATCTGCCCGACCGAGATCACCGAGTTCTCGCGCCGGGACAAGGAATTCAAGGACCTGAGTGCGGTGGTGCTGGGCTGCTCGACCGACTCGAAGCACTCACACAAGGAATGGATCAAGGGCAGCTTGGGCACCATCACCCACCCGCTCATCGCTGATTTCAACAAGAAGATCGCGCGCGACTACCAGTGCCTGGATGAGAACGCGGGCATCGCTCTGCGCGCCACGTACATCATCGATCCCGACGGCGACATCGTGCACGCCGAATGCAACATCACGCGCCTGGGACGCTCGGTGGACGAGGTAGTGCGCCTGCTGCAGGCGGCGCAGACCGGCGATCTATGTCCGGTCGGTTGGAAGGCCGGCAGCAAGACTCTGGGCAAAGGGTAGCCGCAGGCCCAGGCCGCCCAGCGAGGAAGGATGAAGCCCGTGTCGATCACGCCCAAAGCCCGAGCCAACGTCGAAAAGATGTCCGGCTACACGCCCGGCGAACAGCCACGGCCGGGCGAGCGCGTGGTCAAGCTCAACACTAACGAGAACCCTTTTCCCCCTAGCCCGCGCGTGCTCGATGCCATTCGCCACATCGATCCCGAACGGCTGCGGCGCTACCCGAGCCCCAGCGCAGAGGATTTCCGCCAAACCGCGGCGCGGGTGCACGGGGTTTCGCCCGACATGATCGTGGCTGGCAACGGCAGCGACGAGATCCTGGCCATGGCAGCACGGACCTACCTGGGACCAGGCGACGTTTTTGCCTATCCGGATCCGACCTACTCGCTCTATCCCGTGCTCGCCGACGTCGGCGAGGTCAAGGTCGTGACTGTGCCGTGGGCCACCGGCTGGGACCTGCCCATCGATGCCTTACTGGCTACCGGCGCGCGCGCCATCTTCTTCGCCAACCCCAACGCGCCCAGCGGTACGCTGGTCCCCACACGCAGGGTGCGCGAATTGGCCACGCGCTTTTGCGGCCTGCTCTTGGTCGACGAGGCCTACGTAGATTTCGCCGACGAAAACAGCCTCGGCCTGGTGCACGAGTTTGCCAATGTTATGGTCTGTCGCACCTTGAGCAAAGGCTACGGGCTGGCGGGGCTGCGCTTCGGCTATGCCATCGCGGCACCCGCGGTGGTGGCGGAAATGAACAAGGTCAAGGACAGCTACAACTGCGACGCGGTCGCGGTCAGCGCGGCGACGGCGGCTCTGGCTGACCAGGACTACGCCCGCCGCACCTGGGAGCAGGTGCGCGCCGAGCGGGTGCGCCTGAGCGAGGCGCTGCGCCAGCGCGGCTGGCAGGTGATCCCCAGTCAAGCCAACTTCGTGCTCGCGACTTGCCCGGGCGGCGATGCCGCCGCGCTCTACCGCGCGCTCAAGGGCAAGGGGATCTTGGTGCGCTTCTTCGATAAGCCTGGCCTCACCGACAAACTGCGCATAACCATTGGCACGGCCGAGGAGAACGACCAACTCTTGGCCGCGCTCCCGGTCCTATGACCAAGTCTTCTTCCACCCGCTCCGACCACGACGCCACCCCGGACGAAACGGGTGTGCAGGATGCCGATGTGCAGGCGCCGCTCGAACCCGATTTGGTGGAGAGCGACGCGCCGGAACTCATCCCGCCCGCGCTGGCACGCCACCTGGCGCCGGCGTGCGATCCGGTCCAGCGCTTCATCGACGAGGCGCGCCGCTATGCACGCTTGGATGAGAAACAAGAGCGCGAACTGATTCAGTCCGCGCGCCAACGCGGCGACGTCAACGCCGCTCGCACCCTGGTGCTGCACAACATGCGTCTGGTGGTGTCCATCGCCTTTCAGTACCGCCGGGCCTGGCTCAACCTGCTGGACCTCTTCCAGGAAGGCGCGGTCGGTTTGATGGAGGCCGTGCGCCGATGGGATCCGGATATGGGCACGCGCTTCGGTTCCTATGCCGCGTACTGGATTCGCGCCTGCATCCTGCGTTTCCTCATGACCAATTCGCGCTTGATTCACGTGGGCAACACTCGCGCAGGACGAAAACTGTTCTTCCGTCTGGAGAAAGAGCGCCAAAAGCTCTTGGCCGAAGGCATCGATCCCACACCCAAGCTGCTAGCCGCTCGGTTGGATGTAGACGAGGCTGACGTGGCCGAGGTATCCGCACACCTGGCGTCGCGGGAAGTCTCACTTGAACCACGGACCGACGAAGACGGTGTGCCCTTGGCGGAAAAGATCTCGATTCACCAGGCTTCGCCCGAACAGCAAGCCGCGCGGGGCGAGTTGTCGCAAGCCGTGCGCAAGATCATGGATGATTTCGCCAGCAAGTTGAAAGACGATCGCGAACGGGCGGTGTGGCGCGAACACCTGGCCACCGCGGGCGAGGCGGTTGCGCTTTCGACCCTGGGTGCGCGCTACGGCGTTTCCAAACAGCGCATGGGCCAGATCGCGGAGAAACTGAAAGCCCAATTCCGCGAGCGGGTCATCGCAGAGCTTGGCACTGACATCCAGATGTCGTGGCAGCGCGACGATTGATTCTTCCCGCAGGCGGGCGTTGCCCGCGAGAGCCAGCGCCCGGCGAATCTACTGCGCCTGTTGCGCGGCCTCTTGCCGCTTGACATTCAAGGCTTGCAACCCTTTCGGCCCTTGGGTGATCTCAAACTCCACTGTCTGGCCCTGGGCCAACGAACGGTACCCTTCTGCCGTGATCGCCGTGTAGTGGACGAAAACGTCCTCCTCCCCATCCCGCGCGATAAAACCGTACCCCTTGGAATCGCTGAACCATTTCACCTTTCCGGTTGCCATTCACTGCCTCCTCAACTGTACTGATCTCCGCTGCGCCCCAACGGAATTGTCTGGGGCGCACCAGCAAAAGGGTACGTTTCTGCATCCGCCTGTCAAGAGTTTAGCTAGAGGGAGATTAGCCGAGCCATTGCAACTGCAACGTTGTCGGCTGCCACTAGGGCACGAATAGCGGCAATTCCGTAAGCACCCACACGAATACAACTCTCGGCGTTGCTATAGTCGACTCCGCCGAGCGCAATGACCGGGATTGAGCAAGAACCGACTTGCGCCAATGCCGCAAGGCCCTTGGGTGGTCCAAACTCGCGCTTTGCTGGGACGTCGAACACCGGCCCAAACACCACAAAATCTGCCCCGGCCTGCGCGGCCGATTCGACCTCGGAGCGATCATGGGTTGATACGGCTACGCAAAGCTCGGGAGCAAGCCTGCGTACGTCTCGCACCCACAGGGCTGAAATCGGCAAATGCACCCCATCCGCATTCACCGCAAGCGCCACGTCCACTCGGTCGTTGATGAACAACCCCGCTCCCGCGGCAGTGGTGATTGCGCCCAGCTCGCGGGCCAATTCGACCAGCGCCCGTGCGGGCAGGTCCTTTTCGCGCCGGCGGCGTTGGGCAGCAGGGTGTGGATCTTGCGGTCAATCGCGTCCAGCACGGTGGCCGCCCCAGGCGCAAGATCCACCCGCTGTAGGGCCACGGTCACGATCTCGGCACCGGAGGCCTCGATGGCCTTGCGGGTTTCCTCGATGGATCGATACTTCCCTGTCCCGACCAGCAGTCGGAACCAGAGGTCTTGCCTCCAATCACCAGCGCATCCCCGCCAGAGCTGCCCGAGCCACCGCCCATGAACGTCACCACCTCAATTCGGTCCCCATCGCGAATCTTCGCCTCAGGCCAGGTTCTGCGCGGGATGACCTCCTGGTTATGCTCCACCGCGACATGGGCAGGTTCCAGGCCCATCTCCTGCAACAGGCTCGCGATCGACAGGTCAGTCGAAACGCTGCGCGGCTTTCCGTTGAGCGTGATTCGTACTTCGCTCATTGGGTGCTAGACAGTACCTGGACCTCGTGCCATGCGCTGCCCTTTCTGCTCCGCCACCGAAGACAAAGTTGTGGACACCCGTCCCAGCGAGGACGAGCAGATTGTGCGCCGTCGCCGCGAATGCGTTGGTTGCGGCAAGCGTTTCACCACCTACGAGCGCGTCGAGGAGTTGCTTCCCTCGGTGGTCAAGAAGGACGCGCGGCGTGAGCCATTCGACCGGATCAAGCTGTTGGCGGGCGTGACCAAGGCCTGCGAAAAACGGCCGGTTCCCATGGCCGCGCTGGAGGAGCTAGCGGATTCCATCGAGCGGTCGCTGCGCGAAACCGGTGAGAAGGAAATCGCCTCGTCGAAGATCGGCGACGCCGTGCTGAGCCGTCTGCGTGAGATCGACGACGTGGCCTACCTGCGCTTTGCCACCGTGTACATGCATTTCAAAGATGCGAACGAGCTGCTAAGTGAGGTACAGAGACTGCTGCGCTGGAAAGGCCAGGACCCATGAGCAAGTTGTTTTCCGAAGCTGATCGACGCTTTATGCGTGCGGCGCTGGCCCTGGCTGAACGCGGCCGCGGCCAGACCCGCCCCAACCCGGTGGTCGGCGCCCTGCTAGTGCGGGGCAGCCGCGTGTTGGCGCATGGCTATCACCGCCGCGCTGGTCTGCCCCACGCCGAGATCGAAGCACTTTCGCGCAAGGGTGTCCGCGCCCAGGGTGCGACCCTGTATGTCACGCTGGAACCATGCTGCCACCGGGGTCGCACCGGCCCCTGCACCGAGGCCATCCTACGCGCCGGTGTCCGCCGCGTGGTGGTCGGGTGTTGCGACGAGAATCCCCTGGTCAGCGGTCGCGGCGTTCTGCAACTGCGTCGGGCGGGGATTCGCGTCGATGTGGGTTGTCTTGACCACGAATGCCGAAAACAAAACCGCGCTTTCTTCCTCTGGGTCCGTGCTCGCCGGCCATGGGTCACCCTCAAGGTCGCGACCACGCTCGACGGATTCATCGCCAGCGGCAAATTGTCGCCGCGTGGGGCTCAAGATCCCGGCACGCGCTTCGTCACCGGCCCGGCGGCGCGCGCGCACGCCCATCTGCTGCGCTCCCAGCACGATGCGGTCCTGGTCGGGGTGGGCACCGTGTTGGCCGACAACCCCCGCCTGACCGTGCGTTTGCCTGGCGTTGGCAAACCCGGACCCTTGCGGGTGGTTCTCGACGGGCACCTGCACACGCCGCCCTCAGCCAGGCTCATCCGACAACTGGGCGCGCCCCCGGCGCTCATAGTCGGCGCCCAACCCCGCAAGGGCGCACGCGATGCACGCGCACGCCTGGCCCGCGAACGGGCCCTGCGCCGGGCCGGAGCCGAGGTCCTGCTTTTGCCGGCTGACCGTGCCGGCCGCATCGCGATCCCTCTACTTCTGCGCGCTTTGGCTGAAGGCGGGGTGCAGTCGCTTCTCGTCGAGGGCGGTAGTCGAGTCCACGGGGCCTTCATTGCGACGGGTCGGGTAGACTCGGTAGCGTTCTTCGTTGCACCGCGCCTGGTGGGTAGCGGTCGTCCCATAGCAGAAGGCCCGGGACTTGACTGGCGCACTCCCTTGCAGCTCGGGACACTTGAGGTTCGCGCCATCGGCGAGGATGTGCTGGTTCAGGCCGACGTTCTCGCTCCAAAACTGCGCCGGCGAGCCTAAAGGCAATCAAGACACGCGAGTAGAAATTGTTTACTGGCATCGTTGAAGCTATCGGCAGGGTGGAATCGTCGCGCGCGGGAGCGGGTGGCACGCGCCGCCTGGCGATCGCGACGGACCTGGACGTGGCTTCGCTTCCCCTCGGCGCCAGCATGGCGGTCAACGGTGTCTGTTTGACCATCGTGGCCCGGCGCGCACGGCGCTTCGAAGCTGACCTTGGGCCCGAGACCCTGGCGTGCACGACCCTGGGATCACTCAAGGCCAGCGACCGCGTTCATCTAGAGCGCCCCCTGCGTCTGGGCGACATGCTGGGCGGCCACCTGGTCACCGGTCACGTCGACGGGGTGGGCAAGGTGGAATCGACGCGCAAGCAGGGCGAAACCCTGGCTCTGCGCCTGGAGGCGCCCGAATCGGTCGCGCCTTTCTTGGTGAAGAAAGGATCCATCGCGGTCGACGGTGTCAGCCTCACCATCAACGCGGTGGACGGCCGCAGCATTGAGCTCTGGCTGATTCCACACACCCTGTCCGTCACTCTGCTGGGCGGGCTTCGCACGGGTGATCGTGTCAATATGGAAGCAGATATGATTGCCAAGCAAGTTGCCCGCTTCGTGGAAAAAGCCCGTGTCCCCTGATCCCCACATTGATATCGAGAAGGCCTTGGCGGACATCCGCGCGGGCCGGCAGGTCATCGTGGTCGACGACGAACACCGCGAGAACGAGGGCGACCTGACCATGGCCGCCGACCTGGTCACGCCCGAGTCCATCAACTTCATGGCCGGTCAAGGTCGCGGCCTCATCTGTCTGGCGCTCTCCGAAGACAAGGTGACCGAGTTGCGCCTGCCCATGATGACCCAGGACAACCGTTCGACTCACAACACGGCGTTCACGGTCAGCGTCGACGCGCGCCACGGCATCAGCACCGGCATTTCAGCGCGCGAGCGCGCCCACACCATCCGCACTGCGGTTGCACCAGATGCGGACCCCGACGACTTGGTAACTCCGGGGCACGTGTTTCCCCTGCGGGCCAAGCGCGGCGGCGTGTTGGTCCGCACCGGCCACACCGAGGCCTCAGTCGACCTGGCGCGCCTGGCGGGCCGCACTCCCGCCGGAGTGATCTGCGAGATCATGCGGCCCGATGGCGAGATGGCGCGCATGCCGGATCTCGAAGCCTTTGCGGCCGAGCACGGGCTGGGCATCGTGCACATCTCCGATCTCGTCCAGTATCGGCTGGCGGGCGAGGTGCTTGTCCATTTGGTGACGGAGACCAGGGTCCGCCCCACCGGGGCCGGGCTGCGCGCGACCTACCGGGCTTGCCTCTATGAAGCCGACGTGGCCGACGCGGAGTATCTGGCGCTGGTGCTGGGTGACGTGAGCTCGGGCGGGCCTGTCATGGTACGGGTGCAGACCGCCAGTCTGCTACGCGACGTGTTCACCGTGACCCAGCCGGGCGAGATGATTCAACCCACGGAATGGCTACGTTGTATCGAGCGGGAAGGACGAGGCGTCCTGCTCTACATTCTACCGCTAGGCTGCCGGCACATTGCAACCGCGCTGGACGGCCTGACCGCGAGCGCGGCACGGGAAGAGCGCGCGATCTCCCACAGGGCACGCGAGCCGTTGCCGGCCCCCTTGCGGGACATTGGCCTGGGCTCGCAGGTGTTGCTCCAGTTGGGGGTGCGCGCCATCCGTCTTCTCACCAACAATCCACGCCGCCTCGCCGC
>PMJO01000094.1 GCA_003158455.1 Myxococcales bacterium | reverse complement strand
GGTCTTGTAGGACGCTCTGCGCGCCCGGGCTTGGGTTTCGTCCACGGTGACCAGGGCGACCAGCGCCTCGCGGCCCAATTCCACCCGGCGTTCCTCGTCGCCGCGGATAGGATCGCGCAGCAGGCGTGCAGTTTCCCCGTCGCCCTTGTCTTCGCAGAAAGACGCGAGCGCGCCCAGCCGGGTCGCACTCATGCCTGCCAAGGCCAGAAACCCGGCTGCCGTACGTTCCTCGCTGGTCTGCAGCGAGCGCAGAAACCCGAATAGCCGCGAGTAGCCGCCCTGGCGCGGGTCGTATGAACCGGCAGCCAGGCCGAGGGCTGCCAGGCGTTCGGAAAGCAGGCCGAAGTGGCGTGCCCTGTCCCCGCAGTACGATGCGCACGAGAGCTTGAGAGCCAGCGAGTCGGTGTCGGCCAGCCACAAGGCCGCGATCTCGATGGTTTCCACCACCATCTTGCTCTCCCAGCGTAGGGCCTCTGCGACGGTAACGCCCTCGCCGCTCAGCGCCGGCAGATAGCGGGAGGCGACGAGTCCACGGAAGGACTCCTGATTCTTGAATTCAAGTTCGGAAACGTATACGTCAGCGGTCACCATGAGGATCCAGCAGGATGTTCCTCCCCCAAGGGCTACCTCGTCAAGGCACAGGGAATCAAACTGGGAATGCGGCGGGGAAAAGGATCTCGTTCCGCCTAGCGCCTGTCGGGCGACAGCAGATCGCCGACCAAGCGCTCGAAGTCGCCGCGGCTCAGGTTGCCGACAAGGGTTCGGCGCAGGTGGCCCTCGCGGTCGTAGGCGAAGAACGCTGGGATCTCACCTTCCCAGCTCGGAACTAGATCGGCGACCAGATCTTCGACGTAGTCCGTGTTCAAGATGGGGCTCCATTGCGGGTTGCCAGTCTTGGCGGCAAGCACGCGGCCCACCAGCGCCGCGCTCCGCTCGGTGGCGTCGTCGAGCGACACCGGCAAGAAGTCGATGCCCCGGCTACTGGCCTCGTGCGCTAGCTTGGCCAGCTGAGGCAGCTCTTTCAGGCAGGGCAGGCACCAGGTGGCCCAAAAGTGCAGCACCACCACCCGGCCCTTGTGGCTGGCAAGCGTCGCTTTGAGCTGGGCCGGAGTGATGAAGCGCGCCGACGGGACTTGCGCGGCAGCCGGGCCAGCGCTGGCAGCTGTGGCCAACAGGAGCGCGCACAGACCAAGAACGAGCCAAGGCTGCCGCATCATGCGCCGGGGTGGGGCAGCGACGCCCCGATTCCCTCTGGGATGAAGTTGCCTCCTGAGACGACGCACTTCAGGGCCTCACGGGTGGGCACGTTGAGAAAGCGACAGGCGGCCCGAGACACGAAGTACAGGCGGCCCGCGATGGGATTGGGCGAGTTGGGCACGAACACACAGAGGGTGTCGGTGCTGCCCGGGACAGGTCGTCCGGAGGTGAAGCCCAGCAAGCGCACGCGTCCCGATTCGTCGGGGATAAGCGCCACGCGCGCAAACACGCCCGAGTCCACGTCCGGGGTCACCACGACTTGCTTCCAGGTGCGATAGAAGTCGCGCAGCCCGGGAAGTCGGCCGAGCACGCGGTCGAACAGGCGCAGGACGTGGCGACCCACCAGGCTGGTGACGAAGACCCCGAGAAAATAGATGATCACCAGCCCGACCGCGATGCCCACGAGCGGATAGCGCAAGGGAAAGATCCGCTGGGTGAACGCGTCGATGTAGACGACGACGAAGATGGTGATGCCGAGGGGAATGGCGGCCAGAACGCCCGCCAAGAATTTCGAACGGAAGTGTAGCGCAAGGCGATTCATAGGGGTTCCCTGCGGCTAAGCATACACCGCGACCCGTGGCTCCTGCGCGTGATCCCAACGCAGCGGGAGTAGGGGGCGGTGGGGGGGGAGTCGTCGCCTTGCCGCGAACGATGCATACCCTCGGACCGCTTTGCTGATAATCTGGCAGCCATGATCTGCGAGTGCCGCTGGCTAGCCATCGGTCTGGGGTTGTCGGTCATCGGGCTTGCCTGCTCGCGGACGCCAATCGACGAACCGCAGCGGGTGACTGGGACGATCGCGAGCGGTGGCAGCAGCGGTAGCGGCGGTGTCAGTGGCACTGGCGGCACTTCGGTGGACGGTGGAACCTCCCCGCCAAGCTGCAACGGCTTGGCGGGGACCTGCGGGCCATCGGGGACGGATGACTGCTGCAAGAGCCTGGTGGTCCCCGGCGGAACATTCGACCGGAGCTACGACGGCGTGGATTCCACGGACCCGAACTACCCGGCGACGGTGGATGACTTCTACCTCGACAAGTACGAAATCACGGTGGGCCGGTTCCGGGTGTTCGTGAATGCCGGCATGGGCACGCAGGCCAGCCCGCCAGCGGCTGGCGTGGGCGCACATCCGGGGATCACAGACTCTGGCTGGGACTCGTCGATGGACTGGCATCTGGCCGCGAACACGGCCGCGCTAGAAACCGCCCTGAAGTGCGATGCGACTTATCAGACGTGGACGGACACGGCAGGGGGCAACGAGAGCAAGCCGGTGAACTGCCTGGACTGGTACACGGCGTTCTCGTTCTGCGCATGGGACGGAGGACGGCTGGCGACCGAGGCGGAGTGGAACTACGCGGCGTCCGGGGGGAGCGAGCAGCGGTACTACCCGTGGTCGAGCCCGCCAACTTCTACGACCATCAATGACAGCTACGCGGTCTACTGCGGCGGCTCATGCAATAGCGCACAGAACGTTGGTTCGAAGTCTCCGAAAGGCGACGGGAAGTGGGGCCAGTCCGACCTAGCCGGGAACGTGTGGGAGTGGACGTTGGACTGGTACGCAAACCCGTACTCAATGCCGTGCGATAATTGTGCCGATCTGACAGCCGCCTCCTACCGGGTGTTCCGGGGCGGCGGCCTCCACGACTTCGCCTCGTACCTCCGGTCGGCCTACCGCGGCGACTACGGCTACCCCGAGTACCGCGGCTACGGCGTGGGGTCGCGTTGCGCCAGGACCAGTCTATGACCATGGCACAATGTTTTGTGTACAAGGCGACTGCCGTAACCCTTGGACCTTGACTCCTGAACCCTTGCTCCGTCAACGAAGTCCCCCGACAAACGAGAAGGTGAGCACCCTGCCTTCTTCAGCCGCCGCGAGAAGATGGAAGGGGGACGCAAGGCGAATCGGCAACCACCCAAATGGGGTTTGACAGCCTGGCTGGCGGTTCCTACGCTGCTTCCGCAGTGACAAGACCCCGCTTTCTCTTGGGCGCATGGTGGCTGGGCGTGGTGGCTGGCTCGGCCATGCTTCCGGGCTCCGCGTGGCCGCAATCAGGCCAAACTCTGCCCGCCCCCGCCATCTTTCCCCTGTCCCAGGTGCACCCTGGCTTGCTGGGCGAAGCGGTCACGGTCTTCGAAGGGGTCAAGCCCGAGCCCTTCAAGGTGCGCGTGCTCTCCGTGGTGCGAAACTTTCTTCCCAAGCAGGACATCATCCTGGTGCGTGCTGAGGATCCGCGCGTCGCGAACTGCGGCATCGCGGCGGGCATGAGCGGCAGTCCAGTCTACGTCGACGGCAAGCTCATGGGCGCGATCGCCTACGGCTGGAGCTTTGCCAAGGAAGCCCTGGCCGGCGTGACCCCCATCGAAAGCATGCTGGCGGGGAAGCAACGCCCGCGCCGTCCACCCGGCGATCCATTTCTGGTCGACAATCAGCCCAGCCTGACACCCGGGCAGGCGGCCCAGCCCGCGGCCGCGCCAGCGCCCCCTGACGGTGAGCCCCGCCTGCAGCCGGCGGCACTGCCGTTGGCGGTTTCGGGCATCTCCGACGCGGCCATGCGCGAGTTGGGCGAGAGCTTGCGCTCCTATGGACTGGTTCCGGTACGCGCGGGCGGCACTGGCGGAAAGAGGCCGACCGTCCCGCTGGCCGAGGCGGTGCAGCCAGGCGCGACGGTGGGCGTGGCGCTCATTCGCGGCGACATCAGCGCGGTCGCCATGGGCACCCTCACCCAGGCGGACGGCAAAACCGTGATCGGCTTCGGCCACCCCCTGCTGGGCCTGGGTGAAGTGAATCTGCCGCTGGTTTCTGGCGAAGTCCACGCCATCGTGGCCAGCTTGGCCAGCTCGCTGAAATTGGCCTCGCCGCTGACCGAAATCGGCGCGGTAGTGCAGGATCTCCCGACCGGCATCGTAGCCGAGCTGGGCCGGCAAGCCCCGTCGGTGCCGGTCGAGGTTCTGGTAACCGCACGCGGCGAAAAAAAGATCCGCTTCCGTGCCCAGGTGGCGCTGCACCGCCGGCTGCTCCCGTTGCTGGCGGGCACGGTGGTCAGCAGCGCGCTCGGCGAGGCCGAGCCAGATGTGACCGACATGCTGATCGCGATGAACACCCGACTGGATGTGCGCGGCGCCGGCAGCGTGGAAATCCGCGACCAGCTCTTCTCGGCCGAGGGGCTGTCGAGCCGGGTGCTGGCGCAAGCCCGCGGCACCAAGGCGCTGGCGGACCTGCTCGGCAATCCCTTCGAACCCGCGGTGATCGAGCGAATCGAGGTTGAGATTCGGGTGGAATACCGCAGCGACGTGGCCGAGATCGTTGCCGCCTCCTTGCCCGACGAGCGGGTGCGGCCGGGCGAAACCCTGGCGGTGCGCGTGGTTCTGCGCCCCTACGCGGGCAAGGAATTCGTCGAGGTAGTTCCGGTGTTGGTTCCGCGTGCCCTGGCCGGCAAGAGTATCAAGATCGACGTGGCTGCGGGCGCGCTGGTGCGGCCCGATGTGGCCAAGCCCGAGACCCTGCGTGGCCTGATGGAGAACTTGCGTGTCTCCTACCCGGGCCAGTCCATCGTGGTCAGCCTGAGCACGCCCGACAGCGGCGTATCCTTGCGCGGTCGTCTGATTCCCAGCCTGCCCGACTCGGCCCTCGACACGCTTCGCTCCACCAGTCAGACCCGCCGCGCTGACGCGTACCGGGTGGCGAATCGTACCCTACATCCTTGTGATCGCCTGGTCAGCGGACGGCAAGAGCTGACGGCGCGGGTGCGCCCCATGGATAGCCGGTGAGTTACTTAACCACACGCAGTTGCGGTCGCCGCCGCCGGCGCGTCTGCGTGTGCATGAGCAGGCCGTAGCTCTCGATCTCTGCTTCCTTCGCTTGCGCCGATGGCGGGACGGAACGCAACCAGGGCTCGTCGATGGACTGCGTCGCTGCGCTATCATCCACTCGGCGCTCAGGCACGGGTGGGCAGTCGCCGTCCCCCTGGCCGAAGAAGCACAGTTCGCGCGGCATGTCCTCGCGATAGAGCACGCCGCAACCGTTGGTACAAGCGACAACGTAGACAGCCGACCAAGGCACGTAGGTCCGATGCGAAACTCGGGAAAATGACAGGGTGGCACTCACCCCGGCGGCCGTAACTTCAAGATCGGGAATGGGAACCGGCATGCTGCGGCCGTACTGCAGAACCAGATGCGCCTGCGAAGCGAAGGGGGCCGGTACCACCACGCCGGGCCGCCGCGCGTCTAGGTGCAAGGACACCCAGCCCTCGCTGAGCAAAGTCAGAAACGCTTCCTGTTTCGATGGTCTCTCGCTGCCGTCCATGGCTAACCCCAACGGACCCAAGACTCGCGGAAACCCCGATCTCTTACCTCCCCAAACTGGGCTGTGCCAGGACCAGATCGAAATCGGGAGCAAAGCTTTGGACCCGAACGACTTTCTGCGCTATTCTGTTGCACTCATAGTGTCGGTAGGCTTGTGAGGTCGTCTTCCCACCGCCGGCCGCACGATTCGCTATAATGCACTAACCTTGGCACTGGTTATGAATCGGCCGCGACTCTTCCCCACCTCGCTCCCCCTGTCTTCCCCACCCCGGGCGCTCTCGGGTTGGCGGGCTCGGCTGGCCAGTGACCCTATTCCGCGCTTGCTGCGTGAGGGTACTCCCAGCGTGCTAGCGCGTGTGCGTCGCGATCTCATCGACGACAGCGAGGCGCCCACCGCGCGTGAGATCGCGGAGTACCGTGAGGTTCAAGCGGTGCTGCGCAAGATGGAGCGCAATGGAAGCTACCTGCCACGCGCGCCGGAAAAGGGTATGGGCAGCGAGAAGTTCGCGGTCTGTCTGGCGACCGTGCGTGCGCTTGACCGCTTGGCCGACTTGGGCCTGCGGGTCGAGGACGAGGGCGGGGCTACACCCCAGTTGCGCAAAATGGCGGAGGTGATCCTGGCTTCCCAGGCGAGCGACGGCGGAATCGCGGATCTCGCGCTCGCCGAGACGCCCAAAGCCCGCGCCAAGGCGGTCGCCCTGCACTTTCACGGCTGGGCCATCTCCGCCCTGTGTCGGACAGGTTTCGAGGCCGACCCAAGGGTTGAGAAGGGCTTTCGACTTATCCTGTCCCAGCGTCAGGACGACGGGGGCTGGGCCTGGCGGGGTGTGCGCACGGACTCGGCGGCGCGACCGTCGAGCCACCTGGTGACCGGCATGGTCTTGCGCGCCTTTGCCTCATCCAGCCAGCGCTGTACCTCGCGCGAGGCGCGCCGGGCGGCGGAACTTCTGGCTACGCGTTTCCTCCAGCCCGACCGCTATGAGGACCGGAAGGCGCCGTCCTATTGGGAGATCCTGACTGAGCCGCGCTTCTACACCGATGTGCTGGATGCCCTCGACACCATCACCAGCGTCGGGCTCGGCAAGGAGAATTCGGGGGTGCGCACCGCCGAGGCCTATCTGCGTTCGCGCCAATCGTCTGATGGCTTGTGGTACCCGGGCACGCCGGTCAAGGGCGAAGTCTCGACGGCGCGCCCGGCGGGCAAGGCAGCCGGCAAGGACAAGGATGTGGCGGAGGCTATTTGGCTGACCTTGCGGGTGCTGGTGGTCCTTCGCCGGATAAACTAGCTCCGCTTGCCAGAATCTGCAGAAGGGTTCCAGCCGATGCCAACTGTCGGGTGATGAAGTCGCATGACCGCCAAGATTCGCCACGACTATCGCGTCGAGGAGGTCAGGGCCATCCACGATCTGCCCTTGCCGGAATTGCTCTTCCGCGCGCAGGAGTTGCATCGCCAGCATCATCGACCCGACGAGGTGCAACTCTGTGCCCTGCTTTCGGTGAAGACCGGAGCGTGCCAGGAAGACTGCGCGTACTGTGCCCAGTCGACCCGCTACTCGACCGCGGTGCAGCCAGCACGCATGCTGAGCCGTAAGGATGTGGTGCAGGCGGCCGAGCGGGCGCGGGCTGCGGGGGCCACTCGCTTTTGCATGGGCACCGCCTGGCGCGACGCCAAGGACGGACCTGCCTTCGATTCGGTGCTGGACATGGTGCGCGCCGTGCGGGGTGTGGGCCTGGAGGCGTGCCTGACCATGGGCATGCTGACCGATGAGCAATGCCGTCGTTTGGCTGAAGCGGGGCTGACCATCTACAACCACAACATCGACACCTCGCCCGCCTTCTACGGCTCGATCATCACGACTCACACCCAGGCAGACCGGATGGCGACCCTGGCGCGGGTTCGGCGCGCCGGTCTGCGCATCTGCTCGGGCGGGATCATCGGCATGGGCGAATCGGTCGACGATCGCTGCGCTATGCTGGCCACGCTTGCCGGGCTGGACCCGCACCCGGAAAGCGTGCCCATCAATGCGCTAGTGCCCATCACCGGCACGCCGCTGGCTGACCGGCCGCCAGTGGACCCTTTGCAGTTCGTGCGCGTGATCGCCACGGCTCGCATCATCATGCCGTACTCGCAGGTGCGACTTTCAGCCGGTCGCGCGGCCCTGACCCGCGAGGCACAGGTACTGTGCTTCGTGGCCGGGGCCAATTCGATCTTCTACGGGGAGAAACTGCTCACTACCGGCAATCCCGACGTGGATGCCGACCAGCAACTGCTGCGCGACGCCGGCCTGCGCCCGGCACCACCGACACATTGACCAGCATCGCGTGGACTGCGGATCAAAGTTAGCTGTTTCTCACAGAGACACAACATCCGCATAGGCGGAGGAGATAGGGAAGGGTTGGATACAGCGCAGTCCAAATCCTATCTTCTCATCCGATCTCTGCGCCCTCTGTGCCTCTGTGGGGAATAGGTGGCTAGCCTCGCAGTTCCTCGCCACGCAACAGGCGACGAATGTTTTGTTTGTGGCGCCAGAAAACCAGGATTGTGGTCGCCGCAGCGAATGCCAGGTTGGGACCGCTGCCTGCGTGGAACAACCAGAGGAAGGTGGGGAAGCTGGCGATGGCCAGCAGTGAGCCGAGGGATGAAATCCGAAACGCGGCAAATAGTGCGACCCAGACCAACAGGCAGTGGAGCGCAGGCACGGGCGCCAGGGCCAGGCCGGCGCCGAGCGAGGTGGCCACCCCCTTGCCGCCACGGCCCTTCAAGAAAATGGAAAAGACCTGCCCCAGCACGGCGACCAGCCCCGCAGCCGCCGGCAGCCAGACTAGTCGCGGGGGCAGCCCGTCAGTTTCGAAGAGTCGGGCCGCGAGCACAACCGGCAGGGCGCCCTTGCCCGCGTCGACCAAGAGCACCAGAGCCGCCCACCCCCGGCCGAGGGCGCGGCCGACATTGGTGCTGCCGATGTTGCCACTGCCCACCTTGCGCAGATCCACGCCCTTGGCACGCGCCACCACCACGCCAGTGGGGAACGAGCCCAGCAAGAAGGCTCCGACCAGAAACAGGATCTGCATATCCTATGTTAGCTAAGCAAGCCAACTCATGGTCCGGTCAATCTTTCACTGGGCCCTGCGCTTTTTTCAGGTCGTCCCGCCGATCGTACTCCTGGTTGCCGTGCCCCAACGCCCATTCCTCATCGGCGCGGCTTGCGGCGTCTGCGAATCAGAGCGAGCGCCAGTCCGAAAAAGACCAGGCCCGCGCCGCTACCCCTGGAGTGTCCTGCGGTTGAACAGCTGCCGCTGCAGCCGCCGGATTTGTCCTTGTCGGCGGTTCCGCCATCGGCCATCGCATTGTGTGAGCCCGCGCTGTCGGCAGAGGAGGGCGCCCCATCGATCGCCTGTGTCCCATCCCTCGGCTGCGCATCCAGCCTGCGGGAATCGACGAGCGCAGTGTCGCCAGAGGCCGTTCCCACATCCGTTGCTCCAACATCCGCCGGTCCCGCTTCCGCCGTTCCTGCTTCCGGTCGTCCGGAATCGGCCCGGGCGGTGTCGCCGAAGAAGGCCACGTCCGTGGCCCCCGCATCGGTTGTCCCCGCATCGGGGCGACCGGAATCCATTCCAGTGACTCCACCATCGACCGGGACAGGCGGCAAAACGGCCCCGACTTGACTGACCGTGAAAGTGTATGGGGCAATGGAAGAGCCGTCGGCCGCCGACCACACCTTGATGTAGTACGTGCCGGGGGTTGCTCCAACCACCGGATTATTCTGTGCAACGGTTTCACTGTTGGGGCCGAAGATGGCAATCCTGGTGTCGATGTAGGGCGGCCACGCAGTCTGGGTGACGGTCAGATCCCCGGTCACGGTAGCGTTCACGGTGAACCAGTCCACGTCTTGCTTCCCGGCCGTTTCCTTAGAAGGTGCGATGGTATCTGAAATGGGTGTTCCCATGACGATGGGAACGGCTCCGCTGGCACTGTTCCTTCCGCTATCGATATCGTTTCCGGTCTGTGCCTTTTCCAGACTGGCGGTGAAGGTGTATGGGGCGATGGAAGAGCCGTCGACAGCCGACCACACTTTGATGTAGTAGGTGCCGGGGGCTGCGGCGGCGACGGGATTGCCCTGTGCCAGGGTTTCGCTGTTGGGGCCGAAGATAGCAATCCTGGTTTCGATGTAAGGAGGCCAAGCCGTCTGAGTTACGGTCAGATCCCCAACCACGTCGGTGGTCACGGCGAACCAGTCCACGTCCTGCTTTCCGGCCGTTTCTTTTGACGGAGCAATCGTATCTGAAACGGGTGTTCCCAGAGTGATGGGGACTGCGCCAGTCGCACTGTTGGTCCCTTTGTCGATGTCGTTTCCGGTTCCCGCCTTGGCCAAGGTTGCCGAGAACGTGTAGAGATCGGTGGACGTGCCATTCGCGGCCGACCACACC
>PMJO01000288.1 GCA_003158455.1 Myxococcales bacterium | reverse complement strand
CCGCTCGGCCACCGTGGTGGACAATGGCCGCGGCATTCCGGTTGACGTAAAGAAGGAATTCAAGAAATCGGCACTGGAACTGGTGCTGACCACCCTGCACGCAGGGGGAAAGTTTTCCTCGGGGCAGTATCAGTATTCCGGCGGTCTGCATGGCGTGGGCGCGTCGGTGGTCAATGCGCTGTCTGAGGAAATGGTGGCGCGTGTGCGGCGCGACGGTTTTGAGTGGGAGCAGAGCTACGAGCGCGGTGTGGCGACCAGCAAAGTCACCAAGAAGGGTCCGGCGCGCGGCTCGGGCACCACGACCTTCTTCCGGCCCGACGTGCAGCTGTTTGGCAAGCAGGAGTTCTCGGCGGAGACCATCCGTTTTCGTCTGGATGCCAAGACCTTCTTGCACAAGGGCCTCAAGATTACCTTCCGCGACGAGGCCGCCGGCACCAGCGATGTCTTGCAACACGAGGGCGGCATCGCTGACTTCCTGGCCAAGATCGTCGCTGACCGCGGCAAGCCGGCCACGGTCCCGCAGGTCTTCTACTTTCAGCGTGAGGACGGCGTGCGCATCGAATGCGCTCTGCAGTGGACCGAATCGCACGAGGAGACACTGCGCACCTATGTGAACGGCATTCCCACCATTCAGGGCGGGACGCACGAGCAGGGTCTACGCGGCGCCATCGTCAAGGCCATGCGCTCGTTTCTCGACGATGCGGGCCTGGCGCCTAAGAACCTCAACCTGACCGCGGAAGACATCCGCGAGGGCATCGTTGGAGTTCTTTCTATCTATCTGCACGACCCGCAGTTCCAGGGTCAGACCAAAGAGCGGCTGGGCAATCCCGAGGCGCAGGCGCTGGTGGACAACGCCATCCGGCCGGCGCTGGAAACCTTTCTGCACCAAAATCGAACCGCGGGCACGACCATCGTCGAGCGCATCACCCTGGCCGCCAAGGCGCGCGAGGCATCGCGCGCGGCTTCGCAGGCCGTGTCGCGCAAGACCGCCATCTCGCACCGGCTGAATCTGCCCGGCAAGCTGGCTGACTGCGCATCCACGGATCCGGCCAAGAGCGAGCTGTTCATCGTGGAGGGTGACTCGGCCGGCGGTTCGGCCAAGCAGGGCCGCGAGCGCAAGTATCAGGCCATCCTTCCCTTGCGCGGCAAGGTACTGAATGCCGAGCAAGCGTCGCTGCAGAAGGTCCTATCAAACAAGGAGCTGCAAGATGTGGTGTCCGCGCTCGGCTGCGGGGTGGGCGAGCAGTTCAACCTGGAGCGCCTGCGCTACCACAAGATCATCTTCATGATGGACGCCGACTCCGACGGCCATCACATCGCCACGCTGTTGCTGACTTTCTTCTACCGACATTTGCGCCCGCTCATCGAGGGCAGCTTCGTGTACCTGGCGCAGCCGCCGCTGTTTCGTGTGGACCACGGCAAAGAGACCTTCTGGGCGCTTGATGAGGCAGATCGCGATCGCATCGTGGCGGGTTTGCCGAAAAACGCGCGGCCCGAGGTCATGCGTTTCAAGGGCTTGGGCGAGATGCAGCCCGAAGAATTGCGCCGGACCACTCTAGATCCGGCGACCCGACGCCTGCTGCGCGTGACCGTCGGCGATGGCCCGGAAACCGACCGCATCTTGACCGAGCTGATGGGCAAAGACGTCGAGGCACGCTTCAAGTTCATCATGGAGCACGCGGCCCAGGCGGACCTGGATCTGTAGTTAGCTATTTCACCACAGAGAGCACTGAGGCCACAGAGGGATCGGAAAGAAAGAAAGAAAGAAAGAAGGGTGGGTTATGTGCCTGTCCGAATCCCTTCTTCCTTTCCGGCCTCAGTGTTCTCTGTGCTCTCTGTGGTGAAAAAAGAGCCTTCCGAGTTGACAATGCGGACGGAGTAGAGAAATATATAGCACAGCATATGTTAGCAAAGCAAGTACCGGTCGGGCTTTTGCTGGCTGCCCTGCGACGCCGGCAGCGTCAGGCGGTGGAGATGCGGGTACGCGATTTGGTGCTTTCGAACCAGCAATTCTGGCTGCTGGTGGCGCTGATCGAGCGCCAGGGCGCGTCGCTGGCGGACATCCTGGCCGGCTTGCCCATGGACCAGCCCACCGCGTCCCGCGTGCTGGCTGCCCTGAGCCGGCGCAAGCTGGTTCGCCTGGACAGTGACCCCGGCGACCGTCGGCGTCGCCGGATGGTGCTGACCCCCAAGGGCGAGCAATTCGGCGCGCGTTGCCTGGCCGTGGCGCAGGAAGTTCGCAAGGCCGCGGTTGCGCATTTTTCCGCCGACGAGATCGCGACCCTGCGGGTCTGGCTCCGTCGGATGGTGGACAATCTGGATGAACTAGACCGACTTTCGCCACCTGGCTTGGCGACGGCAAAGAATGGGCTGGCAGCAACGCGGGCGCGCGATAGATAGTGGGCAGGAAATACGCATGAGTTGGCTCAAGTCGACCAAGTTCTGGGGTGCCTTGGTCCTGGTGTTGGCGTTGGTCGCGGGCACGTCCTATGTACTGAAGCGGCGATCGGGCAAGCCCAAGGTGCAGTGGGAAACCGCGGCAGTGGATCGGGGCCGTATTACTGCGCGGGTCACCGCCACGGGAACCCTGTCGGCGCTGGTCACCGTGCAGGTAGGCAGCCAGGTGTCCGGCTCGATTCAGAAACTCTTTGCCGATTTCAACTCGACCGTGAAGAAGGGGCAGGTCATCGCGAAGATCGATCCTCGCCTGTTCCAGGCCGCGCTGGAGAACGCGCGGGCAAACTATGCCCAGGCCAAGGCGACATTGCATAAGGACGAGGTGCAGGCCCAGTTCGCCGGGCGGCAGTTCCAGCGGCAGGGCAACCTGGCGAAAGAAAAGCTCATCGCCCCTTCGGATTTCGATACCGCGGAGTCCAACGCCGGAACCACCTTGGCCCAGGTCGAGGCCGACCGAGCCAATGTCAAGCAGGCCCAGGCCATCTTGCACCAGGCCGAGGTGAACATGGCCCTGACCGACATCGTGTCGCCCACCGACGGCACGGTGATCTCGCGCAACGTGGACGTGGGCCAGACGGTGGCTGCTTCGCTGCAAGCGCCCATTCTCTTTGTCATCGCCGAGGATCTGCGCAAGATGCAGGTCGACACCAGCGTGGCCGAGGC
>PMJO01000239.1 GCA_003158455.1 Myxococcales bacterium | reverse complement strand
GGCTGGGACAGTACAGATCCAGCCATACCTGAACGGGACGGCTCAGGCGGTGATTGCGACATCTGCATCGAACAGCGGGAGCTACTCGTGGACGATTCCGGCGAGCTACACGGCTGGGAGCGGGTATACGATGTCGGTGAGCGCGATGAGTGGGCAGGTGTGGGACTTCTCAGACAGCAGCTTCACGATCAGTGCAGCAGCGGTGCCGACGGTAACGGTGAGCAGTCCAAATGGTGGCGAGACATGGGGAGTAGGGGCGAGCAACAAGCGGGTTGCGTGGACGACGAGCAACGGGACGTTCAGCAGCTTCGACGTGCAGTTGTCGAGAGATGGAGGCGGCTCGTGGGGGAACCTGGTGACCGGGTTGGGTGGCTCGGCAGCGTACTACGATTGGCCAACGGTGACGGGCCCCGGGTCAGCGAATGCGATGGTGAAGGTCATCGGCTACTACGCCGGTGGGAGCGTGAATGACAGGAGCGACGCCGTATTTTCAATAGGCGCGATCCAGGTGACATCGCCGAACGGCGGTGAGACGTGGCAGGCGGGAAGTACGCAGAACATCACTTGGACGTCGACAGCAGTGGCTGGGACAGTACAGATCCAGCCGTACCTGAACGGGACGGCGCAGGCGGTGATCACGACGTCTGCATCGAACAGCGGGAGCTACTCGTGGACGATCCCGTCGAGCTACACGGCTGGAAGCGGGTATACGATGTCGGTGAGCGCGATGAGTGGGCAGGTGTGGGACTTCTCAGACAGCAGCTTCACGATCAGTGCCGCAGCGCAACTGCCGGATCTCACGGTCGGGAGCGTTTCGGGGCAGAGCGCGATGGGGAAGGGAGCCTACAACGCTGTAACGGTGCGAATCGATCGAACAGGTGGGGCTCTGACCAATGGCACGTACGTTCTCGTGCGGGTCTACTTGTCATCTGATGCGACGATCACGTCGAGTGACAACCAGTGCTCAACCGATTCGGATGCCACCGCGCAATTCAGTAATACTGTCTTGAATACAAGCGGAACGCTGACTGCGACGGTCACTTGTGTGCCGCCGGCGTCTATGGCAAACGGGACGTACTACGTTGGTGCGATCGTCGATCCGACGAACTACCACGCCGAATCGAACGAGAACAACAACAGCCGTGCCGGTGCCACGACAAATCTGCAGTAGTCTAGAACCGATCGCCTGCGAACGCGACTCGGCGATAGTGAGGAAGGCAGGCTTGAAGGGCAGCGCAGCTACGAGCCAAGACATTCTGGATTCCCGTGATGTCCAATAAGTCATCGCCGGACCTCAGGCAGCCTCGCGATAGTAGAAATTCAACATCCCGCCTAGCCGGGACCGGTAGACGACCTTGCCACGATCCCCTTTGTTGTAAACGATCAGGGCAAAACGCGTCTCGACGATCGTTGAGACCGTGCCTCCAAGATGGGCCAAGCACTTGAAAGCGCGGGCGAAGAGCAATCCGAGTGATCGCGCCGGGCGCGATCGAAATCCCGCCCTTATGCGAGATCGCTTCCAGCTATGCCAGGTGAGCCCCTCTGTCGCCTGTTCGGAGTCGATTCTGGACACCTCTTCAGTCCTGATCGGCCAAGATAAAACTACCATCTTCCGAAAAATGGCAGGTCCATTGCCGGCTGAGATATGCTCCAAAGGAGTTCTTCGCTCTAACATTCACCGTAACACGAGCGCGCTTTCCACTTGCCTTCCAAGTGTAAGTTTCCCAACCGGAGAACTCAGCGCTCTCTGGGTCCTTAAGTGACTCCCGAATGCGCTTTTCGCAAATACTGACCCCGCTGCTATTGTTCGAGCAGACTCCAATAAATGCGAAGATCGCAATCAGAATCCCGACACCAAGAAGTATTCGACCAGTAGTCCAGAATCCCGCCCCTCCCTTGTCGGCGTTCGCGGCAACTGTCCGTTTCCGAACCGCCTCCTTCTGCGCCGCCACCGCAGCACCCCTATCCCGCGTTTCTCGTTCGCCATCCAGACGGAAGAAGCGCTTGTCGACCACTGTGTTACACACGCACCTAATGCGCTCGACCACGTTGCCGCAGGCACATCCTGCGCCCGCATCCAACAGTTCAAAGTTCGTACCGCTCAAGCAATTGGAGCAAAGCACATGGAAATCCCTGTCGTGACAGGCAGGACAGTCTACAAAAACCATGTGTCCAGATGAATGGTCAGTGGCTGAGACCGCTGAAACGCTTGCCGCCTCTGAACTATCCTTCTTGTGTATCCGTTCATTGTCGGGATCAATAATTGTGGCGTTCTTGAGATCACCTCCACAAACACACCTCTGTTCCGAGTTCTGGTTCAAGTGCCCGCAATGGATACATCGCTTCATTGTTGCCCGGCGGGGTTCATGAGGCAAGACTCGGTCGGTGTCAACATCTCCAACGCTCGGCCCAGATCCCGATCGCGGCCCCGTGCCTTCCAAGGGAGATGTCGTGGATTGCGTCGGAATCGAGGATAGGGCGGTGCCCCTACCGGGAACGACAGCAGTGTCTTGTCCCATCGGTCCAACCTTGGGCGTTGGTGCAGGGGTAGCACTCGGCGGGACTCTTGCCAACGCCTCAGGCGTCAACATCATGCCACAATAGCGACACTTGATGGCCGCATCCTGTATTTGCATCGCGCAGTATGGACAAGCCTTCATCGTCTCTCCTACGGTTGCACAGGCGCCGACTTCTTGCGGTCGAGGCTCAGCCGGACCTGGACGGCCATCCCAGACCAGCGACCGAAGA
>PMJO01000025.1 GCA_003158455.1 Myxococcales bacterium | reverse complement strand
CAAGATCTTCGCGGCCGGCGACATCTGCTCAGCCTACAAGTTCACCCATGTCGCCGACGCCATGGCCCGCGTGGTCCTGCAGAACGCCCTGTTCTTTGGCCGCAAGCGCACGAGCTCGCTCGTCATTCCTTGGACCACGTACACCGATCCGGAGATTGCCCACGTCGGCCTGTACGAGCAGGAGGCGCGCCAGCGCGGTCTCAAGCTGCAGACGCTCACGGTGTCCCTTGCCGAGATCGATCGCGCCGTGCTCGATGGGGAGCCTGAGGGCTTCGCGCGCCTGCACGTGGATGCCAAGAACGGTCACATTCTGGGAGCCACGGCGGTCGCCCGACACGCCGGGGAGATGATCGGCGAGGTCGTGCTTGCGATGACCGAAAAAGCAAAGGTCGGTGCCCTATCGCGGACGATTCACCCCTATCCGACTGAGGCCGAGGTGTGGAAGCGGCTCGGAGACTCCTACCAGCGAACCAGGCTGACACCGGGCGTGCTTCGCTTCTTCCGACGATTGCTCGCCTGGCGAAGATGACGAAGGAAGCGCGATGCTGCCGAAAGCAACTCTCTGCATCTTCGTGAAGCCGCCGCTGCCCGGTTTGGTCAAGACGCGGCTATCGCGCTGTTTGACCGCTGCCCAGGCGGCCGGACTTGCGGCGGCGTTCTTCGCGGACACGTTCGCCCTGGCGAGATCCTGCGAGTGGGCGCGCGTCGTCGTGGCATGCGACGGAGATCCGTCGCCGCTGGAGCTGGCAACCGGCGCCGAAGTCTGGCCGCAGGGTCGAGGAGATCTCGGCGAGCGAATGGAACGAGTGTTGTCCCTCGCTCTGGAAAGCAGCAAGGCGGCCATCGTCATCGGCACGGACCTTCCGGGACTGCCACGCCGGTTTCTCGATGCCGCGCGCCTGCAGCTTGCCGCACACGATGCGGTCATCGGCCCCAGCGAGGATGGAGGCTTCTACTTGCTCGGGCTGCGACGATGTCCGTCGGGGCTGCTGCGTGGGCTCCCATGGAGTTCCGCGACGAGCAGGGAGCACACGGTGGCGCGAATGCGCTCGGCTGGCCTCGCCGTGGCCGAGGCGGAGCCATGGTTCGACGTCGACGTGCCCGCCGATCTCAGGCGGCTCGCGGGCCTGCTCCGCGAGCAACACATTTTCGCGCCGAGGACTGCGCATTTCCTCGCCGGGATCACGCCTCGCGGGAGGTCAGCATGAGCGTCGCGGCCTCGGTGAGCGGCCCACCCCGCATCTCGGTTGTGTTGCCGGTACTCGATGAGGCGGCGCGAATCGGCAAGCGCCTGAGCGAGCTCGCACGGCTCGCGTTTTACGAGGTCATCGTCGTGGACGGCGGCAGCAGCGACCAGACACCGGCCATCGCGCGGAGCTTCCCCGGCGTCCTGCTCGTCGAGGCTCCACGCGGACGAGCCAGCCAGATGAACGAAGGCGCAAGACGTGCGACCGGAGACGTGCTCCTCTTCCTGCACGCTGATGTCTCCCTTCCTGCCGACGCTGCCGCGTGCATCCGAGGCGCACTCGCACGCCCTGGAACTGTGGCAGGCGCTTTTCGAACCTGGACAGTCGCTGACGGAGTCGGGCCAAAACCGTGGTGGAGCCCCCTCCTGCACCTGGCGGACCTCCGCTCGCGCTATTCCCAGCTTCCTTACGGGGATCAGGCGATCTTCCTCCGACGCGAAGTCTTCTGGGACGCGGGGGGCTACCCGGAATTGCCATTGATGGAGGACCTCGCCTTGGGCCGCAAGTTGTGGACGCGAGGCACTGTCCGCACGGTACCAGCCCGAGTCACCGTATCCGGAAGGCGGTTCATCGAGAGACCTCTGTACTACACGCTGCTCGTCAACCTACTCCCGCTCCTGTTTCGGCTAGGCGTGCCGGCGAGCGCACTCGCTGCTTGGTATGGCAACGGGCGCAGTGGGACGCATCGATCGTCCGTGCCAGGAGCACCGTGAAGCACCTAGTGCTGGCCGGTGGGGGACATGCCCACGTCGAGGTTCTGCGCCGATTCGGTGCCCGGCCAGCTCTTGGTCACAGACTGAGCGTCATCAGCCCGGATCGCCATTCGCCGTATTCCGGAATGCTCCCCGGCCTGATTGCCGGCCATTACGATTGGCAGCAGTGCCACATCGATCTTGGCCGGCTGTGCGGTCGAGCTGGCGCCGAACTGGTGCAGGCGCAGGTCGCCGCCGTCGACCCGGAGGCCAGGACCATGGCACTCGACAATGGCCGGACCATCAACTGGGATTTGCTGTCCCTCAATACGGGATCCACGCCCGATCTCGCGTCAGTACCGGGCGCGCGCGAGCATGTCGTTCCCATCCACCCGGTGAGCGGGTTTCTCCGCGCGTGGGACGCTCTTCTGCGGTCGATGCAAGAGGGTTCCAGCGAGCCGGTGCGCATCACCGTTGTTGGGGGTGGTGCGGCGGGGGTCGAGGTCGTGCTCGCGATTCACCATCGTCTGCAACTGAAGGGGCCCGTCCGGGCGGCCATCTCGCTCGTCACGAACGAGCTGCTGCCCACGCACCCGCAGCGCGTGCGGCAAATCGTTGCGCACGCACTCGAGGCGGCGCGGATCGATCTTTTCGAGGGTCGCCAGACGGTCGAGGTAAAGCCCGGGACGCTGCGCTTCGCAATTGGCCCCGCTGTCGAGACCACATTCACCGTGTGGACAACTGGCGCCGCCGCCCCACCGTGGCTCGCCCACAGTCGGCTCGCCACCGACGCGCGCGGCTTCTTGACGGTAGACCGNNTGCGACTGTTGCGGGGCGAGATGCCTATCGAGTACAAGCCGCAGCGGCGCTTTCTTTCGCTGCTCTCCCTCGGCGAGCGGCGCGCGGTGGCGACTTGGGGCAGCTGGGCTATGGAGGGGGCATGTCTCTGGAAGCTGAAGGACCGCATCGACCGCGCCTTCATGCGGCGCTACGAATTTGCGGAAAGCACACGACAAGGATAGCGGCTAGGGTATAGCCCAGTACCGATCGCGGCTGTCGGGTCCGAACTCACGCTCGAGATGATTCCTGAGAAGGCGAAAGCGCAGGTAGTTGGTCCGCCCGGTCGTCGGCGCCGAGTCGGCGAACAGCCTCTGTGGCGGCGGCTTCAGCAGAATACCTCATCGGCCGTGACTCCCGTAGTGTCCATCGATAAGGAATGGTTACTTCAAGCCGCGGGCGACCTCGACCATGTGCTCGGCAGTTATGCCGAGCTCCTTCATTACCTCGGAGCCGGGCGCCGACAGGCCGAAGCGGTCGATGCCGATCGCGACACCGTCGAGGCCGACGTAGGGCGCCCACGTGCTCGACACGCTCGCCTCGATGGCCACCCGCCGGCGGCAGCTGCCCGGCAGGACCGACTCGCGATACTCGGCCGGCTGACGATTGAAGCGAAAAAATGATGGCATGCTAACGACGCGAGTCCCGGGCCCGAGGACGTCCGCGGCCTTCAGCGCGTGCTGTAGCTCACTTCCGGCTGACAGTAGGACCAGCTCCAGGCACGTGCTCTCCTGCCTGGCGACGTAGCCGCCTCTGAGCACGCCCTCGCGGCGCTTCTGGCGCGGTATCTCGTTCAAGGTCGGCACTGCCTGGCGCGACAGCGCGAGCAACGTCGGACCGTCTGTGCGCTCCAGCGCCGCGACGAACGCGCCGGCCGTCTCTTCCGGATCGGCGGGACGAATCACGTCGAGGTGAGGGATGATACGCAAGCTGGGCAAGGTCTCGACCGGCTCGTGGGTCGGGCCGTCCTGGCCGACACCCACGCTGTCATGAGTGAAGACGTAGATCACGGGCAGGCGGCTCAGCGCCGCGATCCGGATCGAGGCGCGGCAATAGTCTGCGAAAACCAGGAAGGTGGCGCCACTCGGGCGAAAAAACCCATGGGCGGCAATGCCGTTCAAGATGCCGCACATGCCATGCTCGCGAATACCGAAGCGGATGTTGCGGCCAGCGCGATGTCCCCAGAGAAAATCGTCGTTGCCAGTCTTGAGATCGCCAATGTAGTTCAGCGTCGAGCCATAGAGATCGGCGCTGCCGCCGATAAGCAGCGGAGTCCTCGCCGCCAGCAATTGCAGGACATCTTGCCCGGCTTTACGGGTGGCGAGCTTGGCGCCGGGGTCGAACGGCGCAATGGCGGCGAGCAGATTAGCTGCATCCGGCGCTTTCTGGGCGGTGTCCTGCGGCAGGGTCTGCAGCGACGCCCGCGAGGCCGCCAAGATCTCGGCCAACTTGGGATTGGCCTTCTGCCATGCAGAGAACGTCGTTTCCCAATCCTTGTAGGCGGCGGCGAGCTTTCTCCGGTGCTCTTGAAAGTAACGCTGCACCTCCGGCGACACGTAATAGGGCTCGTCGGGAAGGCCGAGCCCCTTGCGGGCGGCCACGGCGAACTGGGCGCCGCTTTCACCGTGCGCCTTCTGCGTGCCTTCGATCTCGGGAATGCCTTTGCCGATCAGGGTCTTGGCGATGATGAGCTGCGGCCGGCCCGAGCCAGCGATCTTGGCCCGTTCGAATGCAGCGTAAAAGACATCCATGTCATGACCGCTGACGGTCTGAACGTCGAAGCCGATGGCTTCAAAACGCTTGCCAGTATCTTCGCTCTGGGTGGCGTCCGCCATGGCGTCGAGGGTGACGGCGTTGGAGTCGTAGATCAGGATCAGGTTATCGAGCTTTTGGTGGCCCGCGAACGCCACCGCTTCCATCGCCACCCCTTCCTGCATGCAGCCATCACCGGCCAAGCAAACAATGTGGTGATCGAAAATCGGATGCTCCGGCGTGTTGAATCGCGCCGCCGCCATTTTGGCGCCGACTGCCATGCCGACCGCGCTGGCCACGCCTTGCCCAAGGGGGCCGGTGGTGGTCTCCACGCCGCTTGGCGCGTGAGTCAGTTCCGGGTGACCGGGCGTCCTGGAATGGAGCTGGCGGAAGCGCCTGATCTCGTCGAGCGTCATCTCGCGGTAACCGCTGAGGTGCAGCCAAGCGTAGAGAAACATCGAACCGTGACCCGCCGATAGCACGAAGCGGTCGCGATTCAGCCAGCCAGGATGTTCGGGGTCGTGCACGAGAGCGTAGCCATACAACACTGCCCCGATCTCGGCGCAGCCCAGCGGCAATCCCAGGTGACCACTTTCGCTGGCGCGCACGGCATCTATGGCAAGCCCGCGAGCGATGGTTGCGGCTTGCAGAAGTAGGGTTTTATCCAGGGCCATGATGCGACTCTCCTCGATTGTTTCGGCCCTAGGCTAGCTCAAGAACTGGCGGCCTCCACTCCGGTCGGAGATTGGTGCGAGGACCGGCATCCCAGGGTGCAGACCGAATCTTCAACGCAGGGCTCCTGGCCAGAGGCGGTCGGGTCGGTCAGGCTGAGGCGATGATCTTCCAGGTCGAATGTCCGTTCTGCGGCGAGCCGGGCGCCGTCGAAATCGAGCCTGCGGATTTCGAGCCTGGCGAATCCGTGCTGGTGCAGGATTGCGAGGTCTGCTGCCGGCCCTGGACGGTGCGGGTCCAGAGGGATCCGAGCGGCGCGATCACGGTGAGTGCCGAGCGCGACTGAACTCGCCACCATCGCCTTGTTATCTGCGCACATCATGAAACCGAGGTACTCGACCGTGACCACCGTCGTGACCGACCAGACGATGAGCGATACTCCCAAGACGTTTTCCGACCTCGGCAGCACCCCGTGTCTGGAATGCAGGCATTCCTGCAAGGTGTAGAGCGGGCTCGTGCCGAGCTAGGCGAATCCGGAAAACCTGTTTCAACCTCCGGTGCTCACGCATCCAACGATTAAGAATCATGCGAAAGGCCATACTGCTGTTCTTCATCGTTTCTCTTGTGTCAGCCAGAGGCATGGCCAAGGGAAGTGGAGTCACGGTTGAGGTCAAGGACGCCATGGGCAAGGACCTCGGGGAGGTATGAATGCAAGGTGGTTCAACCGTGGCCGCGACCGATTGGATCTCTGTCATGGACGATGCATCGCTGCCCGAGGGTGGCATGCAGCCCGCGTACCCCCGGGGGCTCAACGTGGTGATGGCGCGGGTCGACGGAACGGTCTACGCGGTCTCCGGTGCCTGCGCGCACATGGGTTGTCCGATCTTCGCCGGCTCGCTCGCTGCCGGGGTCATCACTTGCCCGTGCCACGACTGGCGCTTCGACGTTCGG
The DNA here is from genome assembly GCA_003158455.1 of Myxococcales bacterium. Lineage (GTDB taxonomy): Bacteria > Myxococcota_A > Polyangia > Fen-1088 > Fen-1088 > Fen-1137. The sequence continues at coordinate 5,598 of PMJO01000025.1, read as the reverse complement.
ACGGGTGAGTTCTTGGATGCGCCCGAAGTGCGACTGGCGGTCTACCCCGTGCGTAGCGAAAACGGCAGGCTGTTTATCAATCTCGGCTGAAAGGGAAAACAATGCCGGACGTCAGTATGTACACACTCTCGACCTGCCCTTGGTGCAGGAAGGCCAAGGACTTCTTCAAGCAGCACGGCGTGCCGATCAAGTTCATCGACTACGACCTCGCAGACGAGGCCACCCAGAAGAAAGTCATGCTCGACTTGGACGCGCACGGCGCGACTGGTTTTCCTTTCGTGCGGATAGGTGACGCCGTGATAATGGGTTACAACCCGGGGCGCTACCAGGAACTCCTCGGGCTCTGACAGGCAGCTATCATGACGATCGAGTCGAGGAAACGAGCCCTGTACACCTTCTTTGCCAAGGTGGTCAACCGCCTCGGCTACAAGTTCACTCCCGATGAGGAGCTCAAGAACTTCCTGCTGGAACAAGAAGTGTTGCTCGAGCAGAAGCACGGCATCCCGTTCTGCCCCTGNNCACAAGGACGTCACGGACCCGGACGCATTGCCGCAGATTCCTCTCTCGGAGGTGAATCGTGGGTGAACGCTACGTTTCTGCCATCGCAATCGAAGACCTCGCCCCCGGCGGCATGAAGGTCGTTCAAGTGGAAGGGCGCGAGATTGTCGTCGGCAACGATGGGGGTCGCTTCTACGCCGTCGAACGGCGGTGCGGCCACATGAACGCGCCGCTCGAGATGGGAACCCTCGTCGGCACTGTTCTCACCTGCCCCATGCATTGCGCTCAGTTCGACATCGCGACCGGCGAAGCGCTGGCGGGTCCGGTCCCCCACGACCCAGGCAACGAGCCCGCTCCTCCCAAGATTGGGCGTCTGCTCGCAAACGTCGGCATGCTGATGGAGCACATCCAAACGCAGGCTATCCGCACTTATGCAACGAAGGTGGATTCGGGGAAGGTCTGGATTGCCCTGTAGGCCCAGCTTGTACTACGAGCGAATGGCGATGAAGCGGCGGCGTATGGTGCGCCAATGAATTCCCTCGTTTGGCTGGGACTAACGGTGCTCCTCGTCGTTGGCGTCGTTCTCACCGGGCTTGGCCCCAAGGGAGGGAAGCCGGTCGGGCGCACGGGCCTGATGAAGGTAGCCCGTGTCGTCTTGATCGCGGGCATCATCCTCTGCGGCGCCCTGGGCGTCTTCTCCGCACTACGGCCCTGAAGGTCTAGTCGGCCGGCACGCACCTCGCGTGGCACGTGCTCCGTTGGCCGGTCACCGCCACGACACTTCTCCATGATCCGCGGGTTTCACCTGGCTGACTTGTTCACCCTGGCCTTGCCTCTTGCGGAATGGCCTCCGTGTTCGCCTCCATGACCTACCTGGCCTCGCCCACGATCGGCCTTTTCACCCTGGCGGCCGCGGCTCGCACCCGCACGCGGGGTCAGGCCGGGAACGTAGATGACGAGCGGGCATCTGTTCGTCATCGTGCAGCCTGACGACCGAAAGGCGATCGTCCAGGATTTGACCGCTCCGGTCCATTTTGGGGCATTCTTCCGGTTGCGACATGGCAGATTCGATCGAACCCACTGCGGCGGCTCGGCCGCTGGTTGGTCCCGGCGGAGCCGCACTCATCCTCGGGGCTCCTGGCACGCAACGCACGCAGCACGACCGACCATTTCTGGATCCCGGTCGAGCAAGTGGTCGAGGTCGGAATCCAGTTGGATCTATGAACCGGGACGGCACCCACCAGCGTGCGGGTTGCATCCTGCCGTCGTCGTTCCGCCGGCACTGGTCGTCCCTCCAGTAGTTCCGCTCGTGCCTCCCTCGCTTGCGTCCATGTGGCGCAAAAGTCGTGCGTGCGCAAGCAACCCCGGTCAGCCATAGCGCCACACTGATCGCTGGCCATCGACACTTGCATGTCATACCCACCAGATTACGATCGGGGTGCGAATTGTCACTGGGTCTTGGTTTCCGGGTTCAGCCTTGCGCACGGTTGGCCTTGTCTTTGCTTCCTCAGGTCGCCGCGTCCGCCGTGTTCGCTACGCGTCCGGAGGCACAACCACCACAAGGAGACCAAATGCATATTCAGAACTTCCTTCTCGGAGCCTCGTTGTCCGCTCTGCTGGCCATGACCGCAACCGCAAACGCCGCCGAGAATGCCGTCCAGCAAGAGGGCAACGCCATCGAAGCCAAGGGCAACGCCCAGGAGAAGAAAGCCGTGCGCGAGAAGAAGGCCGCCGAGAAAACCGCGGGCGCGGCCGAAGCCAAGGAAGACAAGGGCGAACAGATGCAGAAGGACGCCAAGTCACTGAAGAAGCACGACAGCACCGCGGCCGAAGGTGCGCGATTGGATCGCGCCGGAGCCGCGGAAAAGGCCAAGGGTGAGCGGATGGAGAAGTCCGCCAAGAGTCACAAGGAGCACGCCAAACGCACCCAGAAGGCGTCCGACGAAATGGACAAGTCCGGCGAGAGAGTCGAGAAGGCCGGCACCGCGATCGACAAGAAGTAGAGCCAGAACACGCATCGAATATCAGGAGGTGACGCGACAAAGAGGAACAGCAATTGTGTGCCTTCGTCAGCCCGCGGACGGCGCCCCTGTTTCCTACGAGTCGTTGTCGCACGGGCAGTGACCGGCACGGTTTGGTAACAAAGGCGAGTGTGGTGTCACCCATGGGTGACAGGTAGAACACTATCTGGTCGAGCCCTTTCGAGGCGCGTTGGATTGACCGGAGGGAGGGAACCTGAACTTGTCGTGGCGTCTGCGTCTGAGCTGGCCGGGGCTATTCAAGCGTCTCTACCAGGCGTACGAGGACAACGAGGTCGGCGACGGCGCGGCCACGATCAGCTATGTCGCCCTGCTGGTGGCGGGCGGCAGCGCCGGTCTGTGGGCGGCCCGCTATCTCCACGTCGCCGAAGAGTACGTGTTTGTCCTCAGATGGATCCGCTGGCCGATCGTTGCGATCATGATCACGCTCGGCGCCGCTTTCAGCTACTACCTGCTGCCCGATGTCGAGCAGAAATTCAAGTTCATCACGCCGGGCTCCGTGATTGGGACATTTGTTTGGTTCCTGGCGAGCTGGGGCTTTGGCACGTACGTGTCTCACTTCGGCAGCTACAACCTCACCTATGGCTCGATCGGCGGCGTCATCGCGCTTCTGACCTGGTTCTTGATCACCGCGTTCATCCTGCTCATGGGCGGGGAGATGAACGCGATAGTCGAGCAAGCGGTGTCCGGCGGTAAGGAGAGCGGCGCGCGTGCGCCCGACCAGGCTCCGCCGCCACGTGACCAGCGTCCGAGCGCCGTGCCTCCGGGCGCGACAAAGTCGGCCGGCGTGGCCGAGCGCTCCCGAGGCGGTAAGCAACCGCCGCCGACGGCGCCAAGCAGAGGCGAGAAATGAGCCCTGCAACCCAAAGAATTCTCAGCGCAACCACCGGCCGTTCCGAAAGCGCAATCGCAAGCGGGTGGATAGATTTCGTCCTTTCACCCGAGAATATCGCTCGCAAAATTGTGCGAATTGCGCACACGGCTTCGGGACGCAACTAAGGCGTCCGCGCCGAAATAGCACTAAATGGGTGCCCTATGGCAGGAATCTGGCCAAAAGCTACAGCAGCAAGAATCCCGCGATCTCGGCGGCGGCGGTGAGCACCAACAGAGCGGCGGCCCAGAAAGTGAAGCCTTCCCAGTTTTCGGGCCGCAGCGCCCAGCTGCCACGCACACACCAGATTCGCCACGCGGCAAGGGGCGCGAGCAAGGCCGTGACTAGTGCGACAACCAGAGGCAGACCGGCCGCCACAAGAACGGGCAACGCCGCGTAGGCGAGGACGACCACTGTTGCGTACAAACGCACGACACGCGGGCGACCCAGACGAACCGCCAGGGTTCGCTTGCCAACCATCGAATCTCCGATGGCGTCCGGCACTTCCACCGCCAAGATCATCGCGAATTGTAGACAGCAGAGGGGAAGAATGGCCAGCAGCAAGGTGCGCAGGCCAAGCAAGTCCGGGGCCTGCAGGTAGAATGCGAAGAACGGCGCCAACGTGGTCATTACGAGGGCGACGTCCAGCTCGCCCAACCCGGTCGAATGCAAGCGCAGCGGCGGGGCGCTGTAGAGCCACGAGAAGACCAGGATCGCCATGGCGATGGGGATGAGCAGGGGGCCCGGGTGCCGGACCGCCAGCACGATTGTCGTGGCAATTCCTCCGGCTGCCAGAGCCAGTGCCCCGGCCAGGGCGATCCAGCGCGGGAGTTCCCCGCGCGTCAGCACGCGGCTTCCACCCGACCAGCGTGTGGGCGTGGCGTTGGCGCGATCCGCGTCGTAGTCGAAGTAGTCATTCGCATAGTGGGTCATCAGGTGAAAGGCTGTGCAGACCGCCTGCCCGAGCAAATACACAGATGGATTGATGGTCCGGCCCTGCGCCAGCGCCACGGCTGCGCCCAGGCCGTAAAGCAAGAACCCGCCCAGGAGAAATAGCGGACGACCAAGGCGAACAAAGGCAAAGAAGCCCTGGACTGCCGCTGAAAGAGGCCGCGGGATGAAGCGCGGCTTATCCGCCATCACAGCCTGGTAGCTCGGATGACCAAGCAGCACGGCTTCCTCGGCATGCACGCGATGGCGCAGAACCCAGATGTGGGCGGCTGAGCCGACTGCGGCGCAGAGCCAGGCGGCGTGCACCAGCGGCAAGGCGAGCAGCTCGAGAAATACCGCGACGTAGTTGGGGTGGTGAATCCACCGGAACGGGCCCCGGCATACCGCGACCTGGCCGCCTGATCACGTCGCAGGATCCAAATAGCTCGTCCACTTCCATCCCGGCCAGCCGCCCGGGAAGCTCATCGTGGAAATTGCTCGCCACCGAAAACATCCAGTTCTCCTGTTCGCTGGGAAAAAGTCAGGAGGGCCCATCAATGACTCGATCGTTCATGCGGTATTTGATGCCACATGTAGTGCTCCCGCGACGGAAATAGGGACGATTTTGCCCGAGCCCTGTATGAGATGCGGCCCCCGGACAGGTATTGCCGCGGCGAAAACGCGGCAGTGGAATCGCGAAACCTCGGTCCGAACGCTGACATGAACTCTGGGTCTTGAAGGTGCGCATCCATTGGCCGCCACCGTTGATCTCTGCCCGCCTCACCCCATCGGCATCACAAAAGTGGCACAGATAGTGCAACGCTTGCGCACTTCAACGACAACACAAGTTTGTTACCGTGCTGTCGTGGTCTTAGGCCTCAAACACTCGAGCGTGGGTCGCGGCCCAGTCTAATCGACTGGGGCGCAACCAGCCGGCACGGGAGACCGCATGCAAATTCAAGAAGGTGATCGCCGGTGAGCGTGCTTGACCATTTCCGTCATCCCGGGTGGCCGCGCCGCGCACTGTTTGGCCTTGGACTGCTGCTTGCCCTGACGATCATCATCCGTGTCCTGCTTGATCCGATCGCCGCCCACTTCACCCACAAGCAATTGAACGCATCGGAGGCAGTGAGCGGCGATTTCGAGAGCGTGCACGTGACCCTACTGCCACCCGGCTACGGGATCCGTCGTCTCAAGATCATAGAAGCGCAAGGCGGCGATTGGCGCCACCCACTCTTCTACGCCGAGCACGCGCGGGTC
>PMJO01000018.1 GCA_003158455.1 Myxococcales bacterium | reverse complement strand
CCCGAGCAGTACGACTCGCTCCTGGCGTTGACTCGAACCCTCCTCCGCCTCTTCCCCAAGATCAAGCCAATCATCCCGGAAGAGGACGGCAGGCCCTATTTGAACACCCTCGAAGACCCGCTGGCTTTCCATGGCATCGTTGGCCACCTGCACGTCGACCTGCAGAAACAAAAATGGGATCCCGGGGCTCTCGATTGGATGTGGCTCACGCGTGCCTTGCAGGGGTTCTCGTTTCCCATGCAACTTCGCGCCTTCAGCGAAGTCCCCCGCACTCGCGACGATTTGCTGAGTGCGCGCAAGGCCGCGTTCTTCAGCAGTGAGGAACGAGTTACCGGCTTCTTTCCCTTGGCGCCAGCCCGGCTGTGGCATTCGGGCGTCCACCTGAGGGGCCTACGGGACGCACCGGTATTCGCCCCTGCGCGAGGGCGTCTCGTGGCAGCGCGATGGGCGGAGAGCAAGGGCAGCTCGACCTCATTCGTGCTGATTCGACACGAAGCGGAGCTGGACGGCCTACCATTCACGTTCTACTCGCTCTTGGCCCACCTGTCCCTGCCACCTCCGTCGGAGACGAATCCACTGGCGTGGATGCGGGCCCTCGCGAAACCCGAAAGGGCAGAGGCGCGCGCCAAGCTGGAGTCCGGCGCGGTCACCCTGCTTGACGAGCGGATCGAAACAGGCGACGTCGTTGGATTCCTCGGCACGGTGAACCGCGGCTCCGAGCAAGGCCCGGAACTCCACTTCGAGATATTCACCGCTGACAAACCCCCCGCTGCCCTGGAGCGGACCTTCCGTCTGATGAACGCGGCGGCCGACGGTCCGATTGCTCGCAGAGCCGCCCTTATCAATCTGGTGGACAAGAACGGTGACTCGCAGATCGACGCAAGTGAGCTGCGTGACCTGTTCCACGGGGCCGATCAGGCCAAGAGGCAAGCTCTGCGTCGGCTGGTCGTGCTGCATCGCCACGAATGGGGAGACCGCACCACGCTAGCCGAGTTCATGGGCCTGCGCGAGCTGTCGGGAATACCCGAAGTTGAGCGCCAGAGGATCTACGAGGTGGCCATAAAGCCCTACGTGTTCTGGACGGACGCTCTGGCGAAGCATGCCGGACTTCCCCTGAATCAGGTCATCTACTCGTACAATCCGCTCACTTTCTTGCTGTCCCTGGCCGCCCACGCAGCCCAGATCGACATCCCGTGGCCGCGTCAAGGATTGGGCGACGGTGGCATGGAGCCTCGCCGTCTTTCCTACGTTCCGTATGACGACTGGCTCAAGCCAGCCATCTCTGATTCCAAGGAGCTGCAGCTTCCTCCTCTGATCGGGGTCGATCTCAAAGCCAAACTCAAGGACCAGATACCGCTTATCGAGCTGCCTCCGACCGACCAGCGCTAGTCGCGTGGGGAGCCCGCCGGCTCCGCCGGCGGCGCACCATCGCGGNNAACCCTTTCAGGGTTCCCATATCCAGCGACTTCTCGATTCCACCGATTTGGGCTTCTCTTGCGCGGACGTGCTAATGATCCGGGCAGGTTTCATGGCCGCAGAACAGATCATAGGCCGTGCGGTTTCGTGGCCTCTTGGCGATGTGCACGTGAGACAGGAAGTTCGCGCTGGTCAGGCCGTGGACGTCGTCATTCTGCCGACCGATGCTGCCACCGGTGCCGCAGACGAACTTCTCGCGGGGATGCGCGCGGTTCTGGGGTTTCGCCACCCGGGATTTGTTGACCTTCTAGAGTGCGATCGCCTCGACGATGGAACTGTTCATCTGGTCAGGGAGCACGTGGAGGCCGAGTCTCTTTCCGAGCGGCTGCAGCGAGATGGTGGGCTAGTTCCCGATCTGAACACCATCCGTCAGGTCGCTGTACAGATCGCGGCAGCTCTAGGCGCAGTGCATGGGGCTGGTTTCCTCTATCTCTGCCTACGACCCGAGCCGGTTCTTCTGGTTCCGGCCAGCCAGCCTGGGCTGCAGGTCACGGTCAGACTCCTGGAACTTGGTCTGGGTAACCACTTTCTGTCTCGCATCCGCCAAATGGCGCCGGGCAAGGAGTTGCCCGCCTCCATACTCCGGTATTCACCCCCCGAAGAGTGCAGCGGCGGCGAGGTGGACCGTCGTTCGGACATCTATGCGCTTGGCTGTGTCCTGTTCGAACTGCTGGTTGGCCGCCCCCCGTTCCAGAACACCGACATCTGGGACCTGGTGTCAGCCCACGCTCACGAGTTGCCACCCCGGATCCGCGAGCTGCGTCCGGAGCTGCCGCCGGCCCTGGACGATTTGGTGGCCACCATGCTGGAGAAAGATCCGGCGCGACGCCCCTTCTGCATGGAGGAGATCGTCGCTGTCCTGCGGACCGCGCTTCCCGAGCCGGCTGCCGTGCCCGCATCGGAGGAAACCCCGCCTTCAGCGGCGATCCCAAGAACCGTCCTTCTGGATGAGGGACCAGCAGTTCCAAACCTCGCTGCGGGTGTCCCTGCCACTCCGGCTTTTCGTCCTACCCGTGTGCTGACCACAAACGTGGAAGGGCGCGTGCCGCGGCGGCCAGCCGCGGTTGCCAGCCGGCGCCGGGCACGGCGCGATCCCCTGCCGGCCTCGGTCGAGGCTGCGCCCGCAAGGCGCCGGTCGGCGCCTTCAAAGGGCAGGCGCGGAAAAGCGAGATCGTGGAAACCGTCCCACACAGCGATGTTCGTCGGGCTCACGCTAGCGTGTGCGGCTCTGGGAGCGGGCCTATTCCTCTGGTTCCTCCGCCCGACAGCCGGCGAGGCCCAGCGTTCGCCCATCGAGGAGGCGCCCGCCCGTGAAGTGCCAATTCCTCCGGCGGCAGCTTCCACCCCCATACCCGCAGCTATCGCGACGCCGACGCCAGCCGGGCCACTGCCCACCGTAGGATTGGTCCCGCCCAAGCCAGAAGCAATCGAGAAGCATCCGCTCGGCCTCGGAAGAAAACATGTGCCCAGCCGGCGGGTGCAAGCCCCAGACGTCCCGCTATTCCCTCAATCCCCCGATGGCGTGATCAAACCGACCTACAGGAGACGCTGAAAGGGGCGCGGGGTCTGACCCAGATCAAGGAGAGCAGCCACGCGCAGAACGCAGCTTGCACCTGAGTTCCCCAAGCCAGATCCTGGGTCGGTGTAGATTCCCACTATGCCCAGAAACCCGGTGGTTATTCCCGTGCCAGAGTCGGCTATTGTAGGAGGCACTTCATGGGCAAGACAACCAAGACGCAACGAGTTAATGATGTCATCTCCATCGGCACGCGCCGCGAAGCCCTGCCGCACGCCCAGCTTGGGCGTCTGGTCGAGCTCGACCAGGATGGTGTTGCCCTGGTCGACTACCCGGGCAACACCGCTGGCCCGCTGCCGGCCGTCCTGGCGGTTCCGCTGGGCCGCGAGGCGCTGCAGGCTGCCGCGGCCGCGCACGCCGAAGCCGTCCTCCTGTTCGGCGGCGGCGATCCGCTAAAGCCGATCTTGGTGGGCCTGGTCCAGTCGACCGCTCCCACCTCGCGGGCGCCGAGCCAGGTGCTCGACGTGAAGATCGATGGGAAGAGCGTGTCCTTCGAGGCGCGCGACGAGATCGTGCTTCGCTGCGGGAACGCCAGCATCAGCCTGCGCAAGAACGGCAAGGTTGCGATTCGTGGGGCGTTCGTTGAATCGCACGCCACGGGCACGAATCGGATCAAGGGCGCATCGGTCAAGGTCAACTAGTCGCCAGGCTATGGCTTCCTCTCCACAGTCGGTCGGAACGCGTCAGGTGACGGGTGGCAATCTCGTGATCAGCGCGGTGGGCATGGTCTCGCCGGTCGGCGCGAACGCAACCCAGACCTTCACTTCCGTACGAGCCAATCTTTCCCGCAAGCATGAGTGCCCACAGGTTTTCGAATGTCGAGCCGAGGACCCCGATTCGGAGCCAGCCGACCCGCTGGTGGCATCAGCCATCAGTCATCTGGCGACTTCCGCGCGCGACCAGCAACATCCCACGCGCTGGTTGGCCTTGCTCGCGGCCCACGCCTTCTCGGATCTCTGGCAAGAGGCGGGCTTTCCCGCTGAATCCACCCAAGACATCGGGCTCTACTGCAGCTTGCCCAAAGACCGTCCCAGTTTTGGCCCCTCCGACCAACCCGAGTTCTGTCGGCATTTTCACGATCTGGTGGGGAGGGACGCTTTCCCGATCGAGCAATATGAATTCGGCGGCTCGGGCACGGCGTTGGACTTGTGTGAGACGGCCCGCGCGCATCTGCGCGAAGGCAAGATCAAGCACGCCATCGTCGGTGGCGCTGATTCCTACCTCTTTCCGCAGTGGCTCAGGCCGCTTGATGAGAACTATCGTATCAAGAGCGCGCGCAACCTGGACGGATTCTCCCCGGGCGAGGCCGCGGCCTTCTTCCTGCTCGAAGAAGAATCCCAGGCGCGCCAGCGTGGGCTTGTGCCCTGGGCGACTCTTGCGGGTGCCATGAAGACCAAGTGCGCTGCTTCGATCGCGGGCCACGATGCGGGCGAAGCCCTTGCCACCGCAATCAAACCACTTCTTCGTGACCAAGCATCGCCTCCTCTCGTGCTCTGCGACCTGAACGGTGAGAGGAACCGTTTCAAGGAATGGGGCTATGCCCTTTCGCGGCTGGGCACGCGCTTGCCGCCACCCGTTGCCCTTGAACATCCCGCCATGGTTCTTGGGGATGTGGGCGCGGCCACGGGTTCCGTGCTGATCGCGCTGGCGGTCCGGTTCCTGCACACGAAACACCGCGAGCGCGACCATGCCCTGGTTTGGTGCGCATCAGAGAACGGCGATCGCAACGCCTTGCTTCTGCGCAGGCACACCCCTCCCAGTGGGAGTTCGTTTGACCTTTCAGGAGGCAACCCATGCCCGTAACCGTGGCTGTGAACAACATGACGGTCGTGCACAAGGACAGCGGCGGCACAGTTTCCTTCATGCCCGATGTGTGCCTGACCCCGGGCCCGCCTGGCCCGCCCGTGCCCATCCCGTACCCCAACATGGCGATGTCGCAGGACACCAGCCAGGGCACCTCGACCGTAGCCTGCGATGGCAATCCGGTCATGGTACAAGGTTCGTGCTTCGCCCAAAGCACAGGCGACGAGGCGGGTTCGGCGGGCGGTGTGGTCAGCCTTGTCACCAAAGGCAAGGCGGAATTCATCGCCTACTCGTTCGACGTGACTTTCGATGGCAAGCCGGTGGCGCGCGCCATGGACATGATGCTGGGAAACAAGGGCGGCACGTTCAACACCCCGCCCGCACCGTTGATCCAGCCCCCGATGCCGTCGGTCCCAGGTGTACTTCCCAATGACAAGACCGACCCCGATCGCTTGGTGATCCAACTCGTCGACCGGAGCGGTGCCCCCATCAAAGACGCCCAATATGTCCTGAGAAGACCCGATGGCACGGTCGAAAAGGGAAAGACCGACGCCTCGGGAAAAGTCGAGATCAAGAAGACGGTGACTGGCCTTGGCCACATCGAGTTTCCGGACTACGACAAGGGCACGATTCATGTCAAAGACTAGCTCTCGCGGATTCCTGCTGGCGGCGTGTTTGGTTGGCGCTCTGTTTTCGAGCTGTCTGTGCCGAACGTCTGCGGCGGACGGGCACGACGTGGGACTGAAGACTCATGGAGGTTCGATGAACAATATGGTTTTGCAGAGGCTGGGCTCGATTGCGCCTGGCAATCAGGACAAGGAGAACAAGAAGTCAGGCAGGGACATCGTGGATCCGAATCCGATTGTTCTGTGGGGGCACGACAAGCCTGCTGCCATTCTGTATTTCCGACGGAAGGAGGGATCGCTCGATCTCGAACAGACCTTCGCGAAGTTGCCCAGCGAGGGTTCGGGCGGAAGTTCTCTCGGCGGCCTGTTTAATACCTATCCGATCCGATTTCGCGAGTCCGGGCTGACCGAGATGGTCACCCCATCGCTGCCGAATGCCTACTATCCCGACGGACTCGCCACAGGCGACGTGAACGGCGATGGAGTCGACGAGCTGATCCTGGCGCGAGCCCATGGAGACATCGAAGTGTACTCAGCGGAGAAACAGCTGCACAGCTTTTCCGGGGAGCGCCATCTGCCGCGCGGGTACTACTACATCCCGCACCGGTCGCACACGGTCCGCTTGAAAGGTCGAGATGTGGTCTTCCTGACGTCCAAGCTGGACAATCCTCGGCCAAGAAGAGGCGAGGAGAAAGAGCCGGGCGTGGACACTCCCGGCTACGCGGTCCATCGGGTCGACAAACATGGCATAGCCAGGGTGACGCTGCGGGGAGAGAAGGAGCCGCCCGAGGAGATACGAGCGTTCGGGGCCCTCACCCGATCGAGTGACATCGACGAATTGTTGGTGGTCGCATTGAAGGGATTCAGGCAACGCAAGAACTTGCTCTTCAGATACCGTCCTGACGGAACTGCCATTGGGGACCCAAAGGAGTTTCCCCTGGGTATTGGTACCGGGCTGAAGTTCCTATCAGCACCGGAAAGCCCATATGCGATCTTGAGAGATGGGGCGAAGGTTCACTTCATTGCACCGGAGAAGCCCTTCAATTGGATACAGACCGTGGATTTTGGGCAGGTTGGCGGAAAGAATGACAAGGTCGACGTGCTGCATGTGACGGACGCGAAGTCCGACCCGAAGGTGGTGGTCTCGCTTCGGAAGCGGTTACCAGACGGAAAGATAGAAGAAGCCGCCGAGCTCTTCGCCGTGAACGCCGCTGGCCACTGCTTTGCCCCGGAGCCAGGAGGCCGGGGTTGGCGCCAGCTTGCCGGACGAAAGCCCTACCACCGGATGGTGCCGCCAAGTCCGCTCCACGAATTTGTAAATGTCATCCCCTCATCTGATGGCAGCGACGATTTGCTGGTCGTCTATTCGCGCAAGGCGCAGACCCAGAAGCTCACGCATGAGGAGATACTGGCCGCAGCGGAAAAGTTCTTGATGCCAGGCGAGGTGCAGGCATTCAGAGAGCGCCTTGTCATTCACATTGATGACATGAAGGTCGCCGGCGAAGAAGAATTCGCAGTCCAGGACGAACGACAGGCCAAGGGAATGAAACGAGCAATCGCAACGGTTGAAGACTGGAAGAGGTTCTTGCCTGAGTCCTACGCTAGTACGCAGAAAGACAAAGCGTCCTCCGCCTACAGGTCACTCGAACGCAAATTGCATATTCCATTGGATTCCGCTGAACCACTGTCCCCGGAAAGGTATCGCAACCTTGATGAATACCGGGCCTGGCTTTCCGAACAGGCAATCGGACCCGAAAGCCGATTTGTTCTGCTGCGCGGCGACTTCGAGGTGTCGTGGGACGTGCAAGCCAGGGTTGGAAGGAGTCAAGATGCCGTAGCTCCCGGGGGGCCGGTCGCTTTTCGTTCTGCGACGAATGACGTAATGATTGTCTTCAGCGCTGATGCCTCGAAGGTTCCCGACTCAGGCCTGTCAGGGCTGTCTTCTGAAGAACGCCTTCCGGGCTTCTTTATGCTTGGCCCGGCCGGGAATGTGCGCTAATGCCCTGTTTCCACACGCACTGGCTTGTTGCCTTGCAGGCAATTCAATCAGCTCCCAAGTACATTGGGCAAGGCAAGCAAGAGTATGTGAAAGCTTCTCTTGCTTACAGGCTGGCTCTCATTGATGCAATAGACGCCAGGGCGTCCGACTCGAAGCAGAGCCGGTCGGGGCTACGGAAGGTGCTAGAAGACGCGGCAAAGGGCTGGAAGGACGACATCCAAACCTCTGAAAAATACGACGCCATTACGTGCTTCTCCGCCTACATGCTGGGGGCATGCGGCCCTGACTTCTGGACGGTGCCGTCGCACTCGTCTTGGGACCAAATTCCGGACACGGCATCCGAGCACTTTGATCTCGGGCACTACAACCGCACGCACAGTCAGTTCGAGCTGTCGGTCGCTCATGTGGGCGGACCCAAGAGGACGGATTTGGATGCATTAGCCCAGCGTGCGTACTTCCTGGGCATGGCCACCCACATAGCGGCGGATCTGGTGGTGCACCAGTTGGTTAACTTCAGCGCCGGTGCCTACAACTTGCTGGAGCACTGGAACTACATCTTGCCCGACAAAGCCTGGCAGAATGAAGACTGGACCTTCAGCAGCAAGGGCAAGAACCTGTGGAACACCCACAACAAGATCGAGCACTACTGGGATAGCTACGTCCGCTACCGCTATCTCGGCGACCAGGCGCCATTCTGGCCAGAGGAGTACAAGGACCAAGAGAACTGGTTCCCACAGCTTGGATTCCCGACTTGCGACTCTCTGCTGGACTATGCGAAGAAGAACCACGCGGGCAGGGCCGGCGTTCTCAAGGACTGCGAGCACGTCCTAAAGGAATCCTCCATCAAGTACCTGATCGAAAGACCCCTGATGTTCCCTTGGGTCTTCTGCGACCGGGTGTTCCCCGGAGAGTCCGATATCGCGCCCTTCATCTATCGGCTCGTGGTCGACGAGACCAGTGGCGCCTATCCGTCAGATGTGGCGCCGAAAAAGGTGGTCGAGGAAAAGAAGAGCTACCAGATGGAGGACGAGGATGCCGAAGGCGGGCACAGTGAGCGCAAGAAGCTGCATTTCTTCAGCAGCGCCGAAAACGAAAAGGACGATCCCACGAGCTTCAATTTCCTGACCTTCCACGTGTGTCCCAATGTAGAGCGGACCAAGCTCTTTGGCTTCAATATCTTCTACCACCTTCCGGCCCTGAGGCCGTTCTTGCAGGCCGCCGTTGCCGCCGCAGGGAAGTTTCTGGGAGCACTCTCGCATGCCTATCAGAGCGGCAAGCCGGCTGACATCGGCCCGCTGGGCTACTTCTGGAATTTGGACACCGGTCTAGGATTGAGAATCACACCTAGACACTCCGATACCGACCGCGAGTGCATTACGGAGCTCAATTTCGTTCACATCTTCGACCGCCATGGGGGGACCAATCTGAGTATCGCACCCCCGGTCTACCTGCGGGAGCAACCGTACGCAAGAAACAGGCCCGAGAAGAAGTTTGGAACGCCAGCAGGGCCGCCGGTGTACCCGACCTATCTGCCGGAAAAGCCGTTCGACAGCCTTCTGTCCGTGCAGGAGGCGGACGACAAGAAATACCTGGAGGAGATCAAGGTGTCCAAGGCCGTGATTCCGTCGGGTGCGCCATCGGTGGTGCAGACATGTTCGCTGAAGAGCGTGAATGTGCGCGAGGCCACCCGGATTGCGCAGCGGCTGAATTTGCGCTGCCGGATCGCGATTGGGGATTTCGGGGCCATAGGAACCGACACCCCGGCTGAGAAGCTGGCGATGTTCTTCATGGGCGACAAGAAGGGGCCGCCTGGCAAGGGTGTCGGCGAGGAGACGCACAAATGGCTGGGGGATGAGAGCAAGGTTCTGGACTACACCGACAAGGCGAGCTTTACCAAGAGGGGCCTGCAACACTTCGTGACGCACATTCTTGTGAACACCGAGCGAAGCAAGGACGCCGTGAGGAAGATCGCGGCTTGCGAGTGGAACAACGTGATCCCGTACAAGAAGACCACCGCGACGCATGGACGAAATTTCGCGATATCAACCGGACGGCAGTTTGTCTTGAAGGCGCGCGATGGAGGCGCGTTCAAGCCGCTGACTGATTTCGAGTGCTGTACGGACATCTCGCCAACTGAGCATATCTTCTTCACAATCCATGCGCTCGCGTTCCAGGATGGCGCGTACTACGATCTCTTGAGCAAGGAAACCGTGGACGCGGGAAAGATTCCTGATCTGAAGCGCATCGACGAGACCGGGGTGGTGAAGATACTTTTGATCTACAAATTCGCAGTAGATGGCCACCTCGTCCTTGCGGAAAGCTACGTTGACGGTCTCCCAGCCAAGCCCTAGTTTCCGCAATGGCCATTCATCAGCGCTATAACCTGACACCGTTCTGCTCGGCGCTGGTTTTTTGCCAGGACCAGCAGGGACGGGACTTGGCGGTGGCTTTGAACAGGGCGACTTTTGTGCTGGGGGCGAATCGGCGTCCGGTGGCGGGGGAGGGCGACGCGCGCCTGGTGCCGACTGAGAAGGATGTGTTTTGGGGAGAGCCGGCTTCGTCCAGTATGCGGTTGGTGTCCGAGATAGTCCCCAGCAAGCCCGGCACCGACATCGCCATCATCGGACACGCCTATGGTCGCGGGAAGAGGGTCACCGAGGCTGGTTTTCGCGTCGGCAACTTGGAGAAGGTGTTGATGGTTCAGGGAGACCGTTGCTGGGTGGGCGGCCACGGGTCGGCCGTCGCCGGCCCGGTGCCTTTCGACAAGATGCCTCTGCGCTACGAGCTCGCCTTTGGCGGTTGGTATATGGATGAGGCAAAGAGAAAGGTGGCTTTTCTTGCCAATCCGGTTGGGATCGGGTTCGCGCTGGCCGCGGTGGCTCGGGCGCCTCTGCCCAACTTCGAGTACAGGGGTACGCCGATCACCTCGGTGAATGATCGGCCGGCGCCAGCGGGGTTTGGCTTCATCCCCACGGGTTGGAAGCCGCGCGCGGATTTCGCGGGGGTCTTCGATGAGGCGTGGATGGAGACGAGGCGGCCGCTTTTGCCCAAGAATTGCGACGAGAGATTCTTCAACGCCGTGCCACAGGATCAGGTTCTGCGCACCGGGCTGAAGGGCGGCGAACGCGTGGTCTTGAAGAACCTGCACCCGCGTCTGGAGATGCTTGACTTTGAAATACCCAAGCTGGCCTTTTCGGCGCGGTTTGTCGTCAAGGATCGCACGCAAGAAGTCGCCATGGTCGCTGACACGCTGCTGATCGAGCCCGACGAAGAGAGGTTTTCCATCACATTCCGGGCATCGTGCGCGATTGACGACGACGTGAAATTCCTGAAGAGCGTTCTCATCGACCACGTGGAACCCAAGCCATGAAAGACGCGCGGGATTCCATCAGGACCACCGGCAAGCTTTCCCGGGCGCCGATCGCGGACATTGTGGAAGAGCACTTGGACGAAGCGGCGTTCTAT
>PMJO01000084.1 GCA_003158455.1 Myxococcales bacterium | reverse complement strand
TGGCGCGGAAGAGCAGGCTACGCGCGATGAGTTGATTCACTCGCAGGGCGACTTCGTACGGGGACACGGGACTTTCCCAACCGGAGAAGATGCGTTCGCCGGGCAGATCGGCGAAGAGCGCCCGTTCCAGTGCTGCTGGCGCCAAACCTAGTCTCGCGGCCGCAACCGCAAGAATTGCGCCACGTGGCTTGCCGGCTTGGGTGGCCGCCTCGGAGAATAGGGTTTCGCGGGCCTCGGCCGGAGACACTTCGGACCTGATCTCGGCGTTGCCCAGACGCAACAGAAGCAGTTTCGCTGCACGAAGCTTGAAGTGAGGAGTCGCGCAGGGCAGGGGCTCGCGCAGTCGCTGCTGCAGCTCGTGCAAGGGCCGGCCGCGGAATCGTTCCACCTCGTCGATGAGAACGTGCAGCCACGGTTGGTCGCGCTCGTCGAGAAAGGCGGGCAAGATTCGGCCGTGGGCGAGGCGCGCGGGAATGGCGGCTTCAGGCAGCAAGGGCATTCCTGCGGCGGCGGGCTTGCTCGACCTCTCCAGTGGCTCGCACTACCAGCTCGTACACCAGCGCCCGCTTGCCCGGCCGAGGCCTTAGCATGCGGCCGACCCGTTGCACATGCTCGCGCTCGCCCTTGCTGCCCGCCACGACAATACCAACCTCGGCGTCGGGCACATCCAGGCCCTCATTGAGCACCTGGGCCGAGACCAGAGCGCGCAGCTTGCCCTCTCGGAAAAGGGTCAAGGCGCGTTCGCGCTCCTTGCGGCCAATGTGACAGGTCAATGGCATGATGAGATGCGTGCGGCTGGCGGCGTAGGCAGTGGCGTTGTCGGCAGTGAACACGATCACGCGGGCATCGCCATGGCGAGCCAGCAGGTTGGCCAGCATTTGGCGCTTGGCAAAGGGGAAGGCCAACAGGCGCCGCGAGCGTTGCCAGGCGCAAAGGGCGCGGCGGCCTTCGTCGGTCTTCGCCGCAGCTTGGGCGAATTCCTGCCAAGTAGCATCGGGTGAAATGGCGAGAAAGCGGCGCATGACTTCGCGAAAAGTCGTCATCAGGGCCTGGTACTCGGCGCGTTCGCTTTGGGTCAGATCTAGGTGCAGAACCACGATGTCAAAGGGGGCGAGAAACTCACCGGTCAAATCGTCGACGTGCAACTCGTAGACGGTCGGACCGATCAACTCCGTCAAACGCGCGGCGGCGCGGCCGGCGGGCGGGGTGGCGGTCAAACCCAGCCGCAAAGGCGCGATGCTCATGTCCAGAGCTTCGTCGCGCAGACCCGTGCCGAAATGGTGGGTTTCGTCGACCACCAGGAGCCGAAAGCGGTTGCCGAGCTGGCGCATGTGACGCCAGCCGCTTTCAAAGGTGGCCACCGTGATGGACTCGACTCGGTGTTCGCCGTCGCCGAGCAGGCCGGGGGAAAATCCCGTGCACTCGTGGATGGCGCGCGCCCATTGGTCGAGCAGCACGCGCGTGGGCACCAGACAAAGGGTCGGAACCCGCGTGCGAGTGATGGCCGCGATGGCCAGACGAGTCTTGCCAGAACCGGTGGGCAGGACGGTGATGCCGCGACGGTCGGCAAGTGCCCACGCGGCCAGCGCTGCCTCCTGGTAGGGGCGCAGATCAGTGGGCCGGAGGGTCGGCAGATCGTCCGCCGGGCCGGCCACTTCGTCCTCAAACTGGACGCCGCGCCGGCCAAGCTCGGCCAGAAGGCGCTGGTGAAAACGCGCCGGGCAGCGCAAGGCGCCCACGCGCGGATCCCACAGGGCGCCCGGCAGATCAGAGAGCGCCGCCGGAGAGCTGGGGTCGCGAAGCAGGATGGTTCCTTGGTCGAATAGCAAACGCATGGCGGGTGCGCTTGCAGTGCGCGTGCCATGGGGAGGGCGGTACCGCGAGCGGCTATCCCTCTGTGCCCGCAAGGGACTGGCGCAGGGCACGGTCGAATTCGACGAAGGCCGCATCCCAGTCGTGCGGGCGATAGCCAGCCCGGATCGTCGCCTCGCGCTCGGCCAGGCGCTGCGGGTCGAGGTAGCGCCGCACCAGATCTAGAAAGGCGCGCGGATCGTAAGGTGAGGCGTACTCGACCAGCTCTGCGCCGACCTCGGGGACCGAGGATGCCGAGGATGCCAAGCACAGCTTGCCCTGGCGCAAGGATTCTGCCACCGGAAGGCCCCAGCCCTCGCATAGCGACGGAAATATCGTAAACCTGCAATTCTGGTACAGCCAGGTCAGGCGCGCGTCGTCCAGGCCGGTGAGCACCTGCACGCGACCGCGCAGCTCTGGATCGCGGGTGAGAAGGCGCATGATGAGTTCGTGGTCGGCCTTGACCCAGGAAGGCCGACCTGCGATCACCAGCGGAGGCATTTGTACCCCTTCCTGCGCCGCCAGCTTGAGCATCTGGTACAGCAGGATGGCGTTCTTGCGCCACTCCAGTCCCACCGTCAGGATGAACTCCCCGGGCGCGGGTGGCGTTGCGGGCGCCACCGGCGTCACTGGCGCCAGCGAGTCGCCCAGCCGGAACACGCGGGTGTCCGGCACGGGCAGGCGCGCCTGCGCGCAAAAACGTTGCAGGTCGCCCTGGGTTGCGCGCGAGATCGCCAACAGCGCGCTCGACTCCGACATCAGGGTGACCATGTGTTCGCGGAACTGGCGGGGGAAGTCGTCCGGGTAAAGCTGGGGATGGAACGCGGGTAGAAGGTCGTAGATCACAGTCGCTAGGCGAAAACCCACCGCGCGCTTCAACTTGCACAGATCGGGGAGCAGACCCGTGTGGTACCAGACCATGCCCGGAAGTAACACCACGCAGTCCGGGCTCAGCGGAGCCGGCGCGTCGGCCGC
>PMJO01000358.1 GCA_003158455.1 Myxococcales bacterium | reverse complement strand
TCTGCTCGGCAAGGGAAACGATCCTACTGACTTCATCTCGGCGGTGTTGGTGGAAACCGACCAGCGCGCGGACAAGGAAGCGGTCGCCGCAGCCATCGAGCGCATCGGAGACGTGCGCGTAATCAAGTCATCCAATGTGCTTGGGAACATCAAACAGCAGATGAAGGTGTTGTTTCTCATCATGCTCGGCGGTGGCTTGCTGGCAGCACTGGCCGCGATTGCGCAGATCTTCGCCCGCTTCTCTTCGCTGCCCTGGGATCGCAAGGGCGAGTGGGGCCTCTACCGCGCGCTGGGCGCGACTCGGGGCGATCTCAAGCGGCTCATCTTGGGCGAAGCCGCGATTCTGACTGAAGCCGGGGTCACTATTGGACTGTTGCTGGGCGGAGTCTTCGGCTTGTTGGTGCACGCGTGGTTGCAGGGGCAACGCGCCTTTCCATTCATCGAGGCGTCCTGGACCAAAACTGGGTTGGCGATTCTCGTGACCGGCGCAGCCTTCGGCCTTGTCGCCCTGGCTGCGGCTTGGTGGCCGGCACACCAGAGCGGGCGCATCGCGCCATCGTCGGCGATGGCCATGGGCGATATCGACTGAGGACCGCTGGATGTTGCTACAGGCGGTGAATATGTCGCGCAGCTTCGGGCGCGACGAAATCTTGTGCGACATCTGTCTCGATCTGGCGCCGGGAGAATCCCTGGCCATCACCGGCCCTTCAGGTAGCGGCAAGTCCACCTTGCTCTCGCTCCTCGGTCTGTTGCTAGAGCCGACTTCCGGCGAAGTCCTCTTCGAGGGCAAGGCCACCCGGACGCTGAGCGATGATCAGCGGTCACGCCTGCGCAATCGCTCATTCGGTTTCATTTTCCAGAACCCGCAGCTCATCGGTTCTCTCTCGGTGTTGCACAACGTGCTGGTGCCGGCGCGTCTGGCACGCAAGCGCGGCCTGGAGGGCGAGGCTCTGCGTCTGCTGACGACACTGGGTCTTTCGCACCGTCTGGAACATCTGCCGCATCAACTGAGCATCGGCCAGAAGCGCCGGGTGGCGGTCGCGCGCGCGCTGCTGCTGGAGCCGGCAGTCGTCTTTGCCGACGAGCCCACCAACGATCTCGACGCCGAGCGCGCCAGCCAGCTCGGCGAGTTGCTCTACCAGTTGCCCGGCCAGGGCCGCGTCTTGGTTCTGGTCACCCACGATCGTTCTCTGGTAGGCCGGGCCGACCACAGGCTCGACTTGAGTGGAATACGGACGTGAACCTCGGCACGATAGTGAGACAGTCGATCGCCGTTGCGCTGCTGATGGCTCTGCTGCTGCTGTCTCGCCAGGCCCGCGCGGCGGCGTGCTGCCTGTCCGCCACAGCGTTCGGCATGGGACGCCTCCTGGTTTGGGAGGATTTTGCCGTCGGGCTTTCCCTGAGCCACGCGCGCGTGCTGGGTGAGTGGGACGCGCAAGGCAACCTTCATCTCAACCCGCCCGGGTACTCGGAGGGAATCACACGCGCGCAGCTTTGGACGATTGTGCGGCTTCACGAACGCGTGCAAGCTCAAGCCTGGGCGCCGGTGCTGGTGAACGATCGCTGGTCCGACGATCAGCACCAGATTGCGGGGGGCCTGGGCGACGTCGGGGGCGCGGTTCGCGTGGAACTCGTGCCCATCGGCACCTTCAAGAACCTGCCTTCGCTAGCTGTGACCTTGGGCGGGGCTTTCCCCACGGGAAAGCGGATCGAACAAACCTCGCCGCCCTTGTTCGCGGGCGCCACGGGATTGGGCGCCTACGCAGGTTCGGTCGGTCTCGAATCTGAATACGCCTTCTTGCCATGGTTCGTGCGGCTCGAATTTGGACTGACCGGGTATTTGCCCTTTCGCCGGTCTGACACTGGACAGCGGGAACAATATGGCCCGCTGATACAGACCACGTTGTCCACAGGGCGCGAAGCCTTTACCGAGCGGATCGTCGTTGCGCTCGCCTTGCACGGGGAATGGCAGGATCGAATTGAATTCGACGGGACGTCCGTGCCCGATTCGCGAGCACGGGCTTTGTCTACTGGTGTCTCGCTCTCGTGGCGCGCGAATCCGCATTGGACCTTGCTGGCCACAGGCAGCAACTCGGTCTGGCCGAGCGGCGTGGGCATGAACCGAGATGCGCGGGTTGGGCTCTACGTGGGGGTTCGCTATGGGCATCTCTAGGAAATATGTTCTGGCGCTGGTCCTGTTGGCCGGCGTGGTTGCCGGGTGCGCTTTCCAAGAAGTCGCTAGCCGCGTCCAGGTGGGCGAAATTGCCTTACTCACCAGCGAGGGGAACTCTGTTCCCCTACGCGAGATCTGGCGTGGGCATCGGGCCACCGTGCTGATCTTCTGGAGCGCGAGCTGTCCTTGTGTGCGTCGGTATCAGGATCGCGTGGAAGCCCTGCTGGAACGGTACCGGACAAAGGGCGTGGCCGTTCTTGGTGTCTCCAGCAACGCCGACGAGACCTTTGCCGAGGTCAAGCGCGCGGCCGGTGCGCGGGGCATCCATTTGCCGATCGTGCGCGACGAGGACGGGCGGCTGGCTCAGGTACTGGGCGTGCGCAGCACCCCAACCGTCGTGATACTCGATGAGCGAGGGGAACCACGCTTCGTGGGCTGGTTCGACAATGAGCGCGCGCCCGGTGAGCCAGACCGCCAGCCTTGGCTCGAATTGGCTTTGCAGGGTGTTCTTGAGAATCGAAGCGACTTCGCGACACGTACCCCAGTTTTCGGCTGCACCATAGCGCGTCGGCTTTTCGGCGCGACCCAGGGCCATTCCTGTTTGGCCCCCAAGGAACCCACCCAAAGGAGTCCTCAATGAGTCGTTCTGTTCTGTCTCTCGTCTTGGTCACTCTTGTCTCGGCTTGCGGATCGGGCGCATCGCAGACGCCCACTCCCAGCAAGACCAGCCTTGGTCAAACCACTGTCGGCGGGCTATCCGTTGAACTGTTCACCGACAACCAACTCCGGACCGGCCTCGCGCCTCTCTATCTCAAGCTTACCGACAGCGGGAGACACACGATCACCGACGCCACCCTTACTGTCACGCCCCAGATGACCATGTCCGGGGGCATGCAACATGGCGCCCCCGTGCTTGGCGATCCGGCGCTGGACAGCAACGGGCTCTATCATGTGGACGTCGTCTTCCAGATGGCCTCTTCCACCACCGACATCTGGGCCGTGACGGTGGGGATCGCTCGTGCGGGGACCGCTGCGGCCCAGGCCCAGTTCAACGCGCTGACCGTGGTCGAAAGTGGGCGCGCCGCTGTCTTCTCGTACACGCCCACCGGTGGCGCAGAGGCAGACTACGTGGCCAGTTTCAACCTCGCCGACCCGGCCAAGGTAGGGCTCAATCCGGTCGTGGTCACGCTCCACCAAACGCAAGACATGATGCTCTTCGCGCCGGTTGACGATGCGACCCTGGTCCTGGATCCGGAAATGCCGTCCATGGGCCATGGCGCCCCTGGCAGCGTCAACCCGACCCTTGCTTCCTCGGGCCGCTACAGCGGTCAGGTGGCCTTCTCCATGGCCGGCACGTGGACAACCACAGTCACGATCAGCGAGGCTGGCCAGACCTTGGGAACGCCCCAGTTCACGACCACTTTCTAGCCGGTCACACGCGCCAGCACGCGACCCTCGGAGTCGACCTTGAACGCCAGGGGAACCAGGCTGATGCCGTACTTGCGTGCCAGATCGGGATGCTGGGCCACGTCCACCACGGCCAGTGGCACACCCTGGGCAAAAAGCCGTTCTTCCAATGAACGGCAGTCAGAGCAACGGGGATGGGTGAATTGCACCACCAGGCCAGCCCGCGGCGAGGCGCCGATTTCCTGAAGATCGATGCGCGCCACGCTCCGCGGCCCGATGCCGCGCAGGCGAGCCAGCAGGCGATACATTTCGCACCCTACACACAAGCCCGTGGAGGCGGCCAAGAGGGCCAGGCCCGCCACCACCAACCCCAGCGTCCAGCCCAGCCGAGGAAAGCCGGCCAGGTGCGCGGCCGAGGCAGCCGAAAAAAACACCAGCCCCACCAGATTGGCGAAGCGAACCGGCCGGGCATCCTTGACCGGCCCTGGGCCAAGCCGGGGCCGCACCAACTTGAAATAGAGGACGCAGGCCAGGCACAGCCGCGGCCCGAAGCTCAGGGTCAGCGCGAGTTGCAGCGCTGCCAGCGCTAGCAGGGGCCACCAACCGAGCAAGAAGGCCGCCAGCGCCGCACCGCCGATGATGGCCTGGTTGAAGCGCGGCGCCCGCGCGTCGATCACAGGGGGCCCGAGCAGCGCCGCGCGGGACGGAATAGGATCCTCTGTGGAAGACATGCCGTCCAGTATAGCAACAGTTGCGGCGCCGTCGAGGCGGACCGGAGGGCGACTTGCACACGAGGACCGCCGGCGCGAACCGTCATATGATTTATCTTGCGCTGTCCTGGAGACGGGACATAGTAGCCACCATGCAAGACAACGCGGAGATCGCGAGAGACGCCAATGTGAAAAGGGCAGCATGGGCGGTGAAACGACCGGGGAATCTCTCCAGAGCCTGCCAGGCGAGTTTGGCAGGCGTTGCTGCGAGCAGCCACTCAGACGGAAGACTGAGTTTGTCGGCAGGCGCCCCTCAGCCTTTGGTGGCGGTGGTCAGCCGTGACGGAGAGACCGCGCCCCTGACTCCCAATGTGCCGGCATGGGTCCTGGTGTTCAGTGCGGCCGAAGGGCGGTTGCACCTGGTCGAGAAGCGCCGGATTGAGGTGCGGGCAACCGATCTCTCCAAACCCGGCTGGCAGATCGAGCGCCTGCGCGTGATCCTTCACGCTGTGCGCGGGTGCAAGACGCTGGTGCTATCTCAGATCACCACGCCACAGCGTCTGCTGATCGAAGCCCGCGGCATCCGTGTGCTCGAGGCCAAGGGATTCGTGGAGGAAGCGCTTACCGAGGTGGCGGCGCTTGACGCTGCGGTATCACAGCCCGCCATCCAAGCGTGGCCGCAATACCGCAGGTGAGCCGCACGAGCAACCTCTTCTCAAATCTCCCAGTTTGGAGTCGGCGGTTGCTGCGTGTCTTTGCTCAGCACCTTGACCCTCACATCATCGGCCAGCACCCATGAGCGCGGGGGCACGCTGTGCATGAGAAAGGCATTGGCGCCGATGGTGCTACCGGCACCCACCACGGTCCCGCCACCCACGATGGTTGCCCCAGCGTAGATGGTGACATCGTCCTCAAGAGTAGGGTGGCGCTTCTTGCCGCGTAGCTGCTGCCCAGCGGCCAGCGACCGCGCTACCAGGCCCACGCCTTGGTACATCTTCACATGATTGCCGATGACGGCGGTTTCACCGACCACGGTGCCGGTACAATGGTCGACGAAGAAGTGGGTACCAATGTGCGCTCCCGGGTGCAGGTCCATGCCCGAGCGGGCATGCGCCCATTCGGTCATCATGCGCGGGATCAGGGCTATGTCGTGCAGGTACAGTTCATGCGCCAAACGCTGGGCCGCGATGGCTTCCACGAACGGGTAGGCCACAATGACCTCGTCCTTGCTCAACGCAGCCGGATCGCCGTTGTACGCGGCCTCCACGTCCGTTGCCAGAAGTTCGCGCACGCGGGGCAGGCTGGCGAGAAACTCCAACGCCAGCCTGCGTGCGGCGGCGCCCAGATCCTTGTCGGGCAGTTCGGGCGGGCGCGCATATTCCAGACTTCGTCCTATTTCGCGGGCAAGCCGGCTAGCTACCTCGTCAAGCAACTCGGAGGTGACTGAGCGAATCGCTGCGGTGGCAATGGCGGTCTCGTCGAAGAATCCGGGAAACAGGAGGCGCAAGAGATCGCTCGTGATGCGCCCGATGGCCTGCCTCGACGGCAGGTTCTTGCCGTCGAGGTGGTTGATGCCACCAACTGATTGATAGGAATCAAGCAGGCGGTCAGTGAGTTCGGTGTTGTCCACGATTCCGAAGTCTACCCGATGCCCTCGAAGAGCACGGTGGAGATGTAGCGCTCGCCGGAGTCGGGTAGCACGACCACGATGGTCTTGCCCGCGAACTGGTCCAGCTTGGCCAGACGCAGGGCCACGCTGGTGGCGGCGCCGCTCGAGATGCCGCTCAGGATGCCTTCCTCGCGCGCCAGGCGGCGGGCGACTTCGATGGCTTCCTCGTCGGTGGATTGCTCGATCCGATCCACGACGGTCAGATCCAGCGTGTCGGGCACGAAGCCGGCACCGATACCCTGGATCTTGTGCGGCGAGGGCTTGAGCGGCTGCCCGCTACGGAACTGAGTCAGAATTGGGCTCTTGGTGGGTTCGACGGCCACCGAGGTGATGGCCTTCTTCTTGGTCTTCTTGATGAAGCGCGAGACGCCGGTGATGGTGCCACCGGTACCCACGCCCGAAACCAGTACGTCAATGGCTCCGTCGGTGTCGTTCCAGATCTCGGGGCCGGTGGTCTGTTCGTGAATCAGTGGATTGGCGGGGTTCTTGAACTGCTGGGGCAGGAAGTAGCGATCAGGCTCGGCGGCTGCCGCGGCCTCGGCGCGACGGATGGCCCCTGGCATGCCCTCGGGCCCAGGGGTCAGCACCAGATTGGCGCCAAAGGCGGCCAGCACGCGCCGCCGCTCCAGGCTCATGGTCTCGGGCATAGTCAAGGTCAGCTTGTAGCCACGTGCCGCAGCCACGAAGGCCAGCGCGATGCCGGTGTTGCCACTGGTGGGTTCGATAATCTCCTTGCCTGGCTTAAGCACGCCGCGCTCCTCGGCGTCGCGGATCATGGCCAAGCCAATGCGGTCTTTGACCGAGTAGGCGGGGTTGCGGCCTTCAATCTTGGCCAGCACGGTGGCTTTGGTGCCAGCGGCCAGGCGGTTCAACTTGATGAGGGGGCTTCGGCCGATGGACAGGGAGTTGTCAGCAAAGATCGCGGGCATGGGGTTATCTCCTTTCGACGACGACAAGAACCTCTTCCGCATGGAGGTTGTCCTCCGGGCGAAGGGGGCGAACTGAACCTTCCGAAAGACTGTGGCCAGCTACTATGCGGACATCAGATGTGTCGACCCAGTCCAGGAAGTCCTGCAAGGTGAAGGGGTGGATGTTGTCCGAGTCGTACCAGTGATAGGGCAGACGTTCGGTCACTGGCATGCGGCCATGCGCGACCAGATCGACGATGACCCGCCAGTGGGCGAAGTTGGGGAACGAAACGATTCCCTTGCGTCCAACCCGCAACATCTCACCCAGCATCAGCCAGGGATTGGACAGGGTTTGCAGAGTCTCCTCCAGCACGACTACGTCGAAGCTGCCATCGGGAAACCAGCTCAGCCCCTCACTCAGGTCAGCCTGCAAAACGGGCACGCCGCGCTCCGTGGCACCGAGAGCGGCCGCTGGATCAATCTCCACTCCCTGGCCGCGAACCTGGCGCTCGCGTTGCAGCCGCTCCAGCAATTGTCCGTCGCCGCAGCCCAGGTCCAACACGCGGACGCCTGGCTGAATCTCGTGGGTGATGATGTCATCCTGCCAGCGCAGATTGCTGGGCGGTGGGGAACCTTCGCGAGCGTGCCGGGAGGCCTGGATGGAAGCCACCTCGGCAATGCGCCACTCGAACAGCCCGGCTGGTAGGCGCTCGACGTCTCGCCTGGCCACCAGGGAGGGGTCGATGCGGGGATCTTGTGCTCGGGTCATGGGCTTTTAGTGCGAGAGAAAGCTGTTCACCAAACGCCCGACGGTGCGGGACTCGACGAGAAAGGAGTCGTGACCGTAGGGCGAGGACACTCTTGCGTAGCTGGCCTGCTTGCCGGTCTTGACCAGCGCCAGGGCCAGCTCTCGGCAGGCCGCGGGCGGATATAGCCAGTCCGAATCGAAAGAAACGATAAGCACGCGCGCCTTGATCCTCCGGCAGGCTTCGGTGAGATCGCCGCTGCCCCAAACCGAGGCATCATAGTAGTCCATGGCGCGCGTGATGAAGAGGTAGCTATTGGCGTCGAAGCGTTCGACGAAGCTGCGCCCCTGGTAGTCCAGGTAGCTCTCAACCGCGAACTCGATGCCAAACCCACCGTCGGGCGACGACCGGTCACCCTGCAAGCGGCGGCCGAATTTTCGATGCATGCCTTCGTCCGACAGATAGGTGATATGCGCCAGCATGCGCGCAGCAGCCAAGCCAGAGCCTGGGAGGTCATGGCCGTAGTAGTCGCCGCCGGAAAAATTGGGATCGTTGAGAATGCAATAGCGCCCGACGGCGTTGAAAGCCAACCCTTGCGCCGACAGCCGGGCGTTGGCAGCCAGC
Organism: Myxococcales bacterium; assembly: GCA_003158455.1. Taxonomy (GTDB): domain Bacteria; phylum Myxococcota_A; class Polyangia; order Fen-1088; family Fen-1088; genus Fen-1137. The sequence continues at coordinate 8,221 of PMJO01000358.1, read as the reverse complement.
ACCACGGCGCGCTCGACCCTTTCGGGGAAACGCAGGGCCATCTCCAACGCCTGCTGACCGCCCAGCGAGCCTCCCACGATCGCGCTGATCCGTTCGATGCCAAGTGCATCGAGCAGCAGTCCGTGCAACGCAACCCAGTCGCCGACTGTAACCTTGGGAAAGCGTAGCCCATAGGGCTTGCCAGTAGTTGGATCCGTGGACGACGGTCCCGTCGTGCCGTAGCAGCTCCCGAGGACGTTGGGGCAGATGACGAAGTATCGATTGGTGTCGATGGCTTTGCCTGGCCCGATGATCGCCTCCCACCAGCCCGGCTTGCGCGTGCGCCACAGCCGTCCTGTACTCTCCGCGTTCTTGTCCCAGCCGGCGGCGTGCGCATCCCCTGACAGGGCATGCGCCACCAGCACCACGTTGTCTTTCGTCGCGGACAGGGCGCCGTAGGTTTCGTATTCGACATCAATGGGGCCGAGGCGACCGCCGAGCTCCAGAGGCAGGGGAGACTCGGCGGTCACCAGCCGGATGGTCTTGGCCTCGGTCCAGCCGACCGAGGCGGGGGTCTCAAGCGGAATCACCGAGGCTTCGTCCCCGCACGCGGCAGGCGGGGTTGGGGGGCTGGCCGTGTCGGCCTGATCCTCTGCCCAAGCACTGCTCGATGACCCCATCGTTTCTCCCCCTACGTCAGGGCCAGGGCGTCTTCCAGCGCGCCGGTGATGTCGTCGATGTGCTCGAGGCCTACGGACAGACGGATGAGATCGCGGGTTAGGCCGCTGCTCTTCTGCTGTTCCTCGGTAAGCTGCGAGTGCGACGTGCTGGCCGGGTGAAGAATCAGGCTCTTCGCGTCGCCCACGTTGGCCAAGTGCGAGAACAGCTTGATATTGTCGATGATCTTCACCGCCGCGTCGTAGCCGCCCTTGACCCCGAACACCACCATTCCGCCGAATCCGTTCTTGAGATATCGGCTGGCTGTGGCGTAGGTCGGATCCTCTTTGAGTCCCGGATAGCGAACCCAAGCGACCTTGGGATGTTTCTTGAGGAACTCGGCCACCTTGAGCGCGTTTTCGCTGTGGCGGGCCACGCGCACCGGCAGCGTCTCCACGCCCTGCAAGAAGATCCACGAGTTGTCAGGCGAGATGGCCGCGCCCAGGTTGCGCAAGGGAACCGTGCGCACGCGCAGAGCGAATGCGATTGGCGCCAGCGGGGCCGGCAGATCGTGTGCCCACTTCAGGCCGTGATAGTTGGGATCAGGATTGTTGAGCAGCGGGAAGCGCGGATTGTTCTTCCAGTTGAACTTGCCCGAGTCGGTGACGATGCCGCCGATGCCCGAGCCGTGCCCGCCCAGCCACTTGGTGAGCGAGTTGACGACGATATCCGCGCCGTGCTCGATGGTGCGCAGCAGGTACGGCGTGGTGAAGGTGGCGTCGACGATGAGCGGCAGGCCGTGCTTGTGCGCCACCGCAGCCACGGCAGCCACGTCGGTGAAATCCAGCACCGGGTTGCCGATGGTCTCGATGAAGACGGCGCGGGTCTTGTCGGTGATCGCCTTCTCGAAATTCTTCGGATCGTTCGGGTCCACGAAGCGGGTGGTGATCCCGAACTGGGGCAATATGGCGTCGAACTGGGTATAGGTCCCGCCGTAAAGGTTGTTGGCTGAAACGATTTCGTCGCCGGCCTGGGCCAGGGTGATGATGGCGTAGAAGATGGCCGAGGTCCCGGATGCCAGCGCCACCGAGGCTGCACCGCCCTCGAGCTGGGTGACCCTTTGCTCAAGGATGTCGGTGGTGGGGTTCATCAGACGCGTATAGATGTTGCCCAGCTCCTTCAAGGCAAACAGGTTGGCCGCGTGTTCCGTGTTTTTGAACAGGTACGAACTTGTTCGGTATACGGGAACGCCGCGGGAAAGGGTGGCATCGGGAACCTGTCCCGCGTGCAGTGCCAGGGTTTCGAAGCGGTAGGGTTTGGAGCTCATGGGAAACGCGTCCTTTCGTGTCTACGGTGGGCTGGGTGGTCTGATTTGCTGGTTCAGACGGCAGTGTGACCGGGCGGCCGCTTGTTGTCAAGACCTGCATTCGCTATAACAGACAGCCGCTTGACTTGAAGCACGGCGCGATTGGTTCGGCGGAGCGGCGCAAGAGCCGTGAGAAGCAACGATTCCCACGTGGTGGTTGGCGGCGGCGGTCTAGCAAAACGGACACGCCGTGTGCTACGCTCATGGCATGTCAGTCACTTCCGGGAGCCCTGCGATCGAGACCCTGGCTATCCACGCCGGGCAGCCTGCCGACCCCACGCATGGGGCGGTCATGCAGCCCATCGTGCTAGCTTCGACCTTTGCCCAGCCCGAGCCGGCCAAGCCGCTGCGCTTCGACTATTCCCGCAGCGGCAATCCCACCCGGGCCGCGCTGGAACAATGCCTGGCCGCCTTGGAGGGCGGAAGCGCAGGCTTTGCATTCGCCAGCGGGTGCGCGGCTGCCACCACCCTGCTGCACACCCTGCGCCCTGGGGATCACGTGGTCAGTGGCGACGATGTCTACGGCGGCACCTTTCGTATCTTCGACAAGGTGATGGGGCCGCTGGGAATTGCCGCCAGCTTCGTGGACCTGCGTCAGCCCGAGCGGCTACAGGCTGCGCTGACCTCGCGCACACGTCTGGTATGGCTGGAATCGCCCACGAATCCGCTGCTGCGCTTGGTGGATCTGCGGGCCATCGCGGATTTGTGCAGGGGACGCGGAATCGCGCTAGCCGTGGACAACACCTTTGCCTCGCCGGTGCTGCAACGACCGCTGGAACTGGGCGCCACGGTTGTCGTGCACTCGACCACCAAGTACATCAACGGCCATTCTGACGTGGTCGGTGGGGCTCTCATCACCAGCGATACGGTGCTGGCCGAACGATTGAAGTTTTTGCAGAACGCCATCGGTGCCGTGCCGAGCCCCATGGACTGCTACCTGGTCTTGCGGGGAATCAAGACCCTGCCCCTGCGCATGCGCCAGCACGTCGCTGCAGCGACCGATCTGGCGCGGAGGCTGGAGGGCGCCAAAGGTGTGCGCCGCGTGCACTATCCCGGGTTGGCCAGCCACGCACAGCACGAATTGTCTTTGCGGCAGATGTCGGGCGGCGGTGGGATCATCACGGTGGAACTGGATGGTGGACTGGAACAGGCCAAGCGCTTCTTGACTAGTCTGCGCATCTTCACCCTGGCCGAGAGCCTGGGAGGCGTGGAATCGCTGGCCGAGCATCCAGGACTGATGACCCATGCGTCTATTCCGGTGAACAGGCGGGCCGAGCTGGGGATCACTGACGGGCTGGTTCGGCTGTCGGTGGGCCTGGAGAACGTGGAGGATCTGTGGAACGACCTACAAGGCGCCCTGGCAGCCGCAAGGGGGGTGTCGTGAGCGCCCGTCCTGGCGTGCTGGCGCTTATCGGCAACACGCCGTTGGTGGCGTTGCGCAGCTTCGACACCGGACCGTGTGAGCTCTTCGTGAAGCTGGAGAACCAAAATCCCGGCGGTTCCATCAAAGACCGCATTGGCCTATCCATGATCGAGGCGGCCGAGGAGAGCGGCGCCATCAAGCCTGGCGCCACCCTGGTGGAAGCCACGGCGGGCAACACCGGACTCGGCCTGGCCCTGGTGGCCGCGCTCAAGGGCTATCACCTGCTGCTGGTGATCCCCGACAAGATGAGCCTGGAGAAAGTGGTTCACCTGCGCGCTTTGGGCGTTGAAGTGCGCATGACCCGTTCCGACGTGGGCAAGGGCCATCCCGAGTACTATCAAGACATGGCCCAGAGAATCGCGGGCGAAATGGGCGGGTACTACGTCAACCAGTTTGGCAATCCTGCCAACCCGCGCGCGCACGAAACCACGACGGGTCCCGAGATCTGGCGGCAAATGGACAATCGGATGGACGCCATGGTGTGCGGCGTGGGTTCGGGCGGCACCATCACGGGGCTGGGTCGCTTCTTCGCGCGCCACGCGCCCAACGTGGAAATGGTCTTGGCCGACCCTGCGGGCTCGGTGCTGGCGGAACATGTGCGCAGCGGGAAGATGTTGGCGGCGGGATCTTGGCTGGTGGAGGGCATCGGCGAGGACTTCCTGCCGCCCATCTGCGACCTGTCGCCGGTGCGCCGCGCCTACACCGTGTCCGACGAGGAAAGCCTGCTTACGGCACGGGCCCTGTTGCGCCAGGAAGGAATTTTGGCCGGTTCGTCCTCGGGAACCCTGGTGGCTGCGGCGCTACGCTACTGCCGCGAACAGAAGACCGCCAAGCGGGTGGTCACGCTGATCTGCGACAGCGGCAGCAAGTACCTGTCCAAGATGTTCAACGATTTCTGGATGCAGGACCACGGCTTCTTGCGCGACCGGCCCACCGGCGATCTGCGCGACGTGATCGCCCGCCGCCCGGATCAGGGCGAGGTGGTGGCCATCTCACCCGCAGACACGCTGCAGACCGCGCACGCGCGCATGAAGATATCCGAGATTTCTCAGCTCCCCGTGCTCGACGGCGCGCGCATTGTTGGCCTCTTGGACGAATCGGATTTGCTGCGCGCCGTGACCGCAGCGCCCTCTGCGTTCGGCCAACCGGTGCGCGACTTCATGACCACCCAGTTGGTCACAGTCAGTCCCGATGCGCCGCTCGATTCTCTCTTCACGCTCTTTGATCGCGGCCTGGTGGCTATCGTCTGCGAGGGGAAGAAGTTCCTCGGCCTCATCACCCGCATCGACGTGATCAACCACCTGCGCCGGGTGCACGGATAGGGGCGCAGCGCCTGACGGAACCGCCACTGTGTCGAGGCGTCAGGGAAGAAATTCAGCGAGAATAGATGATGATGTCGTGACAGCGGATCTCTGAGCTGCCCGGGTTCTCGTAGGTGTGCGGCTGGTCCGCCAGGAACGAAATGGAGTCCCCCGCGGCCAAGTTGTGAACTGCGGCGCCAACGTGCACCCGGAGTTGGCCATTGAGCACGATAACCACCTCGCGCGTCCCCGCGGCATGTGGCTCCGAGGCGTGACTGGCGCGAGCGGCCAGTCGCAGCTCGTATGCCTCGACCCAGGGGCACGAGCCAGCGGGAGTCAACGGCCGGCTTTCCATGCGTCCGTCGGCGGAACGCAGGACTTGCGACTCGCCTCGACGGAGAATCGCCGCGCCCTGGGTGTTGCCGCCGAGCAGCTCAGAGAAAGGGATGCTCAGTCCAACCGCGATTTTCCACATCACACCCAGCGATGGGTTGCTCTTCTGCGTCTCGATCTGCGACAGCGCAGCCCGGCTCACGCCCGACGCCACCGCAAGCTGATCAAGCGACATATTGCGGGCCTTGCGCTTCTCGCGCAGGCCGACCGCCACGCGGCGGCCCATCTCGGCCGCACCTATGTCGTCACCTGGTGGCAAGGGGACCTGGCGCAGGACCGTGGTGGTACGCGTACGGCTCCCATTATCTGGCTCGGATCGCTTGTCTTTCTTATCAACCATTTGGTCACAATAATAGCAGAACGCGTCCAACTCCGGCGAAAGACCTCACCCGAAAGACCTCACCAAGGTTGACCTTCTTCTCGTGAGATCCGCTACAGACGACCACGAGGTTGCGTCAGCATCGTCTGCGTCAGCACCACCCGCAATCACACGTGCCGACGTGATGAGTGGCTTGCCACCCGGCAGATCCGAGTCACCGGCGACGCGCTTGCGAGATCAACATCGGCGCGGCGCTATCGCTCTCGCAAGGCGAGCAATTCAGATATCGTCGCGGTTCTGACCTCCTGCTCTTTGGCTGTGTTCAATACCAGCCGCAGACTATCGACCACGTTCTTGCTGACGCTGGGGTCCGATCGTTCGAAATCGTGCGACAAAGTTACCGCCCCGCCCGTCCTTCGCAGGATATCTGCAAGACGACGGCTGTCTCGGCGGTCAAGCGGCCAGGTGTCGGTAGAATCTGCCGTCCAATACGCAACTGGAACACGCAAAATAAGAAGATACAGCAGGCCAATGAGCGTCAACTTGCCGTAAGGCGGCCGAAAGACATACCTGCCACCCTGCCGCCCAAGAGCCGCATCGATTGCTCTCCAGCCCTGTTTGATGTCCCGCACGACTCTGAGAGGTGACACTTTCCAGTAGTGCAAATGGTCGTAGCCGTGGGAGCAGATTTCGTGCCCGTCTCCTGCTATTCGTCTGACGATCTCTTCCCGACCAACGATGTTCCGGCCGAGGAGAAAGAAGGTGGCCTTCACGTCGCTTGCCGCAAGCAACGCCAGGATCGCTGAGGTCAAGCCGTCGCCCGGTCCATCATCGAATGTGAGGACCAGCAATTTGGATCTAGTCGCCCTACGCGCAAGCAGCAGACGCTCCACCCTGCCGTGGATCATCGGCACGCCTGCGTACAGAAAGATCAGCGATAGGATCGCTAGGCCAGCTAGAAAAAGCGAAATTGGAGATCACCTCGTTGGGGGCGCGGGGAATCTCCTATTTTACTTCAATTCGTCCCTGCCCCGGCATTTGGTGCAGGGGTGGTGCTCGACCGATCGGTTCTACGCCCGACCGCCCGGGTGGTCAGGGACACGCAACAGGTTCTTCCATCCAGGTGGCCACAGCCAGCAGGACATTGAAGCCTTGACAATGGGTGATTGAACCGACGTAACCAAAAGGCCACACGGGATCACGAAAATGACCCGCGAGAATCGCGACACGGGGCCCGCCCAGGATGGCCAATGCCTCACGCGCGCAGCGTCGGCCCGGCGCTGATTCGCACCGGCGCGCAGGCGTTGCGCGCGCCATGGCCTGCAGTTCCTCGGAAAAGAGGTCCAGGCCTTCGGCCAGGTTGCGGCGAGTGACCCAAATACCCCCTTGGGGAGTAGTTACCGATATCCCTCAACCCGGTGACGCAGCAACAATGAATCGGAAGCTAGGCAGAATCGGGGCCAAAATCGCCGGGACTGTGCCGGGCGCGGGAATTGCGCATTTTCTGCACGAGCGATTGCAGAAGCCTGTCAGCGGTTTGTGGCGCCCGGCTTGCATGGCCAACTCATCGGGAGTAGGGTGCGAACACTTCGGTTTTCTTCGATGTTGCCAGTTGCGTACCGGGATGAGCTGGAGCGCATCGTGTTCTTCAACCCCGAGCAAGGCCGCGTGACTGCGTCGCTGCTCGATTCGGTTCGTAGCTACGGCGTGCCCTCGATTGTAGAGGACGGGACCTTGCTTCGTTTTCGCGTCCCGGCCTTCGGCACTGTTCAAAGCCTTTTTGCCCTTGACGAAAGCGAGCAGCCGGAGCGGCTCGCAGGTGTGGTCATGTTCGTGCGCGAGACGGCGGACACTATGCGCCTGCTGCACCTGGCGATTCACGAGGACTACGTCGGCGGTGGGGACCGCGCCGATGCCGGGGTTACACCTCGGCTAATGGCGGCCGTGTGGAGTGCTTGTCGGCGAACCCGCGGGATCACCACGCTGCGCCTGCCCTACCTGCGCGAGGCCCAAATGCGGCTGCAACCAACGGGGTAGGACCGTAGCAGTGCGCTAGATCCACCGAAGAGGTGAGCCATGTCCAACCCCGCGCCGGTCAGACTGCATGAATCCGAGATTGCGGTCGCATTGTCCAAGCTGCCCGGTTGGCAGAGCACGAGCGGCAAGCTCCATCGCGAATACAAGTTCGCCGACTTCGTCGCCGCCTTTGCGTTCATGTCTGGCGCGGCCCTGGTCGCCCAGGGCATGGACCATCACCCCGAGTGGTTCAACGTCTGGAACACGGTCCGCATCGACCTGTCGACCCACGACGCCGCTGGCATCACGGCGCTCGACGTGAAGCTGGCGCACGCAATGGAAACGCTGGCCAGCCGACTGCTGGGGAAATGAAGCCGATCGAGCCACTCTTCGAGCGTGATGGCCTGCCGCGATTTGGCCTGTCCGCCGCCCTGGCGACCAGCTACGGTGGCGACTTCGGCCTAGCGCGGCCCACACTCTACGCCAACTTCGTCTCCGCGGTGGACGGTGTGGTGGCGTTGCCCGGCCCTGGCGAGTCGGGCGGCGTGGTCAGCGGGGGCAGCGAACCCGATCGGGTCGTCATGGGACTTCTGCGCGCTGCCGCCGACGCCGTGTTGGTCGGCGCCGGCACCTTTCGCGCGGGCGCAGGCGATCTGTGGCACCCCGAGACCGCGTTCCCCGCGGCGCGAGACCTTTTCTCGGAGTTGCGCAAGCAGTTGAGAAAGACCTCACCAGAAAGACCTCACCAAGGTTCGAAAGACCTCACC
>PMJO01000312.1:7339-7660 GCA_003158455.1 Myxococcales bacterium | reverse complement strand
CGCGACGCCCCCCCTGTGCCCGACGCCCCCCCGGAACCGGTCGCGCCGCCCGTGTGGGACGCCCCCCCGGAACCGGTCACGCCACCCGCACCCGATGAGCCCTCGGAGCCCTTTCCACCGCCCGCTCCTCCCGATGAACCCCCGGAAGCGCTTGCACCGCCCGCGCCCGACGAGCCCCCGGAAGCCTTTCCACCGCCGGTTTCCGATGTCCCCCCGGAACTGCTTGCGCCACCCGCGCCCGACGAACCGCCGGAACCACTCGCGCCGCCTCTGCCGCTGGCTCCACCTGCACGTGCGCCTCCGCTGGCCGCTCCGCCTGCA
>PMJO01000312.1:0-7302 GCA_003158455.1 Myxococcales bacterium | reverse complement strand
CCGAAGAAGGCGCGCTGGTGCCCGCCCATGACCACAACCAAACCGGGGATCTCGATGCGAACCGGGCCCCGCCCCATGCGCTTTTCTTTGGCGGCCGCAAGGTAGCGATCGTAGTGCTTGCCCATGAGCTCGCGCAGGTCGGGGCGCCAGCCACCTGACCAGGAAACCGCGAACACCTTTCCGCTCTCGGCGACGAACTGGCGAATGTTGCCGCCAGTGGGCAGCTGCAATTCGTGAATTGTGTGGTTGGCTCCGCGCACAATCTGCAGGCTCGCCTGCAAGCGGATCTGGTCCGCGGCAACCGAGTCAGCATCTTCACCAAGCGCAGCCTGAGCGCCGGGAGAGAAAACCAGGCTCGCTGCCAGGGCACCCATCGTGCACAGCGCGCGGCAACAGCAATTCACCCTTGACGCAGATGACTTCATCATCGTCCATGATTATATACGGCCAAGCACCCGTCGCGATAGGGTGAAACGCATGGGCTGGATCCGCCCGCGGTTGGACCCCAACCCAGCGTCAAAGAGGTTGCCTCACCCGAGGAACGTTTGGGGTAGACTACGCCTCGTGCTTGACACGATCCGTCCTCGATCCTTCGCCAACAACCGGTTCCGCCTGGGTCGTGCCGAACCTTCTCTGCCGACGAGGACCAGAGTCCCAGCACGCCAATGACGTCTACGCCAATTTCCAAGAGGTACACGGAAATGAATCGACACCAGAACCATATTCTCGCGGTCGCATCGCTCTCGCTCGGACTGCTGGTTGCTGCGCCCGCGCGTGCGGCCTCGTTGCAGAAGCTTGACCAGAGCGTGTGGGGCGGAGGGACTGCCAATGGTTTTCCAAGCTACGTCAACATGTACATATATGTTCCAGATCAGCTGGCGACCAAGCCTCCCATCGTGGTGGGACCCCACTCCTGCCAGGGAAATGGCACAGGGACTTATGGCCAGATGTCGAGTCTCGTCTCGACAGCCAACAAGAACGGCTTCATCATGATCTTCCCGGAAGCCACCGGGCAAAACTGTTGGGATGCCGGGACGGATAGATCCCTCAACCACAGCGGCAAAGGCGACGCGCCCGCCATCGTTCAGATGGTGAAGTACACCCTCTCCAAGTACAGCGGTGACGCAGGCCGCGTGTACTCGGTGGGCATGTCATCTGGAGGGATCATGACCGAGGCCCTGCTGGGCGTATTCCCCGATGTCTTCATGGCCGGCGTGTCGATCATGGGGGTTCCCTGTGGCTGCTGGGCCGATGGCTACAACGATGTCGTCGGCAAGCCGGCCAGCGGCACCGGTCAGTGGAGCGGCCCCTGCGCGGGTGGCACCGTCAGCAAGACCGGGCAGCAGTGGGGAGACCTGGTTCGTTCCTATTTCCCCGGCTACACCGGACATCGTCCGCGCCTCCAGCATTGGCATGGCACGGCCGACTCCACGCTCAATTACAAGAACATGGCCGAAGATATCAAAGAGTGGACGAACCTGCTCGGGTTGAGTGAAACCCCGACCGGGACCGACACTCCCACGAGCGGGACCACGCACCAGTTCTGGAAGAATTCTTGTTATACGGTTTATGAGACCTTTTCAGAGGCCGGCGTCGGGCACGCGATAGGGTTCGACGGAAACGCCGTCGGTACCTATTTCGGCCTCGACAAGGCCGGTGGTCAGGATCCGGAGACAGTAGCTTGTCCCGGTGCTGTTCCCGGTGGTGGCGGTGGTGGCGGTGGCGGTGGTGCGGGTGGTGCGACCGGCTCGGGCGGAACGACCGGGGACGGCGGCGTTGGTGGGAAGGGGGGCAGCTCAGCCAGCGGTGGCAGCAGCTCAGCCAGCGGTGGCAACAGCGCTGCCAGCGGTGGCAACAGCGCCAGGGGCGGTTCCCCCAGCAGTGGTGGCACGGTTCAGACCGGCGGCAACTCGGCCAGCGGTGGCAGCAGCGCCAGTGGCGGTGCCACCAGCAACGGCGGCACGGTTGCGAGCGGCGGCAGCTCAGCCAGCGGTGGCAGCGCCAGTGGCGGTGCCACCCCCAGCAGCGGCGGCACGACCGCGACCGGCGGCAGCCCAGCTAGCGGTGGCCGCAGCAGCCAGAGCTCTGGGGGAGCACAAGCAAGCGGCGGAACGATTGGAACTGGTGGCAGTTCGGGCGGCGGTGGTTCGACGACAGGCGGAGGCAACGGTTCCAGCGGCTGCAGCTATGCACTCGGGGCGCACGATTCCGGTGCTGGAACCGCAGCGCTTCTCATGCTTGCCCTCGGACTGCTGCTTCGTCGTCGGGTTTCGCGGACGAGCTGAGGTAATCCTACGCCCTTGGCCGCAAGTCCTCGCGCGGCGCGGGGCGAAGCCCCGCTTTGGTTGCGGCCGCTAGTCACTTCAAGCGCCATTTGACCGAATCGCCTCAAGCAGCATGGTCGCGGCCACTGATTCGAAGTTGTTCTTCAGGTCGCGCTTGAGGCTTCAGCCCGTGTCCGACGAGAACTGAAGTTCGCCTTTTTTGAGAAAAGATCGGCTCGCAGATCCCAAGCCGCAAGAATTGTGGCAAGAGCGGCACAGGTTCTTCGCTACGAAAAGCACGCGCCGACTGGCCTCGTGCTGTACACTCAAGAAGGATGTGACATGACTGCCGCCCGGCGAGCCATCCACCAGGGCTTCCTTCCCACGCAGGGAAAGTCGCGTGCCTTCGTCTGGAAGTATTCGCCGGTCAACTGGGGGCGCCGTCCGCGTCATTTCCACATCGAGCCCGAGCTGAACCTCATCGCGTCCGGACACGCGGTCTTCGGCATCGGTGAGACCGTGGTCAGGGTTTCACGGGGTGACCTGCTCGGCTTTCCGCCCGCCCAGGACCACGTTCTGCTCGACGCATCGCCCGATCTGTACCTTTTCGCCATCGGCATGGCGCCGGCGCTCTCGTCGGACATCCTGCGTGGTGCGGCCGACGAGGGCATGTTGCCGCTGCACCTTCGGCTCGGGTCCGACGAATTCCGAATACTGGTCAACCGCGCGTCGGCCATCGTGGACCGCGACGGCGTCGAGCAGCCATGCGCCGAGCTGTGGGATCACGCGCACTGGCTGGGAAGGCTCTGCACGGCCCGTTCGCCGGCGACCATGCACGTCCTCACGCGACGGGCGCTGTCCGCCGTCAGCCGAGCGCCCCACCTCGAGCTGCAGGCGCTCGCGCGCCGGCTGCGCACCGCGGATTCCGAGATTAGCCGATACTTCCACCGGGACGTCGGCATGACCTTCGCCCGTTGCCGCACGCGCTTGCGCCTGCTGCGCTTGATCGGTCTCATGGACGGCGGCAGCATGACGCTCGCGGCGGCCGCCGAGTCATCGGGGTTCGGTTCATATTCGCAGTGCCATCGCATCTTCCAGGCCGAGCTGGGCTGCTCCCCGCGGCGCTTTTTCCACGCGGGGCTACGGGAGCAAATGCAACGGGCTTACGATCCTTGACCCGGCCCGGGATTCGCCCGCTCGCCAAGGCCGCTTACGCCTTCGGCGGAACGATCGACATCTTCGGCCACTGGCTGTACTTCGGGCTAATGCAGCCCGTTTTCGTGGGTTTCCTGCAGCTCTCGCCGTCGCTGCTCGGCATCGCACAAGCAGCGGCCCGATTCACCGACGGGCTCACTGATTCGTACTTCGGCTGGCGCTCGGACAACACGCGAACTCGGTGGGGGCGACGTCGACCGTACATCCTCGTCGGCTCGCTCCTCGCGGGCGCGGCGCTGCCTTGCCTCTTCGCTGCCTCGCACGCCTGGAGCGCGTCGACGCTGTTCTGGTTCGTCTTGCTCACGGCGTGCGCCTACGCCCCCATCCTCAGCTGCTACAACATGCCGTACCAGAGCTTGGGGGCCGAGCTGACCGCCGACACTGACGAGCGCACGACCGTCATGTCCTGGCGAGGCATCGTGCAGACGCTGGCCGGCGTGGCGAACGCCTGGGCCTGGTGGTTCGCCGCACGCCCCTGGTTCGCGGACGCCGATGGTGCGCCCAACCTCGCCCGCGGCGCCATGTGGGCTGGCGCCGTCGCTGGCGCCGTAATGATTCTCGCCGGGATCTGCAACGTCTTCTTCGTGCACGAGCGTTACTATCCGCTGGCCCGCGCACAAGAACGCGTCGGGTTCTGGGCCACCACGCGACAGACATTTCACTGCCCACCGTTTCGCATCCTCTTACTGACGCTCGTCCTCTTCGCGGTACCGACATCGATGGTCGGCGCTCTCGGCTGGTACGTGCTCTACTACCACGTGCTGGCCGGCAGCCCCGGCATCGCCGCTTTCTACGGCGGGCTCGCGGGCACCGCCTACAGCGTCCTAGGGGCCGCCTCCATCCCCGGCGCGGCATGGCTCGCCGCCAAGGTGGGAAAACGCCAGGCCCTCCAGGGCGCCCTCTATGGCGGGAGCGTTGCCTTGGCCGCAAGCTTTGTGCTCTACACCCCGGCGGCGCCCATTCTCTCCGTGGTTTGTCATGGCCTTTTCGGCATCGTCGCGTCGGGCTTCTTTTGGGTATTGCTGCCCTCGATGCTGGCCGATGTCGTCGATTTCGACGAGCTGGAGGGCGGGACACGCCGCGAAGGCTCCTTCGCATCAATGCTTTCCTACGTGCTCAAGCTCGGCACCACCTTCACGCTGCTCGTCACCGGCCCGCTGGTCGAGCTGACCGGCTTCGATCCCCGGAAGGTATCGCAGGATACGACGACTATCACCGAGCTGCGCATCTTGTTCGCGGTCGTTCCGGCCGCAGCCTCGCTCCTCGCCGCCCTCGCCCTGGGTCGCTATCCGCTGACCCGCGACAAGATGAACGCCATCCGTGCCCGCTTGGAGGCGAGACGCGGCAGACTGTAGCGACAATCTTCGCATTTCTTGGGATTCTTCCCCGCGCCCTCTTGGAAATCACGGTGCAGACGTTCATGGTTTGCCAGTGAACTCGAAATTGGCGCCGTTCGCGCTCGCTATCGGCACCTTCCTCGTTCCCGCCGCGGCCATGGGCCTGGCCAGCGCCGAGCTCTATCGCACGCAGTCCTATACCTACGGCCGCTTCGATGCGCGTATCCAATTCGCCCCGGGCGACGGCGTGGTGAGCTCGTTTTTCCTTTGGAAGGATGGTTCTGACGCAGCCAACGCCTATTGGAACGAGCTGGACTACGAGAAGATCGGCGCCGACTGCCACATGCAGATCAATTCCATCTACGGGAACCCGAAGGCCAATCACGCGCAAGACCCTGCCCTGGGCTTCACCGTCTGCGCGGGATACCACGACTACCGGTTCGAATGGACGCCAACGTACATCGCGTGGGTGGTCGACGGAAAGGAGATCCGCCGGGACACGGGCGCGGCCGCCACCGCATACTCCCTGAATGCCCCCGCCGGCATGACCTTACACTTCAACATCTGGCCCGGTAACTCCAGCTTCGGCGGCAACATCAACAACACCCCCCTGCCGGTACGCCAGTACATAAGCTGGGTACAATACTCGTCGTACAACAACGGCAACTTCAACGTGGAGTGGCGCGAGGAATTTCAGACCTCGAGCGTTCCGTCCGGCTGGGCGGTCGGCAACTGGGCCTCGCCCTACAACCTATCGACGCACAACGCGCAAAACGTCGCGTTCGTAAACGGCATCGCCGTCCTGTCGCTGACGCAAGACAATGCGACGGGCAACCCGGGTACACCACCGGCCGACCCCGGTGCCGGCGGGAGCGGCGGGGCTGGAGGGAGCGCGAGCACGGGTGCGGGCGGCACCACATCCACGGGCGGCAGCGGCGGTTCGGTCGGCACCGGCGGCGCCAGCAGCGCTGGCTCGGGTGGCACCCCGTCCACGGGCGGCCACAGCACCGGCGGCATGACAGGGGCAGGGGGTAGCACGAGCGCCGGCGGCATGACAGGGACAGGCGGTAGCACGAGCGTCGGCGGCACGACCGGCTCGGGCGGCCCCAGCACCGGCGGCACGACTGGATCGGGCGGCTCTAGCGTCGGCGGCATGGCCGCTGCAGGCGGCATGGCCGCTGCAGGCGGCATGACGGCTGCCGGTGGATCGATCGGACCAGGCGGCGCGACTACTGCCGGCGGATCGACTGCGTCAGGCGGATCGATCGGATCAGGCGGCCTAGCGGAAACCGGCGGCACGACCGCGACTGGTGGCGCCGCCAGCGGAGGCTCTGCAGGAACGACCACCACCCAAGGTGGGTGCAGTTGCAGCACCGTTCCCGCAGCACGCCCGTTCGTTTCCGTCCCGGTAGTTCTGTTCCTCGTGGTTTCGCGTCTGCGCCGCAAGGAGATCTGAATGTCGACCTATCTATCCCCGCTTCGTTCGACATGGCGTAACTCTTGGGGGATAGCTTGGGGGATTTCTAAGGTGTGACGAGGATCGATCTGCCCAATACGCTTGAGGAGGCGCATGCGCTGATCCAGCAATTGCTGGCGCGAATTGAGGAGCAGGATCGACGGACCGCGGAGCTGGAGCCTTGCCGTGCACGCGTCTTCGACCCAGCGGTCGGCGATGTTGAGGCGCAACATCCGTTGGTGCGAGAAGCCGTCCATCTGCTGGTGTGCAAGCCCTCGCTGAGCTTCGCCGAGCTTGCAGCGCAGCTTCACGTGAGCAGGACGTACCTGACGCGCACGTTCAGGCGATACGCAAAAACGTCGATCGTGGACTATCGCAATGAATTGCGCCTGGCACAGTTCCTGGGCCAGGCTAACGAAAAGCCGGTGTTGGCTGCAGCACTGGACGCGGGATTTGGCAGCTATGTCCAGTTCAATAGAGTATTTCGCGCACGGTTCGGCAAGACGCCGCGCGAGTATCTGTTCGAGCACAGAGTCACGCCCGTCCTATCCGGAAAAAGGATTGCGGGAGGATGCGCCGCTTCGAGATTATTTTGACAAAAACCAGCATCGAGCAAAAACAAAAGTGGGAGGCTTGCCAATGAGGAACAATCTGTTCGCGGTTTTGGTTCTTGGTCTTGCGGCAACCGCGCTGTCGGCCCTCATGGGCTGCAACGCGCCCGATCGCGGAACCTCGTCGACCGGCGGAACCACGAGCACGGGCGGCAGTGGCTCGGGCGGTGCAACTACTGGAAGCGGCGGAACGAGCAGCACAGCCGGCGGCAGCTCGGGCGGTGCTTCGGGCAACACCAACTCGGGAGGCACCCCCAGCTCGGGCGGTGCTGACACGGGCGGCGCGACCGGTTCGGGTGGTGCGACCGCTTCCGGCGGATCAACCGGCGCGGGCGGCACGGCTCGTTCGGGCGGTGCAAGCGCGTCGGGTGGCGCGACCGGTTTGGGTGGGGCGCCCGCTTCCGGCGGATCAACGGGCG
>PMJO01000209.1 GCA_003158455.1 Myxococcales bacterium | reverse complement strand
ACAAGGTGCGCTCATCCTCGGCTGCGGTGGCGACTGTTGCAAGCCGTGTGCTGGTTGTGGCTCCAACGCCAGCTCGGGTATCTTCTTCGAAGGGGCCATTGTCACCGGCTATCCAACGGATGCAGCGGAAACCGCCGTGCAGGCAAACATCGCTGCCGCTGGGTACGGCAAGTAGCTTGATTGGCCGACCTGGACCGCGGGCGTAGCCCGTTGGGCGCCCCACGTCGGCAGTCCAGGAAGTGCTTGCAAACGTCTATCGATCCAGGCTAAATTCGCCGCTATGAGCCATCCCACTGGACGCACAGCCAGTTCTTTTCTTTGCATAGCTTCGGTCGCTTTCGTTCTCGTAGCGCTTGCGACCACGCCCGCTCTCGCGGCGAGCAAGCAAGCCCAGGAACGCGCTGCCCGAATGGCGTGCCTCAGTGGCGACTACAACAAGGGCGTCACCATCCTCTCGGAGCTGTTTGTAGATACTAAGGACCCAACGTACATATTCAATCAAGGGCGCTGTTTTGAACAGAACCATCGCTACGAGGACGCCATTTCTAGGTTCGAGGAGTACTTGCGCGTCCCCGGGGCAAAGCTGGATGCGGCGGACCGAGGCGCGGCCGAAAAGCACATCTCGGATTGCAAGGATCGGCTACCCCCCGACCAATCGCGCAACCCTCAAGCGTCGGCGCCCCAGCCGCTCGTTCCGCCTCCCCCTACTCCCGCTGCACCTCCGGTGCCACCATCAACTCCGGAGTCGTCCACGTCGATTGCCGCGCAGCCTGAACCGCAACCTGCGTCTGTCCATAGCGGGTCGGGCATGCGAGTCGCCGGCATCGTCACCGCGTCCGTCGGCGTTGCTGCCCTGGCCACCGGGGTGCTCCTCAACCTCAAAGTCAACAGCCTGAGCAACGACATGGGGACCACCATCGGCAACTACGAAGCCAGGAATTCCGACCGCAAGACGTACGAAACTATGGCTTGGATAGGCTACGGTGTGGGCGCAGCCTGCGTAGTCACGGGCGCCATTTTCTACGGTTTGGGGCTCAGAGCCGGTGGAAGCTCGTCGACCAGCGTTGCTCTCTTGCCCGCGTTTGGCCCCGGCCAGGCGGGCGCTTTGTTGACCGGAGGATTCTGATGAATACGAACTCAACTAGGCCAAAGAGTTGTCGAAGCGCGACTCTGTGGGCAGCTCTACTGCTCTGCCTGAGCGGCCCGGCCTGCTTTCGCACCCCGGACACGTCGAAGATCCCGTGCCTTGTGCCGGCCAACTGTCCCATCGGCTACCACTGCGCGAAGAACCAGGCCACAAACCAGGGAATCTGCGCCCCAGGGCTGGCCCCCATCGACGGGAGCAGCGCCGACCTGTTCCCGTCGCCTGGGCTCGATGGCAACGCTGGCAGCTTGGGCGATGGCTCGCTTGGCCCAGACACGAGCGACGTAAGAGCCACAGGCGTTGACGGTACGTCCACGGCGATCGATGCAAATCTGGGCGGCGCGGGTGGATCAACCGGCGACGCGACATCAGGCGGTTCCGGGGGCAGCGTGATCTCGGACGGTTCTATTGCCGCAGGAGGCACGACCTCCACGCCGGATGCGCCCCTTCTGAACGACGCCCTCGACGCCCCAACGACTCTGCCAAACGGTTCACTCTGCACGGCCGACGGCCAGTGCAGCAACGGCTCGTGCGTCGACGGTCATTGCTGCGACAGCAAGTGCACGGGGAACTGCGAGTCGTGCTCGACCGGAACCTGCAGTTTCAGCGCGACCCCCCGCAAAGCCTGCGACGGCTCGGGCAAATGCGCAGGTACCTGCGACAAATCGAACACCCAAGCCTGCACTTACCCGGACAGTTCGACGGTCTGCACGGCGCAGAGCTGCGCTGCTGGCCAGCGCACGAATAAGTCATTGTGCGATGGCCACGGCAACTGCCCGATCCAAACGCCGACCACCTGCGACAGCAACCAGTGCCTAGCAGACGGCAGTGACTGCTCTGGTACTTGCTCTGCGGCGTCCTGCGGCGCGAGCAAGTACTGCACCGGCTCGACGTGCGCTCCATTGAAGAACCAAGGAGACACGTGCGCAGCGGACGGGGAATGCTCGACCACCCACTGTGTCGACGGATACTGCTGCGAGAGCGCGTGCACGGGAGCGTGCACGTCGTGTTCAGTGACACACGGCAAGTGCACGAACACAACGTCCGCGCGAATCGGCAAGGCCTGCGGTGGTACGGCTCCCTGCAATGCCACTTGTACTGGCTCAAGCCCAGACTGCGTTCCGGCCAGCACCACGACCTCGTGTGGCGTCGCGACTTGTCTCACTTCCACGCAGCTCCAGCCGGTCGGGACCTGCAATAGCCAAGGAACCTGCACGCAAAACACCCAGACATGCACGGCATGCGTTGCGAATGCCTGCGCCGATTGCACACCAACAGCTAAGCAGTGCAGCTCGACCGGGGTGCCCCAGCATTGCGATACCACCGGACACTGGGTAAGCGACACCGCATGCGGAACCTGCAGTTCGTGCTCTGCCTCGACCGGGACCTGCAGCCCAGTCGCCGCGGCCACGCCGTGCACCGGCGGCGTGTGCGACGGCGCTGGAATCTGCAACCCCTGCACCCAGGGCAGTGTATGTACCAGCGGCATTGGCGACTGCCAGACTGGTGCCACCGACTGTTCGACTGGCAAGGCAGTATGCAAAGCGAGCAACAAGAATCCGGGTACTTCTTGCGGCAATGGGCCGAGCTGCTCTGCAGCAACACTGTATCCGCACCAGGTTTGCGATAGCAACGGCCAGTGCTACACGCCGAACGGAACGCCGTGTGCCTCTGGTCTGTGCAACGGCTCATCGGCCTGTCAAGATTGCACGCAATCGACGGCTCCCTCCTCGATACTAGTGTCCGGAGCAATGCCGATCTGCTCGGGCACTTCACTTCACCCAGGCTCAGTCACGCTTACCCGTAGCGGCGGTTCGCTCGGACTGGGAGCCCGCTGGGTGTGGTACAAGGGGTCGCTACCTCCGACTGCTGGCGGCGGCATCGCCACAGGGGACACGCTTTCGAACGTCTCGCCCACTGAAACAACGACGTACTACCTTCGCGCTGAAGGAACTTGCAACGTCTCTGCCGCAGCGTCAAAGAGCGTCGTTGTGTATACGGCTCCCCAGATCAGTGTCTCTCCGGTGTCACAGTCCGTGGACTGCACTGTTGCCTATACCGGTTGGACCACTGTGTATGCAACCCTGTCGGGTTCGTCGGCCCCGACCAACTCTATACTATGGTTTTACACGTCGGCTGCGACTTCGGCCAAGACGCTGGAGGATCCGAAATACGTTAGGAACAACTCGGACACGACCTTGAATCTGACATTCTCCCCACAAGTCAATTCAACCGAATGGATTCAGGTCATTGACGTTTGCGGACAGGAGGGCTGGGGAAGTTCAGATATTACCGTACCTGATATATGTGTCTGTTTTGAGTGTTGATTCTGCACAGCTTTGCGATTCCCCGAAGGCATGTTGCCAGAGGCATGCGTAAGCCCACCCTGCGCGCCCTCTACCAGTGCCCATGCGCACGCCAGGACCGTAGCAGTCCCTGGGTTTACACTGGCCGCCCAATGGCGCCGGCGATCACCCGCACTGCGCGCATCAGGTCGGCGAACTCGGGCAACGACAGCGATTGATGTCCGTCGGACAGCGCCTGGTCAGGGTGGGGGTGGACTTCGATGATGAGTCCGTCGGCGCCGGCCGCGATGGCGGCGCGGGCCATGGCCGGCACGTGGCGGCGCACGCCGATGCCGTGGCTGGGGTCCACAATGACGGGCAAGTGGGTGAGCACCTTCAAGACCGGCACGGCGTTCAGGTCCAGGGTATTGCGGGTCATGGTTTCAAAGGTGCGAATACCACGCTCGCACAGCGCGACCTCGTAGTTGCCCGCGGACACGATGTATTCCGCGGCCATCAGCCATTCCTTGATAGTGGCGGAAGCCCCGCGTTTGAGCAGCACTGGCTTGCCCAACTTGCCCAGCCGACGCAGGAGGGAGAAGTTCTGCATGTTGCGCGCCCCCAACTGCAGTACGTCGGCGTAGTCGGCCACCAGCGGCAGATCTTCGGTGTCCATGACCTCGGTGACCACCTTGAGTCCGGTCTTCTCGCGTGCCAGCGCCAGCAGCTTGAGGCCGGCCTCGCCGAGCCCCTGGAATTCGTAGGGGCTGGTGCGCGGCTTGAAAGCGCCGCCGCGCAGGAAGGTGGCGCCCGACTCCTTGACGCCGCGGGCGACTTCCAGGATTTGCTCCTCCGATTCGACCGAGCACGGGCCGGCGATGATGGCCAGACCCATGCCGCCCAGACGACTGCCTCCCACCTCGATGACCGTGTCTTCTTCTTTCACCTCGCGCGACACCAGCTTGAATGGCTGCGACACGCGGATGGCGTCGGCGACTCCAGGTAGCGACGCGAAAGCCTCGGGGTCGAGCGCGCCGCGATTGCCGGTTATGCCGATGGCCACCCGTTGGGCCCCGGGGATCTCATGCGCAGCAAGCCCGAGGGCGTGAATCTTCTCGACCACCGCCCCGATCTGGGCCGTGCTTGCCTGCGGTTTCATGACGATCAACATGGGTATGTCCTCGCGTGGATACTACCCCGAAGCCGTCGCAGGAAAGGCTAGCTATTTCTAGCTAGAACTGCAGTCCCGCGATCAGTCCAGGATACATGCGCACTGTGTATTCACCGCGATGCCAGATTTGCTCGGCAGATCCGACCCCTCGGGGTGCGCGGTCGGCGGAGTCTTGTGCGACCTGCAGGTTCAGCGCGGGACCTGCGACGATGGCAAGGTAGGAACCGACCTGCCAGCCGGCTTGCAGGCGCAGACTGGCGATCTGGCGATGTCCATCGTTCTTGGTGCCGTCCCAGAAGTCGGTCCAGGAGGCGTCGATGTCGAGGAACACGGGGGCGCGCAGCGGGGTGAAATGGCCACCAATACCGAAGGTCGTCGAGAACTCGCGACGGTCGTTGCTGGTGCGATCGCGGGTCATGCCGCCGCCCAGCAACCCGTACACATGCCGTGTTCCCAGCTTGGCGCCGAGATTGAGCACGCTCGCGTCGCTGAACCACAGTGCTCCACGGTGGTAGCCGTCGAGCATGATGGGCAGAGGGCCGATGGATGCCCCCTGGCTCTTGCGGGCAAAGTTCACCAGACCCACCTGGGCTCCCTCCATCTCGTCCGCGATGTTGACCAGACCCACCTGGGCGCCGTGAACCTTGCGACCCACATTGACCAGCCCTACCATGCCGCCATTGTACCCGCCGGCACTGCGGTTGACGTTGGCCAGGCCGACCTGGGCGCCGAGCGATTCGGTCGCATCACCCATCACGTTGACCAGGCCGGCCTGTACACCGCGCACATCGCTCTTGACGACGTTGACCAGGCCGGCCTGAATTCCGTGCATATTTCCCGCGTTCAGGTTCACCAGCCCGGCCTGCAGGCCGTGCTGAGATCCTCGACTGAGGTTGAGCATGCCAGCTTGCAGACCGTGCAGCTCACCGTTCGCAATGTTGGCAAGCAACGCAATCTGCGCACCCCGCAGCCCGCCCAAGGCCATGTTGAAGCCCCAGGTGAGCTGCATGCCCAGGGCCGGGCCGTAGCTGATCTGGTAGAAACCGCCGAGCTGCGCGCCCACCATTTCGAGTTGGGCGATGTTTCCCGCCAGCGAAAGTTGCGTGCCGTGCAACGAATCCGAATAGCCCACCAGGCCGAGCACGAAGCGGTTGCGGATCGGCAGGTCCGATGGCCCCGACATTCGCACACCGGGAGCCAACACCATGTCGAAAGGGACTTCCTTGTAGCCGTCGGTCGCAGGAAGATCCGGCCCGACGGTCGCTTGCACAGCAACGTCGTCGCCGCGTCGGGTGCTCAGCATTGGAGCCACCGCGCGAAACTGGTCTTTGCCGAGCTCGCCTCGGCCGCCTTCGACCAAATCGGCCCTAGCCTCGAGGATACGGCCGTCGCTGTCCATCACCACCTGATACCGGCCAGGTTCCAGTCCCAACTCGACCGGAAAGCCGGGTTCCTTGCGTAGCTCGACCAGCAGGTGGCCGCTGGCATCGCGCACGTAGATGCGACCGAGAAGCTCGCGGTCCAGCACCAGGTGGGCGTTCGAGGTGTGCAGATCCGTCATTACCAGATCGCCGGTGCCAGCAAGCTGGATGTCGTAGGCCGGGTGCTGTGCGCCAGCGCTTGAGGTCTCTGTGCGCTGCAGGGTTTCGTTGTAGGCGAATTGGTAAGCCTCGTTGAGCGTCACGCGACCGTCGCGGTTGCTGTCAGCAGCACCGCGCATGCCGGAAATCAGGTAGTGGGTGAAGAAAGCGGCGCCGATGCGGTCGGATTCTTGCGCCGCCTCGTCAGCCGAACTGGCAGTCAGAAAGGCATGACCGCGGGCTTGGGTCGAAGCGTCTGACAGAAATGCCTGGCGCCGCACGCCTCCCTTCAACCGGATGAGTGCGCCTGAGGCGCAGGAATCGAGCACGGCGATTCGCACGTCGGCAGCGGTGTCGTCGATCCACCGGCGCAGCTCCTTGTATCCGACGCGCTCACCACCGAGCAGCAACCCCTCTTCATCCGAATGACCCGAGTAGTAGACGAACAACTCTCGACGCACTTGCGGTCGACCTTCAGCCTTGATCTGTTTCTTCACTTGCTCGAAAGCGTCGTGTAGGGCCGTCCGGCTTGCCTCACGGATCAGAAGGATATCGCGCGTCTGCACGCCGCCCAGACTGGCGAGCACGTGCGCGAGCGATTCCGCATCGGAATTGGCGAAACGCAAGTGGGCGCGGCCTGGGCCGCCGTCGTTTGCCGACACCACCAAGGCGAAACGTCGCAACGACGGGGCATCGTCGGGATCGGCGGCAAGCGCCGGCCCGGCCGAGGTGAACCGCAAAGCGACGAGGAAACCCAGGATCGCTCGGGAACTCATGGTGCTTCTTTTTCGAGCGTAATTGACCAGCTAGTGAAAGTCTTGGGCAACGCCGTATTTTGCTTGAGGCTATGTACCACCACATCGGTGGCAAAGGGCACTTCCGCAGTCACGAACACGAAACGCTCGAAGCCAGGTGAGTTGTCGAGTTCATAGGCGTGGGCTAGCGCCCGCTCGCCATCCTTGGTCAACGCGGCCGCGGGACCGGGCTGCTCGGGCAAGTGCAGGGTGACGGCGCCACGGGCGTCACAAGACGCCACCACCCCGTAGGGCTTGCCCGCAGCGAGGTAGCGGAGTTGCACGACATCACCCGGGCGCAGCCGGGCGTCCGTCCCGAGACGTTCGACTCCAGCCGCGGTTTTCCGGTAAAGCCCCAGGGAAGGTTGCAGGCCCTTGCTGGTGATGGTCTCCTGCGCCGGCTGCCCACGCGACAGTTCTTGCTTCGGCGGACTCCCGGGCGTGCGAACCAGGAGCAAGGCGATGGCGGCTGCGCCGGCGGTGAGGAACGACAGGGCCCAAATCGGCCGCGAAACGCCGGGCAGGCGCCGGCCGGCCAGGCCGGCCCGGCGTCGCACCTCGGCCGTCACTTGGTCTGCAGGATGCGCGGCCAGGATCTCGATATTCGACGCGTGAAGTGTATCCAGCCGGTGCTGTTCGCCTACGGCGGAAAGACGTTCCCGTACCGCGCGAGCCTGAGCCGCGGGCAGCTCGCCGGCAGCCAGCCGTTCGACCAACCAGTCAGGAACGCGTTCGCTCGGGGTAGCCATCATGCGTCTCCTTGTGTGATAGGCAGGCGTTCCTTCAGCGTGCGCAGCCGCTTGCGGACCCCCGACACCGACATGCCCACCTCGGCAGCCACTTCCTCCAGGGTCAGCCGATCCACGTAGAGCAGCACCGCGATGATGCGAGTGGAGGCCGGCTCGCCACCAAAGATGCGGTCCAGCGTCCGGCGCGCCAAAGACAGGGTCTCGGCGTCACATCCCAGCGCTGCGATGCGGGCCAACAGGTCGTCGCCAGGGTCCTCGGGGCGGCGGCGTTCGCTGCGCAGGCGGTTGAGACACACATGGGTTGCCGTGGTCAGGAGCAGACCCGCTGGTGCTCGCGCGTCCAAATGCTTCTCTCGTCGCAGCAGCTCAACAAAAACGTCGTGCATGGCATCCAGGGCTTTGCTTTCGTCCCGCAGCAGGGTGCGACAGCGGCGCAAGACCATAGGCCCATGCGTCCGGTAGAGGCTATCGATGTCCACCGCCATGCGGGCTTTCTATTACGAGAACACCTGCCCTTGGGGAAAGTGTTACTTTGCGATGGATGGCGCGGCTTCAAAGACTCGCCTTTGTGACGTTGGTCGGAGCCTTCGGCCCTACCTCAAGTTGCTGGACACGATTTCTCGCAACCGAGATGCCTGTGGTCCGGAAACCGGGCTCAGGAACCGTCTATCGCGATGGCGTCATCGCCTTGGCGACCAAGTCCATCAACTCGTCGGAGCCGACAAACAAGTCACCAGGGAACTTGCGGTACTTCAACATATCGCGATAGATGAGTTCGCCCTGATAGCGATTGAGCTGGAAGCCGGCCAAGTATTGCAGCCGTAGGTCCCGATCGCGGTTGATCTCGGCATTTCTCAACCATGGCCCAAGATCGGATGCTTGGCCGGCGAAGCTTCCCAGCAAGTTTACCGGCGGATCAAAACCCGCGCTGGCCAGTGCTGTCAACACGTCGGAATAGCTCGGGCGCTCGGCGCGATCTCGGATCTGGTCCAGGTCGATCTTGAGCGGCTCAACCTTGCCCAGCAAGACAATGTCGTAGCCCTCGCCGTTGTGGTTGGTCGCCCAAATCGAAGTGTGGGGGAAGACTTCCAGGAATGTCGCAATTTCGCTCTGGACAACGGCGGAACTGCTTTCGTACAGGGGCACCCATTGGGTGACCATACCGTCAGGATTCAGGTGTCGTCGGACCTGCTCGAAGTATTCCTTGGTGTAGAGCGTCGCCGATCCCTTGACCCAGGGATGAATCGGGTCCGAGGTGATGATGTCGAATTTCTCGCTGGTGGTGAGGACGAAGTGGCGAGCATCGTCATAGACCAGGTGGGTACGCAGATCGTCGAGGACGTGACGATTCTGCACGGCAAAGTAGCGGGACACCACCGCGGGAATCAGCGGTTCGATTTCGCAAAT
Source organism: Myxococcales bacterium (assembly GCA_003158455.1). Taxonomy (GTDB): domain Bacteria; phylum Myxococcota_A; class Polyangia; order Fen-1088; family Fen-1088; genus Fen-1137. The sequence goes on along the minus strand of PMJO01000209.1, from coordinate 5,990 downwards.
GACGATTCTCTGGATGTCAGGAAAGGGCAAGACAGAACCGGCGGTGACGCCAGCCCCAAACCCGACGACCAGAACCGAACGGGGTTGCGGGTGGAGCAGGGCCGGTATCTCTCCCAGCATGACCTGCATGCGCATGTCAATGGGCGCCGAGGTTGCTTCGACCTTGCCGGCGACGTGGAAGGACCGGATGCCGTTCGGCCACTCTGAGACCGCGATGGTGGAGTTCATCCCCTCTCCGACATAGAGAAATTTGGGCAGGGTCTGAAAAGTGCGGATCGAGCGTCCATATCCCACCGTGCCGGGTGGAATCGGAGCCACGCTCCAGATGAGGAAGGCTACGACTGCGGTGAAGATCGCGACCGGTGCCGCGCCCGCGGCCTTGGATTTCGCCGCCCCAGAACCATGTTGCTCAGAAAGTGAGGCGAGCGCCAGCACTGCTGCCGTCGCGGCCAACCCGATGAGGAGTCGCTGGGCCTGCTGGGTGCCCACGGCGGGGATGACCAGCAGGCTGAAGCCAAGCGCCCCGACGATCGCACCCACGGTATTGGCGGCATAGATCCCGCCAACCAGACGGCCGGCGTCCTGTCCGCGCAGTGCTGCACCGGCCAGCGCCAGTGGGAAACTGGCCCCCCACAGGCAGGCCGCGGGCAAGATCGCCCAAATGCATCGCACGAGATCAATCTGGAAGGTCATGCCTGGACTTGGGGAAAGTGCAGGGTTGATCGGCCAATACGGGATCGATCGGGTGAGCATGTACGCGCACCAGGCCATGGCTACGGCCAGCAACATCTGGCACCAAGCCAGAGCGAGCCGTGGCGATTCTGTCCGGCGTGCCAGGTAGGAGCCGGCACTACTGCCGATGCCGAGGCCGACGAGGAATACAGCGAGAATAATGCAAAACGTGTAGACGGTAGGACCCAGCATCAGCGACAGTAGCCGCGTCCAGACGACCTCGGCACCCAGAGCGCTCATCCCCGAGAGCGCGATGGTGACGTAGACCAAGCGGGCGTTGGCATGGAGTGCTGCGGGACGCGGCTCTGGTGCGAGAGCGGCCGCTTGATAGGGCGTCCGTCTCGCCAGAATGAAGGCAATCGCCGCCACCGTCCCATTGATGGCCACCGCCACGAGAGTTGCTGTCGCGGTGCCGTGCAAGCGCAGCAGATAGAACCCTGCCAGCAACGAGCCCAGTACGGCACCCACGATGTTGCCCCCGTAGAAGAAGCCCAGCCAGGAGACTCCCTCCTTTGTGGTCTCGATCCAGCGAGAAATGGCTGGCAGGGTGGCGCCCATCAGGAGTGTCGGTGGCAGCAAGCAGAGCGCGCAAACGATTCCCCGAAGCAAGATTCCCGGAAGTCCATACCCGACAGCGGCTGCATAGAGGCCACCGATAGCCGGGATACCAACCAACACCAAGATCGCGATGAGCCCAATGGCCGCCTCCATCAACGCGTAGACCCGCAAGGGATGCAACCGCGCCGACACGACACGAGGCAAGGCAAAGCTGCCGAGGCACATTCCGCCCATGAATGTTCCCAGCAACACACCCAGGGACACGGCGGTTGATCCGATCACGAGTTGCAGCAGCTGGAACCAGACGATCTCGTAGATCAAAGCGGCGCAACCGCTGCCGAAGAACAGAAGGAGAAGCAGGGGTAGCAACCGGGGCGATGCGGATGGACCGGAGACGACCTGTGGCTTGGGGTTTTCGTCGGTCATGGGTGATGGTCACTCCGGGGCTGGCATGCCAGATCGCAACCTACGGGGTGGGAAGACGCCGTGCGTGCGCGCACCCTGGATCTATATTACGAATGCCCGGCGGCGACCTATGGTTTTTGTACGACAGCCCGCGTTCGCCGGCGGAACAAAAGGTCGCTGAACCGACGGAGTGGCGTGTGAGCAACAATTCCGGATAGTGCCGGAGAAGGGAGTCGAACCCTTAAGCCTGTTAGGACGGCGGATTTTGAGTCCGCTGCGTTTGCCATTCCGCCACTCCGGCGTGTGGAGTGATCGAGAAATGGTATTTTGTCCGTCGGCGCCGTGAAGTCAACCTAGGAACCGATCAAAGGCGAACTGGGCGGGCTTCCGCGCCCGATGAGGTTGAGCAGGTGGTTGACCATCTGATCGAAGGTGGCCCGCTGCTCGGCGTCGGTTGCTATGGGACGGAAGAGGCGCCCGCCTGCCATGGTGCCGTGGCCCCCGGCCGCGCCCTCCGAGCTGATGAGCTGCCTCATCAGCGCACCGGCTCGGCGCTCACTGGGCTCGGTGCGCAGCGACAGGTAGAAGCGATCACCGTAGCAGCCGCAGCACAGAACGAAGCGCGCGCCTTCCCACGCGAGCAGCAGGTCCGCCACTTCGGCCACCAGATCAGGGTAGGCGATGCTGCCCATGTTGACCGCCACCAGATCGCCCAACACCTGCGCCGAGCGGAGCGCGCGGTCCAGGGCGCCGAAATGCTCGCGCGGCACCTTGGGCTGGGAAATCCGCGAGAGCAGGTGAAAATCCACCAGCGGGAAAAGGAAGAGGTAGGCCACGCGCTCGGCGTGGGTGGCCTCGCGCCCGAGGTCGCGCGTCTCGGCCCGCAGGGCGTAGAACAGCGCCGTGGCCAGCGGCGTGTCGATCGGCACATTCAGAGTGCGCAGGTACTCGACGATAATGGTCGAGGTGGCGCCCAACTCAGGCCGAATATCGCGCCACGGCACCTGCACGCTCTCGTCACGTGTCGGGTGATGATCGATGACGACATCAACTGGTCGGCCGGGCGGCAGCGAGTTGTTGCCGGTTTCCGGTTGGCTGTCGACGATGGCCAGGGCGTCGTAGGCGGCCGGATCCAGCGTGTCGGCCGTGACCAGTGGGATCCCTAGGGTTTCCACCATGGCGCGGTTCTCGGCGCGGCCAACGATGCCGCCCAACACCAGGGTGGCCTTGATCGGTAGGGCGTGTTCGACCAGACGCTTGAGCCCGAACGCCGATGCCAGGGCATCCGGGTCCGGGTTGTCGTGCATGTAGATGAGCAGGGCTTGTCGGCCACGCAAACGCGCTAGCGCAGGAGCCAGGTCGAATTCAAACACGTCCAACTCGGGCGGAACCCGGGTTGGGTCGGGGTCGCGTTCCTCGCCCGCCACTGACCTCTCGGAGGCGAGGTCGAGCGCGAGGGCGCGAGCGCAGCNNGGGGTGCAGGTCCCGAAGTCCCCGGAGGGGGAAGGGACAGGGGTGGGGGTGGGCGTGGGGGGCCGAAGGTCGAAGCGAACCCTTTGAGGGTTCCCACGTGAATTCTTCTCCGAGCCAGGCATGGCGGTTTGCCCTAGTTCGCGGGGCGGATGCGCAGGCTGTCGAAATGAACATCCGCCTCCCAATCGTTGAAGGCGAAGAACTCGTGACCCGCGCCGGCGAGAGGCGAAGGATCCGTCCACGCGAGGAACGGCGCGCCGTCCAGCCTCCAGTCAATCATCTCGCCCTGCCGGGTGATGGTGAAATGGTAGCTGCGGCCCAGCTCGACGGGCGGGGGCTGCCCGGGATCCCGCGCTCGCGCGGCCTTGACGGCGTCATCGTGTTCGCCCAGGCGGCCGATGATGCTGCTGCTGTTGTTCCACCCACCCAGAACGATCACATAACTGGTTGGGTCATAGCGTCCCTTGTCCGGGTCGAAAGACTCGCCATCGCCGAAAAGCTCAACCTTGATGTCACCCGCCGGGCTTTTTGACGTGACGTCGAACTCGATGACGACATCGCGAGGCAGCTTGCGCCTCAACCATAGGGGATGATTGTAGGCACGCGTTACATTGAGCTTGCCGCCCGCGATGCGGTAGGCACCGCCGCTGGTGTCCAGCCAATCGGGTCCCGGCTCGGCTCGCTCGAAATCATCGGCGAAGTCCGAAGTGATCGCGGGCACCCGCGCCTTGCATCCGAGAGTGGCCAGGGCGGCGATGATGGCCAGCGAAACTGTGACCAGCTTTTGCTGCACGTTGGCTATGCAGAGAAACCTACCGGGTTGCGGGCCGGTCCGCAACATTGCCCGGGCGGACAGGGATTTGCTCTGACAAATCAGGCAGTTGCGGCCGCACACGGCGGTTCAGCCAAGTCCGAGCTTCTCGTAGAGCAGCCCCCAGCGGATGCCGCGATCGCTGACCAGAACCTCGGCCACACCCACTCGCCTGACGATTTCAGAGAGGATGACTGCGCCGCTCAGGATCACGTCCGCGCGGCGCGGGTCAAGGCCGGGCATGGCTTCGCGCTGCTTCTGGGTGGATACGCGGAGGCGATCTACCTGTTTTTCCAGCGCGGGCATGGTCAGTTGATAGCCGTGGACCAGCGCCGGAGCGTAGCTTTGCAGATTTTGCGCCATGGCAGCCAGGGTGGTGACGGTGCCGGCAACGCCGACCAGGCACGGCCGGTCGGCCTTGGCAGGGAAGGGTGTTGCGGCCAGCTGGCTGACGATCTCGGCTCGCACGGCCTCGACCTCGTGGGCAAGCGCCGGATCGTGATGAATGTGGCGTTCCGTGAGACGAACCGACCCGAGGGGCAGGCTAGCGCAGAAGTCGACTGCCCCTCGCCGGGCGACGATGAACTCGGTGGACCCGCCCCCCAGGTCGACGACCATCATGGTTTGGGCGGCAGCCTGGGGAAAGGAGAGCCTCGCGGCCAGAAAGGTGAGCGCAGCTTCGCGTTTGCCGTCGATGACATCGACCGGTGTGTCTAGCAAGGCCGCGGCACGGCAAAGGAAATCAGCCGCATTGGGCGCCCGGCGTAGCGCTTCGGTTCCAATGGCGAAGATGGGCGCCTCGTGTACGCGCGCCAACACCGCGTAGCCGGAGAGCGCGGCCAGAGTGCGGTCGATTCCCTCCTGCCCGAGTCCACCACCACTACCGATGCCGCGGCCTAGCCGGGTAATCTCGGCGCGGTCTTCCAGCACGGTGATGCTGTTCCCGCTCGCCTCGGCGACCAGCAAGAGGGTGGTGTTGGTTCCGATGTCGATGGTTGCGACGCGGCTCATGAAAGCATGCTCTAGCGGTTCTCGGCGGGCGGCGGACCAAACGACGGGCTGCGGGCGCCGCCCTTCCAGATTTGGAATTCCAGTTTGGTCTGCGGATTCATGGCGAAAAGGCCCCCGCGGGTGGAAGCGTAGACAATCAGGCGGCAGTCTGGCGACCAGGTTGGATCCTCGTTCGAGCCCTGGTTTTGGGTCATCCGCTCGATCTTCCCAGTGCGCAGGTCGTAGGTGAAGATGTCGAACACCAGACGCTCGTCCCGACCGGTAAACGCGATGATCGGCGTGTCGGCGCGCGGACAGAAACGCGGGGTTTGGTTGTAGGTGCCCTGGAAAGTCAGCCGGCGTGCCCCGCCGCCCGAGGCAGGCATGAGAAAAATCTGCGGCGTGCCTTGGCGGTCGGAGACGAACGCAATCTTGGAGCCGTCGGGTGACACGCTGGCGGAAAGGTCGATGGAGGGTGAGTTGGTCAGCCGCGCCTGTATGGAGCCGTCGGTGCCGATCTTGTACAGCTCAGCATTGCCCTCGAAGGAAAGCGTCGCCACCAGCGAGCTGCCGCCGGGAAACCAGGCCGCTCCAGAATTGAGCCCGGAACGCTTTGAAATGCGGTTCGCGCGGCCGCCACCGGCCGAGACGATCCACAGATCGTCGCCGCCCAGCAAGAACGAGGTGAACGCGATCTGGCCCCCGCTCGGCGAGAAGGCGGGCAGTACGCAGGGCGAGTTCATGTGGGTTACCACCGAGAGTTCGGCGCCGTCCATGCCGACCGTGGCGATCTCAGCCTTCTTGCCGGTCAAGGCAAAAGCTATGCGAGCCCCGAACACGCCGCGCTGGCCGGTGAACTGGGCGATGACATCGTTGGCCCATGCATGCACCAGAGCGCGCAACTCGCCCCCGCGGTAGGTCTTGCTGAGCACGGGCGATTCGCCACGGCCCACCTGATATAGGCGGCCTTCCAATGCCAGGCCGCTTCCCTGGTGGGTGACGCCCATCTTGGCCACGCCCT
>PMJO01000359.1 GCA_003158455.1 Myxococcales bacterium | reverse complement strand
TTGTTGCACGCCTCGCTCAAGCTCTTCCAAATCGAGGTACTCCTCACCGTCCAGTAGACGCGTGGCCGTTTCTGCGGTGCTCACGCTGGCGACTTCATCGTCGGAGAGCAGCTTGAGCACGCTTTCCCGGGCAATATTTTCGGTTCGCATGTCACTCTTCATGGTTGCTCCAATCAGGTTTGTGGTTGCGTTACTAGCGGACTGCACGAGACGTGCCGACATCGCGGAGCCGTCCTTCTGGCGCGACGCGGGGCTGTCCAGGCGTACTTCCTCCGCGTGCTCAGTCAATATGGAGAGGCTTCCATTCAATTCGAATGTCCCCGCGGTACGAGGTCGACCCGGGCGATGACCGGCGACTTGCGTTTCAATACCTCTTCGGCCATGCGCACCAGCTTCTCGACGGTGGCGCCGCTCATCGCCTGGTCGATCGCCACGCGCGCAACCACCCATGCCTGTCGCGGCCCGATGAACGTCACCACCAGCTCCGTAACCGCCACAATGCCGGGCTGGGCGAGAATCATCTTCCCGATCCTGCCGCGCAGGGCTGCGGACACCTGGCCCCCGATTAAGATATCACCATTGCGTGCGGCGAGCTGGAAGGCGACAAAGCCAAGCAGAATCCCAACCGTGATCGCAGCGATTCCGTCTGAAATTGCAGACCCGGTAACCTGGTGGAGCGCGATCCCCACGGCGGCGATCAGGTTGCCGACCAGCGCCGCAGCATCCTCCGCGAACACCGCTCGCACGACCGGGTCCGAGCTTAGATCGAGGTGCTCCAGGAATGTTCGCTCCAGCCGCCGCGCCTCTCGTCTTAGCTGTCGGTGGGCTTGGACCAAGGAAACGCCGTCCAGACAGAACGAGACGAAGAGGACCAAGTAGGCGATCCGGAATGACAAGATCGGTTGTCGGTGAACCAGCCCTTCGATTCCCTGATGCACCGAAAGCACGGCACCGATTGCAAAGACTCCCATCGCAGCAATCAGCGCCCAGAAATAGGCTGCCCGCCCGTGGCCGAGCGGATGCTGTTCATCGGGCGGGCGACCGCTGCGCCGCTGGGCGAGCAGAAGCAGCACTTGGTTGCCACTGTCTGCGAAGGCGTGGAACGCTTCCGCCCACATTGCACTCGACCCGGTGAACAGCGCAGCCAGCAGCTTCGCCAGGGCGGTGGCGAGGTTTGCGACCAGGGCAACCGTTACAGTGCGAAGGCTCTCATCTGCTCTCGTGGGCATTTTCTTGGCGCAGGCAATGCGCTTGGGTTTCTAGCAAGTGCAGGATCTGCGCGTCACAAATGGCTTCCCGAGTGGCCACGGATAGAAACGTCCGTTCTGCTTGAATACCCAGCCGCTTTGCCTGGCCTTCCACCATTGCGCCTACTGCTCCATATCTCCAACCATGGCTAGAGCAGCTTTCGAGCCAACTGGAGAACTCTAGGTACTTGGCGGCTGCCGCTCTCGGCCATTCCTCGGGTTCAATCCAAATGAAGGATCGCCTCCTTCAATTCGAGGGAGCAAGTCGCCATCCACGTGAGGCGCATTCCGAAACCGCCCCGCGGATCGTTGGCATGCATACTGCAATATTTCATTGGTATGAATCGCAACCTTGCTGAATCCTCCTGATTTGCCGTCTTGGGCACGCGAAACTGGGCATGCGGATCACGCAATTGAGTCACAACGACGTAGCCGGCGAATGCGCCGCGGCTTTCGAGAGGCCTGGCCGATCGGCCGCGTCAGTGGGTCTTCTACTGTTTCTCGCGTGGAAAGCGCTGGGCGAAAATGGACTTTCGCTTATTCTGCTCCTATTGGCGGTAGCCGTCGGGGTCGGATTCCAAATCCCCAACCGCGCCAACCTGGCTGGCTTCCGCGATGAAATCATGCGGCAGGAGGTGTCGAGTGGGCTCGGGCAGGTGCGTGTACGCCCGCGCCGGGGCGAGCGGTTTCACGACGTGACCGACATGATGGCGAGCATCGCGCGTCTTCCGTCGGTGAAGGCGGTCGAGCCAATCCTGGTTCTTCCCGGCGCCATCAGAAGCGGCGGACACTTTGTCGTTCTCGGCATCACCGGGGTCAACGGCTCTGCCGGCCAACGTCCATACGAACGCACCGTCGGCGCCGATCTGGTCCCTGGCGACAACCATGGAACGGTCCTGGGCGAGCGGCTCGCGAAAAAGATCGGCGTGAGCGTGGGTGACGATGTCGACATACAGGTGTTGCTCTCCACTCGCCCGAGGCTCGTACTTGACGACAACGGAATGGGCAACTACACGCTCAAAGTGCGCGGGCTCGCCGGTTTCGCGGCGCTGGACTCGGTGTTCGTCGATTGGGGCTTTCTCGCGTCGGAGACCGGCGAGGAGCGCTCCGCCTCGGCGCTCCTCGTGTGGGCCCGCAATGACGAGGTAGAGGTAGCGCGCAAGACCGCGGTCAGCATCGAGCACCTGTTTCCGGCCGCTACGGCAATGTCTTGGCTCGATGATAGTCGCTACTTGCGTAGTGTCGTGGGGGCAGTTCAAGCCTTGGAGAGCATAGCGGGTGGCATGAGCCTGTTTGGCGTCATCATTCCGGTGTTGTCACTACTCTACATCGATGCCCTTCACCGACGGAGACAGGTGAGTCTCTTGTCGGCCATTGGCTTCCGCGAGCGAGAGATATTCCTCATCTTCTTCGCGAAGGCGCTGATCGTCGGCATTGTGGGCGTCCTGCTTGGCGCGGCCGTGGGTTGGGGCATGCTGGGCTATTTCAATCTGCACCCCATCTACAATTACGAGAAGTTTGTCGTCCGGCCCACCATCACTCTCGGTAACATGCTGACGCCCGTGTTGCTGGTGTTGGCAACCACGGCGCTCGCTGGCTCGCTCCCGGCCTGGCAGGCGGCGCGGGTGAACCCGTCCGATACCTTGCGGAGGATCGAATGAGCGGCGGATCGGTCCTGGTTGCCAACGGACTCGTCCGCCGACGTGGCGACAAGGCCATCATCGCCGGGGCGAGCCTGACTCTGAAACTGGGCGAATCGGTGGCGCTCATGGGCCCGAGCGGATGCGGAAAGACCACGCTGCTCCACCTGCTGGGGGTCCTTGATCGGCCCGGCGCGGGAACCGTGCTCATCGAGGGCATCAATCCTTGGAGCAAGGGTCGCAATGCGCGCGCCGCGCTCCGATTGCGTCGCATCGGTTTTGTCTTTCAACAAAGCAATCTGATACCGTTCTTGAGCGCGCGCGACAACGTAGCTCTGCCCGCCTGGCGACTCTCTGGCAACCGGCGCTTTGCCCTTGCGCAGGCGGACGCTCTGCTGGATAGGTTCGGCCTAAATGTGCAGGCGAGGGCGCCGGGTGGTGTGCTGTCACTCGGCGAGGCCCAGCGGGTCGCGACTGCGCGGGCACTGGTCAACCGGCCGGCGATCATCCTCGCTGACGAGCCGACCGGCAGTCTTGATTCCGCCGCGACCGAAGCGGTACTCGACAGCTTCGATGAAATCGTCCGAGGAGGAACCACTCTCTTGGTGGCGACCCACGATCCACGCGTCGCCAGCCGCATGCACCGAATGGTTCATATGCAGGATGGCGCACTTGTAGACCAACCCATTCCCACGACGGGTTTCCCGTCTCCTTTCGCCGCATTGAAGATACCTGCCGGCCGCAGGCCGTGAGGCTCGCGCTGCAACCATCAGACTTCGCGCGGGTGTATTGCGCCGCAATTTCCGGGCTACGGCGGCAACCCCTTGCGCGATCGCATTGAGTCAAAGCAGCTCTCAAGCCGCAGATAAGATGTGAACAGAATCAGGTGGTTGCATTGCCTGGTAAGCGAAAGTGCTGGCTCATGCAATCTAAATGACGTAGGAACTCATCCAATTTGAAGGGGAGGACGGCGATGCGCGTGGATGATCTAGATCATAAGGAACTGCTGGAATTGGACCCGGAGGGCGGCGTGATCCGCTTCGCTGGACAGCGTGCAATCCTGCTTGACGCGGTTGCGATGGGACTTCTGCGCAAGTATCTGGTTGAGAACTTCGGCCTCACGGCCGCGCGCACCGTGCTGACCCAGTTCGGCTTCGCCCACGGTTGGCGCATGGCCGAGGCCATGCAGGCCGAGTTCAAATGGATCAGTGACGAGGACTGGAGCCTCGCGGGTACGCGCATCCACGCCCTGGAAGGCCTTTTCAGCGTCGAGTCGGGAAGCAAGGGCGCCCTGTCCAAGGAGGGCGTGATGCTCCTCGCCTCCTACGAGGCGGAGCAACATCTTCTGCATTTCGGGCGCGCCGATGCGCCGATGTGCTGGACCATCTGCGGCCTCACCAGCGGCTATCTCAGCCGAATCGCGGGCAAGGAGATCTACGTTCTCGAAGATCGCTGCATGGGCAAGGGCGATGCCGCCTGCCACCTCTTTGGACGCACGCGCGAGGCATGGGGTGACGAACGCGGCGAGGAGCTGCGCTTTTTCAAGCGGAGCCGCCTCAAGGAGTGCCTAGATGTCTCGCTCCAGCGGGTCACAGAGACTCTGCAGACGGCCGAGCGAAAGCTGCACGAGCACCGCCGAGCGCTGGTCCGCGTGGCTCGCGACATCGAGGAGCCGTTGGGAACGGTTGCGCAGAGCCCCTCCATGCGACAGCTAGTGGACCTGGCGCGCCGGGTGGCCAAGGTCGATTCCACCGTGCTGATCACGGGAGAGAGCGGATCGGGCAAGGAGCGGATTGCGCGGCTGGTGCACGAGGAGTCCACGCGCGCGGCGGGGCCGTTCATCGCGGTCAACTGCGGCGCCATCACGGAGACGCTCCTCGAAAGCGAGCTGTTCGGACACGCGCGGGGCGCGTTCACCGGCGCGTCTTCAGACCGGCCCGGCTTGTTCGAGGCAGCCAACAGCGGGACCCTACTGCTCGACGAAGTCGGCGAGGTCTCGCCCGGCATGCAGGTCAAGCTCTTGCGCGCGCTGCAAGAGCGCGAGATCCGGCGCGTGGGCGAGAACAAGAGCCGAAAGGTCGACGTGCGCGTGGTGGCCGCTACCAACCGCGATCTGGCCCACGGGGTGGCGGGCGGCACATTTCGCCAGGACCTCTACTACCGGCTCAAGGTGGTGGAGCTGCATGTGCCGCCACTGCGCGAGCGTCGAGATGACATCCTGCCGCTCGCCCGGGTGCTGCTGGCGGATGCGGCGCTGCGGATGAAGCGCAAGATTTCCAGTCTGGCCCCGAGTGCCGCTGATCAGCTTCTGCGCCACGAATGGCCGGGCAATGTGCGCGAACTCGAGAACGCCATGGAGCGCGCCGTCGCGCTCGCCCGTGGGAGTCGCGTGGAACTCGAGGACTTGCCCGAGGAGATCCGCCAGGCGTTTGCCAAACCAGTGGCCAGCAAGGGGAGCGTGCGACCGTTGGATGAAGTTGAGAAAGAGTACATCCTCGCGGCGTTGGAGTTGAACGATGGAAACCAAACCCATACCGCCGAACAACTCCGGATCGGCTCGGCGACGCTCTACCGCAAGCTCAAACGCTACCGCTTGATCGGTGAGAAGCGCGTACCTGGCAAGGACGCCCAATCAGAAGAGGGCTCAGCGCTACCCTCCTGAGAATGTGTCCGTGTCACTCCAGACTGGGCGGTGTTTCGGAGCCCGGGGGGCCGTGCTTGGCCGCCGGCTCTCCGATGTCCCGTGAGCGGGTCTCGATCTTCCACTCTCGATCCGGCGTGCTATCTGCTCGCATCGCCCCCGCAGAGAGGGCATGCTTGCCGTGATGACTCGCCTTCGTGGGATAGGGGCGTCCCGCGGGATCGCGATAGGTCCCGCGCAGCTCATGGATGTTCGCTTGGTAATTGCCGAGCGGCGAATTCTGCTTGCCGACGTCGACAGCGAACTTGCGCGCCTTGAAGTAGCTCTTCGCGATGCCGACGGGCAACTCGATCGCATTCAGAGGCAGGTCGAAGGGGAGAACGGGACTAGTCGCCTGGAATTCATCGAGGCGCAGCGAATGATCCTTCGCAGCCCTGAGCTCGCGGGGGAGTCGCGACGGCTGATTGCGGGCGAGTGCTTCGCGGCACAATGGGCGGTCTCGCAGGCGATTGAGCGCATTCGATCGATCTTCTCGCGCTTGGACGACCCATACTTTCGCGAGCGGGGTGGCGACTTCGAGGTGGTCGGAGAGCGCCTTCTCAGGGTCCTGCTAGGGTTGTCCGAGCACCGGCCCGGCGCAGGCGCTTTGCGCGGCGGAATCATGGTCGGTATCGACATCTCTCCGCTCGATCCGTTTCATCTGCGTCGAGCGGGAATCGTGGCGATGGTTAGCGAACGCGGGGGAGCCACGTCCCACGCCGCGATTTTGGCCAGAGCCTTCGACCTGCCGTATGTCGTGGGCGTCCGGCAGCTGTCAGGCAGCGTCCTTCCCGGCGCGACTCTGATTGTCGACGGGACACGCGGCGAAGTCATAGTCGACCCCGACGAAGACGGTCTGCGCGACTACCGGCTGCGGGCCGACGTCCAGCGCGCCCGCACCGAGCGGCTCGGCTCGACACGGACCCTGCCCTCGATCACCCGCGATGGCACCCGCATCCAGCTTGGCGCCAATGTCGAATCCCTGGATGGGTTGCAGGCCGCGCTTGCGGCTGGGGCGGAGTCCATCGGGCTATTCCGCACCGAGTTCCTCTACCTCGAACGCCCCGACCTCCCGAGCGAGGAGGAGCAATACCAGGATGCACTGTCGGCCCTACAGGCAGTCAAGGGTCTCGTCGTGACGTTTCGGACGCTCGATCTTGGCGGCGACAAGCTGCCCTTGTCGGTGAAAATTCCCACCGGGCCGAACCCAGCGCTCGGAATCCGGGCGATCCGCTTTTCCCTGCAGCGGCCTGACATCCTGAGGGCTCAGTTACGCGCGCTCTATCGGGCCTCCGCTATGGGGCCGCTGCGGTTCATGTTTCCGTTGGTCTCCAGCCCCACCGAGCTCGGGCAGCTCAAGGCTTTCTGCGCCGACGTTCGCGCCGAGCTGGGGCGCGATGGGGTGGCGCATGATCCAACGACCACGGCAGGTGTGATGATCGAAACGCCAAGTGCGGCGGTGACGGCGGATCTCATGGCGCGCGAGTGCGACTTTCTCAGCATCGGGACGAACGACCTCATTCAATACGCGTTTGCGGCCGATCGACAGAACGACGAAGTGGCCTACCTCTATCAACCCCTG
>PMJO01000361.1 GCA_003158455.1 Myxococcales bacterium | reverse complement strand
TCATGGGCAATGCCCGCGGCGAGCTGGCCGACCGCCTCCAGCTTGCGCGCATGTCCCAACTCGACCTCGAACTGTCTCTGCTCGGAGATGTCCCTGACCGTACCCTGGAGAAACTGCTGTCCGCCCCGTTCCATGCGGGTCAGCAACACAGTGGCGGGGAACTCCTGGCCGTCAAGACGCCGGTGCGCCCATTCGAAGAAAGCGGAGCCTTCCCGCATCGCAGTCGCAATTATTTCTGGCGCCGCCTCACCGGATGCGCGTCCGTCCGGTTGCTTTTCCGGCGACAGATCGCCAGGCCCGTGCGAGGTAAAATCGGCAACGCTCTTTGCCTTGAACATGGCCAGGGTAGCCGGGTTGCCGTCGGTAAACCGCCAGGTGGGCGGCTCCAGCGTCATGATGGCGTCACGACTGGAGTCAAAAAGAGCGCGATACTTCTCCTCGCTTTGCCGCGAGGCTGCCTCGGCCCGCTTTCGCTCAGTGATGTCGCGGGCAATGCCAACAGCGCACCACTTGTCGTCGATCTTGGTGGAGGCCAGCGATAGCTCGATGGGGAACTCCTCGCCAGATTTCCTGATCGCCGCCAATTCGATGGTCTTGCCAATGGCGGCCCCGTCACCCGTAGCCTGAAACAGTGGGAAAGCCTTGCCATGTGCTTGCTGGAATCGGCTCGGCGCGATGAGCGCGTGCAGGTCACGCCCGAGGACCTCGTCGCGGGCGTAGCCGAACATCCGTTCGGCGGCCTCGTTCCAGTGCCAAATCGCATCGTTGTGGCCGATGCCGATGATTGCGTCTTTCGCTGCAGTGCTGATGACCGTCAGGTACTTGTGCAGACGCTGCTGCTCGATCAGGGCTTCGTGCAGGTGGATTTGCATGCGCACCCGCATGCGGACCTCATCCATGTCGAAGGGCTTCTTGATGTAGTCCACTGCGCCCGCGGCAATCCCCCGCTTGACGTCATCTTCGTCCACCCGGGCGCTGACCAGTGCGACAGGTACGTGGGCCGTGCGCGGGTGGTGCTTGATCCGACTGCACAGCGAGAAGCCGTTCATGCCAGGCATCTCCACGTCCAGGAGAATCATGCAGGGCAGGCTCTTCTCGAGCAGCGCGATTGCCTGCGCCGCGTCCTGGGCGGTGACCACATCGAAATCGTCGCGGGCCAAGATTTCACCCAAGATGTGCAGAAACTGGATGTCGTCATCGACAACGAGGACCGTGTGGCGCGAGTGACGAGCGTAGGGAGCGGTGCGGGAAATGAGATCGACCTGCCGTTGCCTCAAACGCAAGTGGGTCTTGATCCGTTCCAGCACCTCCTGTTCCTGGAACGGCTTGCAGACATAGTCGACGCCGCCAGCGCGCAATGCCTCGACCTTGTCGTCGGCGCCCTGCAGCGCGCTGATGAAGATAACGGGAACATCACACAGACGCTCGTCCTGCTTGAACCATCGACAAACTTCCAAGCCGGACATCTCCGGCATGAGGCTGTCCAGAAGGACGAGATCGGGAGGATCCGCTGCTGCTGCCTCGATCGCAAGTCTGCCGCTAGTGACCGGCCTGGAGATCAGGCCGCCGCGTTTCAGAATTTCGCCCAAGAGTCGCAGGCTATCCTGGGCATCGTCCACGACAAGGACGCTGCTGCCTTGCACATCGTCTTCCACTCTGCCCTCCCTCCTGCTGTTTCGGCAGGGAGAGAGAAAAAGTGGAGCTGTGGACAACGACATGCGGCAGAAGCGTCGCCAGATTCCGCCCGCGCGCGGTTGCCGGGTCAAGCCTGTGCTGGTTCTGTCGATGTAACTCGCGTGGCCAAACCGAGAAAGGGAATTGCGGCCAAGTAGACGGACCGACTGATGGTTGAGCGCGAGGAGCCAGGGTAAGACATGGCGAAGGCCATTCCCTTGGGCGCCCCGGTCCTCCGACTGGTGTGCGCGGAATCACTGGAGCGAAAACCCGACAAATGGCTTTTTACGAGTTGATCATAATTGCGCGATGCCTTGGCTCGCGCCAAGACCAAGGCAGCCTCGCAGGGTGTGAGGGAGATTGGATTGGCGTCTGCGCGTTTCTGCCGACACAACCGAGGAGCCCCAAGCCGTGAGCCAGAGAGTCCAGGCGCTCGTGCGCCAGAACCACGAGGTCACTCGATGAGAAAGGAGCCCCCCTGCGCATTGGCGCTCCATCGTTGTGGCCAACACCGCGGCCCTCTGGCATTCGGGAGCCAGGTACGGACCAGGTCTGCGGTGTGGCTACCGAACCACCGTGTTTCAGCGGAGGTCGTGTGAAGCGAACGCTTTGGAAGTCTGATCGGGGACTTCTCCTTCTGCTCGCCATAGGAATCGGTTTCTCGCTCGCGCTCTTCGCGTTGGTGCGCGAGCTGAGACAACAGCAGGTGAAATCCCGCTTCGCAAATGACGCGCTCAACACCGTGGCATCGATCCAGCGGGCGGTCGACGACAGCGCGCACGAGCTGGAGGCAATGTCGGCTCTCTATCACGTCTTTGCCGTGATCGACCGGGAGCAGTTCGCGGCCTTTGTCGAGCCCTTCCTCAAGCGCAGCCATGTCATCCAGGCGCTTGAATGGGTACCCCGCGTGGATCGCGAAGAGCGCCCTGACTTCGAGAGAAAGGCCCGAGCGTGGAATCCGAAGTTCGAGATCACCGAGCGCAACGCCCAGGGAGGCCTGGTGACCGCCGCGGACCGGCCGGAGTATTTCCCCGTCGCCTTTGTCGAACCGCTGAAGGGGAACCAACCGGCCGTCGGATTCGACATAGCCTCGGAACCGGCCCGCAGGGAAGCGCTCGAGCGAATGCGCGCCACCAGGCGACCGGCAGCGACAAAGCCTGTCAGGCTTGTCCAGGAAAAGAGAATGCAGAAAGGATTCCTCATCCTTTGGCCAAACCTTGCACCAGATGGAACCCTGCCCAGTTTCGCGCTCGGCGTTTTTCGGGCTGGCGATCTGATCGACGGTGCCCTGGCTGCTTCACAATCACGCGGAATTGCGGTGAGCATTGTCGACGCCGCGGCCGGCGCGGATCCGCTGATGTATTCCTCCGCTGCCCACCCCTCTGCCGAGGCGGGCGATCTCCGGTATGTCGCTCCGGTCGACGTCGCGGGTCGGACGTGGACGGTCAGCTGCTGGCCGGCGACCTCCGCCACCCGTCGACTGGGCGCTGAACCCTGGCTGGTTCTATTGGGAGCCCTTGCGTTCACGACGATTGTGGCTATCTATTTCTCCGCTCGGGCGCGCGCCGAGTTGAGATTGCGCCATGCCCACGACGCGCTGTCGGCCGCCAACCAGGGGCTGGCGACCAAGACAGGTGAGCTCCAGTCGACCATCGCGGAGCTTGTCTTGACCCGCGCGCGGCTGGTTCAGGAGGAGAAGTTGACATCGGTCGGAAGGCTGGCGTCCGGCATCGCGCACGAAATCAACACGCCCGTCCAGTTCGTCAATGACAACATCGTGTTCATCCGCGACGCCATGAAGGATATGACCACGCTCATCGCGAAATACCAGGACTGGCATCGCACTCTCCAAGACGGCAGGCCCTGGTCCGAGGCCGCCGGCGAAATCGCCAAGGCCGAGCAGGACGCGGATCTCTCGTACATTGTCGAGAATCTTCCAGGGGCAATCCAAAGTTCCCTCGATGGACTCGCGCGCGTGGCCAGGATCGTGCGCTCGGTGAAGGAGTTTGCCCACCCCGATCAAACTGAAGTGACGTCCGTCGATCTGAACCATGTAATCGAAAACACGCTCACCATTGCTCGCAGCGAGTACAAACACGTCGCCGACGTCAAGATGGAATTGGGGAATCTGCCGTCGGTTGCCTGCTACGCCAGCGCGCTCAATCAGGCCATCCTGAACATCATCGTCAACGCCGCTCAGACCATAGCGGAGGTGGTCAAGGACACGGGGCAGAGAGGAACCATTACCATCCGAACGCAACACCAAGGCTCATCTGTGGTGATCAGCATCGCCGATTCTGGTGGCGGCATTCCGCGCGAGATCTCCGACAAAATCTACGATCCCTTCTTTACTACCAAGGAGGTGGGAAAGGGCACCGGCCAGGGACTGGCCATTGCTCGGTCGGTGATCGTGGACAAGCACTGCGGCGAGCTGAGCTTCGAGACCGAGCTCGGCGCGGGCACGACCTTCTTCATCCGGATTCCTGTGGCTAGAGAACCGTCCGTGGGTCGCGCCTCGAATGCCGCGTAGTCCTCGCCCGAGGATGCGCCATAGGGCGCACAAGCGCCTGGCTGTAGACGAGCATCCAGAATGATCGGCATTATTGCGGCGGTACAGGAAGCAGAATGGTGAAGGTTGTTCCCTTTCCAACCTCGCTCTCGAAGGTCAGCGAGCCGTGGTGCTTGTCGACGACGATGTTGCGAGCGATGGCCAAACCCTGCCCGGTACCTCTGCCGACTTCCTTGGTGGTGAAGAAGGGATCGAAGATGCGGTCACGAATCTCGGGACGTATGCCGCACCCCGTGTCCTCGATCTCGATGCGGACTTGGGCTTTGCCTTCGGGCGCGCTCCGGACGCGGATCCGTCCCCGCTTGTCGCTCGTACTGCCGGCGTCGGCTATGGCGTGGGCGGCGTTGACCAGAAGGTTCAAGAAGACCTGATTGATGTCGCCGATGTGGCACATCACGGGCGGCAGGTCGCCAAACTCGGTCTCGATGTCAGCCAGGTATTTGTATTCGTTTCGGGAAATGGTCAGTGTCGCCTTCAGGGCTCGATTGAGGTCGGCCAGGCTCTTCTCCCGCTGAGCAGGATGGGCAAACTCCTTCATCGCACTCACGATTCCAGAGATGCGCGCGATGCCCTCGGAGGCGCGCGCGAACGCCGTCGGCGCGTTCTCCTCTATGTACGCGAGGTCCGCGCCCTCCTCGGCTTGCTTGAGCTTTTCGACGAAGTGCTCGTAGCCAGGCACAGCGGTCAGGTTCCCGAGAATGCGGCGATACTCGTCCATGAGCTGTTTCACACCGGCGTAGGCCTCGGAGAGGAAGTGGATGTTGTCTCCCACGAACTGGGCCGGGGTGTTGATCTCGTGGGCGATGCCTGATGCGAGCTGGCCAACGGCTTCTAGTTTCTGAGCATGCCGCAGCTGCGTTTCCAGTTGTCTTCGTTCGGTCAGATCGAGGAATGCCTCGATCCAGATCGGTTCGTTGCCCAGGAGAACCGGGATAACCGAGAGCAGCACCGGGAGCGGCTTGCCTTGGGCATCGACGACAGCGGTCTCTTCGGACTTGTGGGGGAGACGATCATGAAGCAGGCCCGGAGCAAATTTGGCCCAGCTCTGCCCCGCCAGTTCCATCGGGCTGGCGCCCAGGATCTTTCCCGCGAGCTCGTTCCCTTGGCGTATTTTTTCGTCGGCGTCGACGAGAACCAGCGCAAATGGTGCAGAGTCGATGATCTGCTCGGTGGTCTGAAGCGCGTGGCCTAGGGCTTCTTGCACCTTCTTGCGTTCCTCGATCTCCATGTCCAGGCAGTGGATCTTCAACCGCACCGCGTCGCGCATCTTGGCAAAGCTTTGGGCGAGGATGCCGATTTCTCCTGCGCCGCGGACGTCGATGGGCACGTCGAGTTCGCCGCCGACCATGCGAAGAGCTGCGGCGCTGAGATCGCGGATGGGCTTGGTCACCAGGGCGATCAGCAAGGAGAGAGCCCCGAGGACCAGCGCCGCTACGGCAACCATCGTCGCCAGCAACGTGGTGCGCAGCTCACGGACCATTCCGTACTTGGCGCTGAGTGGAGTGGCATAGAGGAGGGTCCAACCCCACGGCGCGAAGGAACGCACCGACGCCCACTTGCGTACGCCCTTGTACTCGTATTCGACCTCGCCGATGCTCTGCGACGGCGGGTTCGCGAGGTCCGCGAGGAGAGCCACGAACGAGTCGTCGCCAGGCGGCAGCAACGGATGCATGACCACTCGCCGCTCGGCATCGAGTATGAGGGGATACGAGAGAACGTCGCCGGTCGGGTAGTACTTGGCAGAGAGCTCGCGACGTGCGGATTCCTGCAACGCCGACCGGTAGACGTCCGGCATCCCGGTCTTCTCGAGTAGCTCCTGCTTGCGCTGCAGAACACTCAACATGAAATCGAGGCGTTCGGCGAGCAGCTGCGATTGCATCTGGTTCGCCTGAGCGGTCACGACCTTGTTCGCGGCGATGGCGAGCACGAAGGTGGCGAAAGTGAAGCCGGCGCCGACCAGCAGCAACAGTCTTGCCCGGAGGGAGAGGTTGGCAGTCTTCATGGCTCCCGTCCGTCGACGAGGACCGCCTTCTCGATGAGCTCGACCGGGAAACGGAAGCCCAGCCTCTTGGCAAGCGGCATGTTCAGGTAGATGGTGGCCTGCTGGTTCATCGTGATCGGAATCTCGGAAGGTGGCGTTCCGTGGAGGATCCGCAGGGCGGTCTGGCCAGCCCATTCGCCTTGCTCCGAAGCCTTCTTCGCAAAGCAGACCAGGGAGTAGGGAGCAATCCAGTCCTCCACGCTTCCGGTGGGGATCTGCGTGTTCTCAAGCGCGAACTGCGCTGCCTCTGTGTGCCCCGCACGGTTGTACTCGCCGGCGGCGAGAAAGGACGGCGGAGCAAGGATGAGCATGTCCACGCTTTTCTGGAGCGCGAGAAACCGTTGTTCCCAATCGTGAAGATTGTCGACGAGGGCGACCTCTGCCAGCTCGACATGGAAGGTGGTGCGGTAGGCCTCAATCTCCTTGAGGTTCGACTCATTGCGGGCGCCCAAGAGCCCGACCCGCACACCCTTGGCGTGCGCCTGGATCAGCTTGAGCATGTCGGGAATCAAGGAGACCTCGACCATGCCGGTAACGTTGGGCCAGGGGAACCCATAGACCGAGGCGTCCCAGTTCACTCCGCAGAAGACGAA
>PMJO01000158.1 GCA_003158455.1 Myxococcales bacterium | reverse complement strand
ATGATGGCGCGCGGAAAGCGACGCCGCAACTCCTCCACCCGCCGATCAAGCGCCTCCGCATCAGGATGGGGTCCCGGAACCACGACAACAGACGAGGTGACAAGGGCCATGCCGGGAAACGATACTACGGCGTCGCGCCCTCGGCACGCCGGCTGGCGGCTCTGCGGGCGATCTCTAGCCGCTTGGCCAGCACGGGATTGCCAGGTTCCAGGCGCAAAGCCTCGGCGTACTCGCGTGCCGCGTCCCCGAAACGGCCAACCTTGAAATAGGCCGCGCCCAGTATGTTGTGAGCTCCCCCTTCACCCGCGGCCAGGGCTGCCCGCCCCAGTAGTATCGCTTGCGCGAAATCGTCGCGTTCGAAGGCGGCGTGGGCCTGCAGAAGTGCCTTCTTTCCGTCTCCGCTGGCGCGTGGTCGCGTCCGCTCGGCGGGCAGCTCAGGGGCGGATCCCGCGAGAGGTCTTGCCGCTGCAACGACTGCAGGCGCGGGACCTGCCGCCGGCCGGTTGGGCCGGCCCAGGGGTGGAATCGCGGCGGGCGGCTCAGCGCCTTGGGATGGCCGAGCCGTAGGCGACTCGCCCGCGGACCGCCCGGTCGCCGCGGTCGCAGCCGAACCGGCAACGCCGACCGCCGGGGCGGGCGGGACCGGCAGCGCCGCGCTGGCAGAGGGCTGGGGCGCGCCGGCCGCGGCCTCGGCATCCAGGCGCCTGGTCATGTAGATGTTGAAGGCAATGGCCGCCACCAGGAGAACGCCAAAGATCAGGAAGAAACGGCGCAGCCACTGAGAATTGCGCGACACCACCGTGGTCCGCGACCGCGACGAGGCAGGCGGGCCTCCTTCGCCCAAGGGGTTTGCCCTGACCGGGGCTGAAGTCAGGCTGAGCGCCGAGGCGCCGACACCGCGCAAATCCGCCCAGGAAGAACCCGACCCGACCGGCGGCTCCCCGCGGGCCGCGAGAGAGCCACCTCCGACCGCCTGGGCCAGCAAAGCGGCCCGCTCAGCGCGTTCGCGGCCGGCGTCGAACAGATGGGACAGCAAGCTAGCTGCGGCGTCTGGCCCGGCCTGTCCGGTGATGGGAATCAGCGCAAGTTCGAAATCGCCAGCAGTCGCAAAGCGCGCTGCGGGTGCGGTGGCCAGGGCGCGCATTACCACGACATCCACGTCGGCCCGAACTTCGGGATTGAACCGCGAAGGCGGCAACGGCTGGTGCGCGCGGATTCGTTCAATCATCTGATCGCGGGTGGCGTGCGCCAATCCCGCCTGTCCTCCCTCGATGGTCGAGAGAAGAGAACATCCGGCCAGGGTTTCCCAAAGGACCACCCCAAGAGCGTAGATGTCCGCCCGGCGATCGACCGGCCCCCCGGCCAATTGCTCGGGCGCAAGATAGGGCAACTCATCCGCAAAAAGCGCCGGCCCAAGCGCGCCATCGGCACCCGCCGCACGGCCAGAGGTGGGATCGAGCAACTTGACCTCGCCTGCGAAGCCCACCCGCATCTTGGCTGGCCGTAGCTTGCGGTGCACCAGCCCCAGTCCATCGAACTCGTGCAGAAAAACCAGAGTGCGGCTCACCACGCAGCCGATGTGCAACGCGACCGGGACCGGGACCTGCCAGGTCTCGGCCGCGCACCGCCGCAACAACTCGGCCAGGTCGTGACCTTCGAAGAACTCCTCGGCCAGATAGGGCTCGCCTTCCACGTCACCTACGTCGTGGACCGCCACCAACCCATCATGGAGCAAGCGCCGCGACAGGTGGGCGGCACGGCGGAAGCGGGACACGAAGTCGGGGTCCAGCCGCCGCTCGGAGGGTGGCCGCCTGACCACGCATTCGCCACCCGGTCCCACGGCCAAGAAAACCCCATCGCCTGGCCCAAGGGCCTGGACGAGCCGGTAGCGCCCAAATTGCGTGGGAAGCGATGCCACGATCACAATCCTGAGGTCAGGCCCATGCTTTCTTCAGCAGCCAGGCCTTCACCGCCTGCGTGAGCACCATGTAGCAGGCAAGTGTCCCGATTAGGAAAACCCAGTACAGGTGCGGCAGAGCCACGAATCCCAGCGCGCTGGCAACCGGCGAGAAGGGAAGGTAGACGCCCACCGCCATGACCAAGGCGGTGGTGACCGTGAGCGGCCAACTCGCCCGGCTTTGCAGGAACGGGATCTTGTTGGTGCGAATGACGTGGATTATCAGGGTCTGGGTAAGCAGCGACTCGACGAACCACCCGGTCTGAAACAGGTGCGACTGGCTCGGATCCCACGCCTTGAACACGTAGAGCATTACGAGATAGGTGGTGTAGTCGAAGAGCGAGCTGCACGGCCCGATGAAGAGGATGAAGCGCGTAATTTCGTTCATCGACCAAGGACGCGGCCGCGCGATCTGTTCCGGGTCGACCTCATCGGTCGGGATGGCCACCTGGGAAAAATCGTAGAGCAGGTTGTTGCTCAGGATCTGGATGGGCACCATAGGCACGTACGGCAGAAAGGCACTGGCGCCCACCACAGAGAACATGTTGCCGAAGCTGGAACTGGCGCCCATGCGAATGTACTTGAGGATGTTGGCGAAGACCTTGCGTCCCTCCAGCAAGCCGTCTTCCAGCACCAGCAAGCTCTTTTCCAAGAGCACGAGGTCGGCCGATTCCTTGGCGATGTCGACCGCGGAATCCACCGAGATGCCAACGTCGGCAGTGCGCAGCGCGGGCGCATCGTTGATGCCGTCGCCGAGAAAGCCCACCACGTGCTTCTTGCTTTGCAGGGCGGCGATAATGCGCTGTTTGTGGGCGGGGGCCAGCCGGGCGAACAGAGTGGTCCGTTCCACCACAGAAGCCAGCTCCGCGTCGGTCATGCTCTCGATCTGAGAGCCGAGCAACATGTGCTCAGTCGGAATGCCGACCTCGTGGCAGATTTTCTTACTGACCAACTCATTGTCGCCGGTGAGCACCTTGACCGCGACACCGTGCTGCCCCAGGGCCACCACTGCGGGAGCGGTGGTGTCTTTGGGTGGATCGAAGAAGGCCACATAGCCGCGCAAGACCAGGTCGCACTCGTCAGCCTTGGAATAGGCGGGCTTGCGATCGAGGTCGCGGTAGGCGACCGCCAGCACACGAAAGCCATTGCTCGACAAGCGCCGGTACTCTTCCTTCAGATCCTCGATCAGCACTCGCTCCATGGGCATGATCTCGCCCTGGTACTCGAACTGGGTGCAGCGCTTGAACATCTCCTCCGGCGCGCCCTTGCAAATCAGTCGTGGCTGCCCCCCGGGCGTTTCCACCACCACCGACATCAACCGGCGCGCAAAGTCGAACGGGATCTCGTCCAGTTTGCGATGCTCGGGAACGTGGAACTGATCGTGAATCTCTTCCTTGTGTGCCAGCACCGCACGATCCAGGACGTTGCGCAGGCCGGTCTGGAAGTGGCTGTTGAGGTAGGCCAGCATCAGGACATCGTCGTCCTCCTCCAGTTGCACGTCACAGTGCCGTTCCAGCACCACCCGGTCCATGGTCAGCGTGCCGGTCTTGTCGGTGCACAACACGTCTGCCGCGCCAAAATTCTGGATGGCATTCAGGCGTTTGACGATGACTTTTTTGCGTGCCATCGCCAGCGCACCCTTTGACAGGTTGACCGTCACGATCATGGGCAGCATCTCGGGAGTCAGCCC
>PMJO01000330.1 GCA_003158455.1 Myxococcales bacterium | reverse complement strand
CTTTGATAGATGCGCGAGAAGCTGTCGCCGAGGAGCAAGATCTGCGCGTCGTCACTGTCGGCGTAGGGCTGGCCTTCTTCGTCGAATACGCGATAGGCGACTGTGTTTTCGGGTGGGAACGCGGTTGCTTCGCCCGGCAAACGGCTCATGCGCGGAATGTCGGGGCGCCGGGCCACAGTCACGGTTTCGCGCCGATAATTGCGCCTCGGCTCCAAAGGGGTCGGGCCGAGCATCTCCCGCACGCGCGCGGCGAGAAGGCCGGCCGCGAAGCGCGCACCGTCGCCGGTCCAGTGCGTGTCCGCCGCCAGGTACAGTCGCGGCCGATCGGGGTGCGCGCGTTGCTGCTCGACAAAGGGCGAATAGAGGTCGAGCACCTCGATACCCCGAGCGCGCAGCTCGTCCAAAAAGCGCCGGCTGTTTACCGACAAGGCGAGGCTGGGCGCAAGCCCGCGCCGCAGCCGCTCGGGCGCAATCGCGGGCTTCGAGGGGATCGGCACCACCAGTAGGCGAATGTTGCGAGAAGCGAGTTGCTTGGCGAAGTCGGTGACGGTCTCGGCCGGATCGTCCGCGGTTTTGGCGGATTTCAGATCGCGGAAGTAACGCTCGCCCAGGTAGCGAATGTTGGGTCCGTAGTAGGCCCAGCCGTCGGCCCCGGCCACCGCCTTGTCGCCCAGGTCGCGCATCAGCCACCAGCGCGATTGCCGGTACGCCGGCCGCAGCCAGTCGGCCACTTTGCAGGAATCCTCGAGGTCCTTCTCAAAGGCGCGCAGATTCGCCTCGCTGGGCACCTTCTTGAACAGGCCGAGCACGCGCAAAGACTCGCCTTCCACCGCCTTCTCCCAGATGCCCTGGAACACCGGCACCGCGAATAGGATCGCGATGAAGGTGAACACGTAGGTCTTGCAGCAGGCGCGCGACATGGTCAGAACTGGAAGTAGAGGAAGGGGTTGAAGCTTTGCGTATACATTGCCGCCAAGCCGAGCGCGAAGAGCGGCAGCATCCACGCCAGCTTGGGCCAGGTCACATTGCGCGCCACATCCCAGGCCTGCGTCTTGCGAGTGACCACGAAGGCGCAGATCGCGACCATGACCACGTGATGGAGCGAGAAGACCTCGCCGCGCACCAGCTGGCTGTGCGGCAGGGCCGCGCCGAAGCCGAAGAGGGCGCGCAAGTAGGCGACCGCCGCGGCCCAGCTCTCGGCCCGGAACGGCACCCACGCCAGCAGCACGAAGAAGAAGGTGACCGCCATTTGCAGCGGCCGCGGCAGGAAGGACCACAGGCCGTCGCGCTTGGCGAAGCCGCGCTCGAGCGCCAGCCACATGCCGTGGTACGCGCCCCACAGCACGAACGGCCACGCGGCCCCGTGCCAAAGGCCACCGATGAGCATGACCAACCACAGGTTCAGCATCGAACGGCGCGCGCCGTAGCGGTTACCGCCCAGTGGGAAGTAGAGGTAGTCGCGCAGGAAGCTCGACAGGGACATGTGCCAGCGCTGCCAGAACTCGGTCATGCTGCGCGAACGGTAAGGCGAATTGAAATTGCGCGGAATCTCGAACCCGACCATGCGGCCCAGTCCCACCGCGATGTCCGAGTAGGCGGAGAAGTCGAAGTAGATTTGACCGGCATAGGCCAAAAGGCCCCACCAGGCGGTCAAGGCGTCGGGCGCCTGGGCGGCGAACACGGCGTCCGCAATGCGGCCCATGGCATTGGCCAAGAGAATCTTCTTGCCGAAGCCGAGGATGAAGAGGGCCACGCCCGAGGCGAAGCGCTCGTAGGTGTGCTGGCGGTGGCCGAACTGATCGGCGATAGTGTTGTAGCGAACGATGGGTCCCGCAATGAGGTGAGGGTACAGGGCCACGAAGCAGGTGAAATCGGTGAGCCTCTGCGCGGGGGGCGCAGCGCCCCGGTATACGTCGACGGTGTAGCTGATGGTCTGGAACGTGTAGAAGGAAATGCCGATGGGCAGGGTGATCTGGTAGATGCGGAAGCCCTGTTGCCCAAGCAGGTGCAGGAGCCCATTGGCGTTTTCTTGCGCAAACACGCCGTACTTGAAATAGCCGAGAAGCAACAGGCTGTTGATGATGGCCACCGCGAGTGTGCCCTTGCGCAGGCGGGGCGACGCGCGCGGCGCCGCGATGATGCGCGCGGCGTAGTAGTGGCACACCGTCGAGTACATCATCAGCAGCACGAACCAGGGCCTGTCCCAGCCGTAGAAGACGTATGCCGCCAGGGTCAGAAGCCCGTTCCGGTAGCGGAACGGCAGCACGTAGTACAGCAGCAGCAGCAGCGGCAGGAAGTAGAAGATGAAGATGTTGGAGGTAAAGACCATCTCGGCCTAGTGCCCCCGTTCAGAATTTCGGGCTCTTCTGACCGGAGCCACTAGCCGCGGCCTCGGATGTGGGCGAGCAGGCGTTCCGACTCGGTCAGCAGCGGCTTCATTTGCCCCGGCACGCGCAGGGCTTTGTCGACCAGCGAGCTGGCCATGAGGACAGAGTCCGAGGCGCGGTACAAATCGGTGCGGAAGAGGAAACGACCCATGGTGCGCACGCGGGTCGGCGCGCCGGCTGCGGGCGGGCAGAATCTGGCCTGCACGCGGATGAGCAATTTCTCTTCCCGCAAAGAGCTGGCGAAGTAGTAGATGCGTCGGTGCTCGGTTGCCAGGCACGCCCAAAGCGGCTCGGAGACGGGCGTGAACAGGTGCGCGCGCAGAAGGCGCCGCTCGCCCGTGGCCATGATGGCAGGAAAGCGGGCGCAGTANNGAACGCGAATCGCACTGCAACTCCTTGGCTTCGGCCCAGGCCGGAAAACCCTCGATGGCGCCGGTGCGCTCGACATTCAAGTGCTCGGCAATCCCGGCCGGCATACCGGGCAGCTCGGGCAGCGGCTTTTCCAGAAATGCCCGCGGGGTTTCCAGCTTGGCCCATGTGCTGGCATGGCGGGTGATGAATCCATGGGTGAGGTACGCCCATGCTCGGCGGCCGCGCGAAAGATCCTCGCGGCCCTGCACGGCCGAAAGTTCGTCGTCGGGGATGGGCTCCTTGTCGAATAGGAACAGCCCTTCAACCAACTTGCGGCCGAAGACTCCCGTGCGCTGGCGAAAGATGAGATCGCAGCCCTCGTCGAACTCCTCCCAGCTTCGGCCGGCGGGCAAACCCAATTCGACGCTGATCATGGAGATGTGCAAGCGCTCGCCGGCTTCGCTGAGCACCGCGTCTTCCGGCTGGCCGGCCAGGGCCGCCACCGCCTGCCACTGAAAGGCGCCCAGTTGCTTGACGACCGCTTCCTCTGACAGCCGCCCCGGCACCAGATGGGGCATGCCCACGTGCAAGCGGAACTCGCGCCAAGCCGCCTGGGTCATCGAGCAGCGCCGTTTGCCCGGAGGTCGATTTCGCGTGCCAGCGCCTCAATGCTGCACAGCCTGCCGACGATGTCCATCTCCTGGATCCGCACGCCGAACTGGCGCTCGATGCCGGCCAACAGTTCTGTGGCGCTGAGCGAATCGACGTAGCCACTGTCGAGGAGGTGGGCACGAATGTCGATGTCTTGCGGCGGAATGTGATCGCGCGAAATGCGCGAGACGTTCGCTCGCAGCCAGTCGACCGCAGAGCCGGAAGCCGGCGCTGCCTCCGGTTTGGCTGACGCGACAATTGGTTCGGGTGGCGGGTTGCTTTTCTTGGAAAACCACATGCTGAAGTACTCGACGGGACAAAGAATGCTATGTTTTGGGTGCGCTAGTCAACCGTCGCCCGCAATCATGCGGGCTCGGCTTGCTGCCTCCAGGCGTTGATGAACTACTCGAACGACTCCAGGGATGTTGCCGCAGTGACGTCGCCCGGCAGCATTGGCTCGCACAGCTACGAACCGGGCGCTCTCCGCTCCGCCCTCGACATCAAGCAGGGCGGTACCTTCAATTTGGGGGCTCTTCTCTGCGACCGGCACTGCGCGCAGGGGCGGGGCGAGCACATGGCCCTCATTTGGGAGAACCACACCGGACTTCGCAAGAGCTTCACCTTCGATGATTTGCGCAGGCACAGCAATGCCTGGGCGCACAAGTTGGCCGAGCTTGGCGTCAAACCTGGCGACCGAGTGTGCTTGTTCGTCGATCGCGTTCCTGATCTCTACTTCGCGTTTTTGGGGATTCTCAAACTGGGCGCGGTGGCCCAGCCGCTGTTTTCCCAGTTCATGGCCGACGCGCTGGAGGTACGGTTGGCAGACGCCGACACCCGCGCGGTCATCACGACCGGCCGCCACCTGGAAAAGGTGCGCTCGGTTCGGGCCCGGTTGCCCGCGCTGGCATGGGTGATCCTCACCGACGTGAAGTCCGGCGCCCATCCGACGCTTGTGGAGGGCGAAGTTGTAATGACCGCGGAAGAAGCGCCGCCGGTCGAGTTCACGCCCTTCCCGGCCAACGAGGATACCCCTTCACTCTTGCACTACACGTCGGGGACGACGGGCCGGCCCAAAGGCGCGCAGCACGTGCATGGATCGGTGCTATCCCAGTACGCGACCACGCGCCACGTTCTCGACCTGCGCCCCGACGACGTCTACTGGTGCACTGCGGATCCGGGCTGGGTCACCGGGACCTCGTACGGCATTATCGGCCCATGGGCGGTGGGCGCGACCCAGGCTATTTTCGAGGCCGGGTTTTCCGCCCAGCGTTGGTACGAGTTCATCGCGCGCCATCGCGTGACCGTCTTCTACACCGCGCCCACCGCGATCCGCATGCTCATGAAGGCGCCGCCGCCCACGCCGGATCAACTCGTGAGCCTTCGCCACATGTGCAGCGTAGGCGAGCCGCTCAATCCGGCTGCGGTGCTGTGGGCCGAGCGGGTCATGGGACGGCCCTTTCACGACACCTATTGGCAGACCGAGACCGGCGCCATCATGATCTCGAATGTTCCGGGACTGCCAATCAAGCCTGGCTCCATGGGCAAGCCAGTGCCCAGTATTGCGGCCGCCATCCTGGATCAGCAGACTTTCCAGCCGATAGCCGTGCCCGGGAAAGTTGGGCTCATCGCCTTCCGACCGCCCTGGCCCTCCATGTTTCGCGGCTACTTCAAGGCGGAGAAGACCTACCAAAGCAAGTTCGTGGGCGACTACTACTTGACCGGTGATCGCGGGAGCGTGGACCGCGACGGCTACTACTGGTTCGTGGGTCGCGATGACGACGTCATCAATACCGCGGGACACCTGGTGGGGCCGTTCGAGGTGGAGAGCGCTCTGCTGCGGCACCCGGCGGTGGCCGAGTCGGCAGCAGTGAGCAAGCCTGACCCGACCTATGGTGAAGTGGTCAAAGCGTTCATCGTCCTCCGCCCGGAACACGCGGGCAGCGACGAACTGAAACTCGACATCATGAATTTCGTGCGCAAGCATCTGTCGCCCCTGGCCATGCCGCACGCGATCGACTTCGTGGAAAAACTGCCAAAGACCCGCAGTGGCAAGATCGTCCGCCGCATGCTGCGCGCCCAGGAATGGGGCGAGCCGGTGGGCGATCTCTCGTCACTCGATGACTGAGAAAGGCCGACCGCATGCCTGATGACCAGCAGATCGCACAGACCGTCCTGAACTACATCATGCGCGAATACGCCGATTCCTTGCAAGGCGCGGCCATCGATGCGAATTCGCCGCTCATTTCTTCGGGGCTCATCGACTCGCTCTCGATGGTCTCGCTGAAGGTGTTCCTCGACCAAACCTATCGCCTGCGCATCCCCGACGCCGAGGCCAGCGCGGAGGCCTTCGACACCGTCGCCGGCATCGTCAAGATGTTGCGCAAGCTGGGCGTGGGCTAGTTCCGCCTCTCGTAGATTCGTAGCTGGTTGAGCGGCCGGATTGACGGCGGCGGCGAGGGCGCGCGCGGAGCGTGCGGGGTGGTAGGGGTGGTGGCGGGTCCCGACGTCCCCGAAGGGGGAGCCGGGGGCCGGGGCCGGAGGGCCGGGGCCGGCCACGGTTCCGGCGAGGCCGTGCGCGAAGCGCACCCGGGGGTGGGGGAGGCAGGTCCGAAGTCCCCGGAGGGGTGCCGGGGCCGCGGTGTTGGCACGAATCTGTGGGGCCCCCGTCACCTGTTTGCCCCCGTCGGCTTGCGAGACTCTCGCATCTATATTGCGGTATGCTCCCGCAGGCTAATAGTGCGCACACAACCCCGTCATGCGAGTTCTCACACGAAGAAAGATGCTGCTGCACACGAGCGGAATCCTGCTCGGGTTACCTTTCATTGCCCGAGTGGCGGAGAATCAACCAGACCCTAAAGCAGCATGCGCATTTGCGGTTGCCCGGCTGCGACGAGGCTATTTGGTCATCCCCTCTCACGCTGAAGACTGCCGGGCAGCATCTGACTCACCCACGATCTTTCAGGCCGCGTCACTCTCGAAGCCCGTCGTAGCCACGCTGGCGTTGAAGCTAGTGTTGCGCGGCAAGTTGGACTTGAATCGACCGCTAAGCGAACTACTCCCGGATGGCTATGTTCATCGCCAGAATCTGTTTGCTCTACGTGAGCCGCCTATCCTAGACGTGGTGCCGAGCGAGATGCTGAAGAAGGTAACCGCCCGGGG
>PMJO01000080.1 GCA_003158455.1 Myxococcales bacterium | reverse complement strand
GCCTGCTTGACCGTGTCGATCCCCAGGTCCGCTTCGAGATCCAGATCGGGATCCAACATGTCGCGCGGATAGCCAGTCTTGTCACTGACCAGCCGGAGCACAGTCTCCATTGCCGTGTCGCTGCCTGCGGCCGCCGCCGCAGTTGTGACCGCGGGAGAGGGAGCTGCGGCTGTGACCGCCGCCGGCGCGGGCGCCGCCTGAGCCGCAGGAGTCGCGACCGCAACCGGCGCTCGCGGCGCTGACAGCACCGGCATCGGCTCCCCGCCGTCCACGCATGCGCGCGGGCCCGTGCCCATGGTCCAGGTCGACCGAACCGGCTCGCGCGCCGGCTGGCCATTGTCCTTGATGCGCAGGGTGCGCTTCTCCACTTCCAGGGCTGGCGCTGGGTACCCGGAGATCTCGGCCAGCCAGCGTTGGTAGACGGCCCGATCCGCCACCCTCTCTTCCAGACCCTGAATGCGACGGAGAACCGTCATCGCGATCTGCGAACCAAAACCGGCGGCCAGCCGCAGAGCGTAGCGCACAGGATAGTGCCCGCCCTTCGACAGATTGAGCGTGCCAAGTTCGGGATCAGGCTCGCGGTAGTTGGGCACCGGCGGAACGATCTGTTTCTCCAGGATCTTGACCGCCACTGCATCCTCCACCCCCACCCCCATGGGATGGCCGGTGAACCCTTTGGTGTTGCACACCACCAGATCGTTGGCGCTGGCGCCAAAGGTCTTGCGCAGGGCAAACACCTCGGCCGAAGCGCTGCCTCCACGCGCCGGCGTGTAGGTCTCGTGCGAGATGAAAACCAACTCGCGCGCCATGGCGTGCCGGTCGACACCGTGACGTCGCTCCACCCCGGACACTAGCCGCTCCATCACGTCCTCGATATGATCCACGTCCAATCGGGTTCCGTGGAACGCGCTGTTGGCGAATTCGCTGCCCAGCACTTCGCACAGTCCGCGCATGCCACGCTCGCGCAGCGAATCTTCCGACTCCACCACCAGGCCGCACGCGCCCATGCCGAGAAGCATGCCGTTGCGCCGACGATCAAAGGGCAGGGCCGCCTTTTCCAGCACATCTTCAGTGGTGGCCGCGCCGGTAGCCAGGAAGCCGGCGCCCATCCATTCCATCAGGTTGTCGGAGGTGACATCGTCGGCGCCGATGATCAGCACGCGGCGACAACGGCCGGCCCGGATCCAGTCCTCGGCCATGCCCACCGCCATGGTGGTGGAGGCGCAGGCCGCGTTGACTTGGGTGTTGGGACCACGGATGCCGAGCAGTTCCGCAAACTGCGCGTGACCCATGGAGAGAATGCGGAAAAGGAAACGGCGATCGAATTCATAGCTCCCGCCCCCGTTTCGCTGGGTGAAGAAACGCGTGACCTCGTCGACCAGGTTGTCGTAGCCCGGGAAAGCCGAGGCGAAGATCACGCCGGTCTCGTCAGCCATGGCAACCGGAAGTCGCCAGCGGTCGGGCAGGTAGCCCCCCGTGGTGGTGCGACGATAGTGGCGCACGAGAGGAATGCCCGCGTCGCGTAGCGCCTCGATGCCCGCGGCGATAGCCAGGGCCGAGGTGATGTCCAGTGCCTCGACTCGCTCGCGCGGCACTCCGAATTCCTCGACGATGTCGAAGACACCGCGACGGCCGGCGAGGCGAATGACCTCCTCCTCCGACCGGATGGGATCCAGGCTGGGTTCGCCAACCTCGCGCTTGACCAGACGGACCACGTTCTTCTCCACCATGCGGGTGCGGAAGACCTGGGCCACGGTGCCGATGAAGGAATCGCCCCGCAAGATGCGTTCCACATTGCTGTCGTCGAAGACATGTTTGTCTTGCCCGGGCAGGCCCAAGGCCGCACCCGACACGACAATCGATCCCGGACGGGCCTCTGGCAACGCGGCCGGGCCGGCCGGGCGGCCGCCGTACATAGCCATTCCCTCATCAAGGAAGCGGGCAAACAATCTTCCCAGCCCTTCGTAGTCGGGCTGGCCTGCGGATGCGCGAATCGGACTCTCACTCATGATCTGGGTTGCTCCCTGCGAAAGAATCGGGCTTGCGGCGGCCGGTGCGGCCGCGGTGATTGCGCTGGCGGTCTCGGGTTCGGGCCGCGTACCTGTGAAAGCGGCAACTAGATTCTCCGGGCGGGGGATGCCCGCCGCGTAGAAGCCGCACATGGCATCGTGGAACGAACGGATGCCGCCGCGTTTGGGATGATTGGTGGCGAGACAGATGACGTCGTCTCTGTCTTCGAGAATGCTTTCCGTCAAGGCCATGAGAGCGCGCTTAGGCCCGATCTCGACGAAAATGCGCGCGCCCTCCCGGTAGCAAGTCTCGATGCCCTTGACGAACTGGACCGAGGACGCCATCTGGTCAGCCAGGCGCCGTCGGATGACGTCCATGTCATTGGTCGGGTAGAGCTGACCGTCGATGTTGCCCACCAACGGAATGCGCGGGAAGGCAATCTGCATCTCGCAGATGGTGCGGTAGAGCGCATCTGACGCGGGCGCCACCACCTTGCTGTGAAATGCGTGAGACACCGGAATGAGTTGCGCGGTCATGCCCAGGTTGTTGAAGTAGTCGACCGCACGATCCACGGCATCGCTGGCGCCCGCGATCACGGTCTGCTTGCGGCTGTTGATGTTGGCCGGCGTGAGGTAGCCGCCGATCTCGGGCAGTCGGCGCACGATCTCATCGGTGGGTCCCATCACCGACGCCATCTTGCCCTTGTCGCCGATGGATACCGATGCCATGGCCCGCGCACGCGCACTCACCGCCACCAGGGCTTCGGCGAAGGTAACCATGCCGGCAGCTACGGCGGCGGCCCACTCGCCCAGGCTGTGTCCCGTCACGATGTCGGGCCTGACCCCGTGTTTGTCGAGCAGGCGCATGACCGCGATGTCGGTGGCCACCATGGCTGGCTGGCAGATGGTGGTGTCTTTCAGCGCCTCTTCGGCCGCTTGCATGGCAACCAGATCGGCCTGGTCTTTGTAGACGTAGCTGGTCAGGGGCTGGCCCAGGATGGGGCCCATCACTCGATCGGCCTCGGCGAAAGTCTCGCGCACGATCGGGTCGGGCACGTCGGCCAGCATGTTCACGTATTGTGAGCCCTGGCCGGGAAACAGGAATGCCACCTTGCCCGCCCGCCCGCGCCGGAAGTGGATGCCCTTGCTCTGCAGCACGCGCCATTTCTTGGGCTCGTCTTTGTCGAGACTTGCCAGAGTGGTCTCGCACTTCTTGACCAAGTCAGGCGCGTCCTCAAAGGCGATCACCAGGCGCGCCGGCGCAGCGAGAAAGTCCGGCCCGGGCGGCCGGCGGTCGGGCACTTGGCCGGCCTTGGCGCTTGCCATGGCCTGAATCAGGGCGGTCCGCACCCTCCCGGCGTCAGCCCCGCCTACCGCCAGCATGTTGCCCAGCATGGGCGGCCGGGCCTCACTAGCCAGCATGACCCCGGTCCCTCCACTCGTGAAGGAAGCGGGAACCTGCACTACCGGCTCGCGCCGGGTCAGCATGCCGGGCACATACTCCTCGACCACCACGTGGAAATTGGTGCCACCAAATCCGAAAGCCGACAGGCCGCAGCGCCGCGGGCCGAATGACGGCTGCTCCCAGGGCTGGGCTTTGGTGTTGACGAAAAGAGGCATCTTGTCCCAGGCAACGTTGGGATTCGGCTGGTTGAAATTGATCGAGGGCGGGAGGATCTTGTGGTGACAGGCGAGCACGGCCTTGAGCAGCCCGGCGGCGCCGGCCGCGCTCTTCAGGTGACCGATCTGCGACTTGATCGAGCCGAGCGCAATCCGATGCTTGATCGGCGAGCCCTCGGAGAGCAGCTTCGCCGCCGTATCCATCTCGGCCACATCCCCGGCAGGCGTCGAGGTGCCATGGCCTTCGAGGAGCGTCATGGTCGCGGGGTCCAGCCCGGCACGCTCCCAGGCGCGACGCAAGGCCAGGATCTGCCCGACCGGATTAGGGGCGGTGATGCCCTTGCCCTTGCCGTCGCTGGAGCCGCCCACGCCGCGGACCACCGCGTAGATGCGATCGCCTGCCTTCTCCGCGTCCTGCAAGCGCTTGCACACGAAGAAGGCACCACCCTCGCCCATAACGAAACCATTGGCGTTCTTGTCGTAGGGCCGTGAGCCGTCGGGGGAGAGAGCGCCTATCTTGCAGAACTTGATGAAGGTGGTGGCGCCCATGTTGCGGTCCATGGCGCCGGTAACAACCACGTCGTAGTGGTGATCGTTTAGGCCGTCGACCGCAGCCTGCAAGGCGGCCAGCGACGAGGCACAGGCGGCGTCCGTCGTGAAATTCGGTCCGCGCAGATTGAGCACCGCAGCCACGCGGCCGGAGGTGATGTTGGTCAACTCGCCAGGCATGGTGTCTTCGGTGGTGTCCGGAAAACGACGGCTCACCGAATCCCGGAGCTGCGCCAGCAAAGCCGCGCGGTCGGCCGCGGAAAGCGATTGGAAGACCTGGGTGTCGGAGATGGCATGCACGTACTCGGGCATGGAGAGGCGCAAGCAGGTGAGGTAGTGCAGCTCGCCGCCCATGGCATTGCCCAGGATCACGGCGGTCGACTCTGTGTCGAGGGGCCGGTCAGGATGGCCCGCGTCGCGCAGCGCCTCGGCCGCGCACAGCAGCGCCCACTTCTGGCCGTCATCCATCGCAGCTGAGACGGTGGGTGGGATGCGAAATTTGGTGGGCTCGAAGGACACGCCGCGAACCCATCCGCCGATCTTGGAATACGTCTTGCCCGGCGCCTTTGCATCCGGGTCGTAGTAGTCGGCCGGGTCCCAGCGGTCCAGCGTGACCGCGCTTATCGAATCTCGGCCGGTCACGACGTTCTGCCAGAAAGCCTTGGCGTCTAGCGCATCGGGCAGTATTGCCCCCACGCCTATTACGGCGACGGCTCTCTCGGCCGGATCCCGTGTCGAACGACTCATTTCAGCTTCCTCCCAGATATCGAAAACGGAAAGCCGGGCGCCCCGTGGCCCTACCCGGTGTCCGAATCAAGCGAATGGTTGCGCCGTGTCTCTCTTTCTTGCTCGCTAGGCACGAGCGGCGTCTTGCTCGTTCAAAGCCTTGGCCACGACGTCCATGTCGGACATCAGGCCCTTGGCGCATGCTGTGATGGCGCTCGACCGGAGGGCGCGCTCGAAGTCTGCAATGCCCGCATCATCCACCGCATCCATACCGCGCACCAGACGAACCGCCAGACCCAGGACGTCAAGCGCCGCCTCGCGTGCGCAGATACGCGACATCGCTTTGAGGGCGGAGGGCGCGAAGAACGGCTGGTACTTGGGCGCCGCCTGGCCAGCGGCGTAGCGGGCAAAATTGGCCGCAATCTCTGCTCTGGTCATCAACTCGCCCAGCTCGAAGAGCACATGCTGGTTGCGGGTCAGGCGGCCCACCCGGCAGCGCTCCGTCGTCTCCTGAACGACATTCACCGCCAAGGCCGCCGCGTC
Organism: Myxococcales bacterium; assembly: GCA_003158455.1. GTDB lineage: Bacteria > Myxococcota_A > Polyangia > Fen-1088 > Fen-1088 > Fen-1137. The sequence continues at coordinate 16,764 of PMJO01000080.1, read as the reverse complement.
AGCCCCCACGTCCGAGTGCTCGCGGTGCAAGGCTTCCAGCGAGGCGGCGATCTTCTTGTAGTACTGGCCGTGATCCTGCAAATGCAGGCGCCAGCGATCCCGGGACACCGTCCACTGCATGATCTCGCTCGTGCCCTCGTAGATCGTGGTGATGCGCACGTCACGCCGGATCTTCTCGACCTCGTACTCTCTGGTGTAGCCATAGCCGCCATGCGCCTGAATGGCGGCGTCGGCCGCGGCGTTGCCCGCCTCGGTGGCGAAGAGCTTGACGATCGCGCCTTCGGTCTGCAACTCGGGCTCGCCCTGATCCAGGCGGTGAGCGGTTTCTTCGATGAGGGCTCGCGCCGCCTCCAGCCGGACCACGTGGGGAACAATCAACTTGTCCATGTAGCCCTGCTTCTCGGCCAAAGGCGACCCGGCCTGCACACGCTCGCGTGCGTAGCGGATGGCCCTCAGCATGGCCGCGACGCCGCCACCCAGGCCAAAGGCTGCCACCATGAGGCGCGTGAAGCCGAACACGGACTGGGCGTGCACCAGTCCCTTGCCCTCCACGCCACCAAGCAGGTTCTGCTTGGGAAGGTACACGTCCTCAAACGTGACCGGCGAGGTGTTGGACGAGCGTATGCCCAGCTTGTTCTCGTGCTTTCCGGGAACCAGGCCCGGCGTTCCCTGTTCCACGGCGAAGAAGGTGGGCCCCTCGGGCGCCATGGCCAGCACCGTGTACAGTTGCGCGTAGCCGCCGTTGGAGATGAACTGCTTGGTGCCGTTGATCTTGTAGCCCTTGACCTCGCCGTTCTCCATGACCCGCTCGGCGCGGGTGCGAATGGCCGACAGCTCGCTGCCCGCCAGGGGTTCGGTCACGGCGTAGGCGACAATCAACCCTTCGTCGGCAATTCGGCGCAGCCAATAGGTCCGCTGCTCCTCGGTCGCCCCCACCACGATGGGGTCGGTTCCCAGGAAGATGGCCAAGAAGGCCGTGGCAACGCCCAGGTCCAGCTTGGCCATCTCCTCCGAGACTCGGTAGACGTCGTAGGCGTTGCCGCCCAGGCCGCCCAGCTCTTCGGGGATGAACAGGAGGTGCAGGCCGATATCAGGTCCCAGCAACTCGCGGATTAGGTCGAGCGGAAAGATGTCCTTCTCATCAAGGTCCAACCTGACCTTGAGCGGCAGCTTCTGCTTGCCGAACGAAGCCAGGGTGTCGATCAGGGTCTGGAGTGAGTCTTTGTCGAGGCCTGAGTTCTTCATCAAACTTGTGTCTTCCTGCGGCCAAAAAAGTCGGTCGGCAAGGGGGTGATTCCGGTTGAAAGGCTCCGATGCTGGCACAAGCCGGGCCAAAATCAAAACCGGGACGTCAGCACGGACGTCTCACGCCGAAAATCGCGCATATTATACTGTAATCATTGATCTATTTTCTTCTGTTGGGGACAGGAAGATATGCGATATAGCACCCATGTGCGTCATCACCTACACGCCAAAGTCGTTTCAACCGGCACAGGTGCGACCCCAGACGCGCACCCCGCTGCGGCCCCCGGTACGCACCAGGGAGCGCCGGAACTCTCCGTGCCCTCTCCTCTGCTCCCTGTGGCCTCAGCAGACGTCCGCTGTCTTCACGAAGTCACTCACGCCACCGGGGAGCCCCAGGGCCCGTCATTTCCACCGGCCTTCACCGCCTTCGGCCTTCTTCTTGGCTTCTTCGGCAGCCTTGTCCTTCTGCCTCTTCGCCTGGGCCGCCTTGGCCGCAGCTTGCCCCTTCTTGTCGTTCTGCTGGATCCTCTTCAGCGCGGCCGCGGCGTCTTTCTCCTGCTGCTTGCGGCGCTGCTCCTCGCAGCCGGCTGGCTCACAGTCGCCTTCGCAATCACACTTGAGCTTCTTCCCCTTGTTGCAATGGCACTGTTCCTGGGCGTCGCGGTAGCAGCCGCATTCGTTGAGGGGCGTTGTGGCCGGGGGAGGCTCTGCTTCCGCCTTGGCTGCCTTCGGTTTTGCAAGAACCGAGCTGGGCGTCCAGACTAGAAGGCCGAATACTGCAATGATCGAGAGTATGATCCGCATGGCATTCTCCTTTTTCAGGCATTATCACGTGAGCCGTGAGCCGCGCAACCCCGTAGCGGCGCCTTGCGGGCCGCCCGCATCCATGATTGAAACACTCAAGGGAGCAAGCCGATGGTTACAAGCCTGACGACCCGTGACAGAAGTGAAGCGCGAAAAAAGGGGTTGATGGCAGTGGGCGCCTGGGGCGGAGCGGGCCTGCTTGTCCTCGTGCATTGGCCGACGCTAGGACTGGTCGCTGCTGGGGGCGCGGGGTACTTGACCTACAAATGGTTCATGTTCCGCGCCAAGCGTGGTATGCGTTTCTAGGTCGTCTACGGTTCAATATATAGCGGGGGCCCGGAGGGTCCTTGGGACTCGCCAGACGGGGCCGGCGCCGCAGGCTGGTTGCGCCCGACTTGGTGGAACGTGAGGGGCAGGTCCACATGCACCCCATTTCCTTCGAATCGCGGAAATCTAATACCCTGAACGATGTTCCTGACGCAACGCTCGGCATCGGGCGGCGCCCCGTTGACTCGAACCAGGCTGGCTCGTCCCGCTGGATCAGCCTCGAACGACACAGCCACCATCGGGTTCTGAGCAGAAGGCGAGAAGCAGGCTGCCAAAGGCCCCATCGTGCCTTGGATTGCGGAGTTCAGCGTATCGCGGGTGATTCCATTCGGATTCCCGTTGAGCGTTCCCGAGCCTCCCGACGCTACATGGCGCGGCGCCGCGGCCACCTGCTCAGGCTCGACTTGCGCGGCCTCATTTTGTGGACTAGCGAGGCCAAAGCCTGGCAGTCGCCGTTCGACCGTGCGTTCGCGAGGCGCCGCCGACAGTTTGCCTGCGCCCGCGCCCTCGGGAAGGGGCGGCGGTTTCCCGGTTCCGATGCCCAGGACTTCACATCCCGTGCTCGACCATGCCAGAGCGACCATCAGGCCAAGCGCAACCGGCTTCCCTGTCAAGCTCTGCGGCGACCTCGTTTGCATCCTCCTATTGTATCGGAGAATCAGCTACATCGCTTGACCGGGAGCGGATCTACAATGCCGCGATTGTCGCGAGAAGTCGTAGACTTGGACGCGGCCGGAGTGATCGGTGCTAGTGTCCTCTGTCGATGCGCATCGGCATTGACCTGGGCGGAACCAAGACCGAAAGCATTGCGATCGACGATACTGGAGCCGAGCGCGCACGCTTGCGCGTCCCAACCCCAAGCCATAGCTACGACGAGATCATCGCATCCATCGTCCGCCTAGTGCGCGACACAGAGGCTCAGGTTGGTCAGACGGGAACCGTCGGCGTCGGGATCCCCGGCGCTGTGTCTCCTGCCACCGGGCTAGTCAAGAATGCCAACACCGTCGTTCTCATTGGCCGTCCGCTTGATCGCGATCTTGCGCGCGCTCTGGGTCGGCCCGTGCGCGTAGCCAACGACGCCAACTGCTTCGCGCTGTCCGAGGCATCAGACGGGGCCGGGGACGGCGCCCGGGTCGTCTTTGGCGTCATCGTGGGCACGGGGACGGGTGGTGGTCTGGTAGTGGACGGAAAACTGCTGAGCGGGCCACACGCCATCGCGGGCGAATGGGGACACAACCCCCTGCCCTGGCCGCGCGACGACGAGCGCCCCGGCCCAACTTGCTACTGCGGCAAGAGCGGCTGTATAGAGACGTTCCTGGCTGGCCCTAGCCTGGCCCGGGACCATCGGCTGCACACCGGCGAAATATGGGATGCTGGCGACATCGCCCGGCGCGCCGAAGCCGGCGACGCGGCCGCCGTGGCGAGCATGACTCGCTATGAGGACCGCATGGCACGGGGGCTGGCGTCGGTGATCAACCTGCTCGATCCAGATGTGATTGTCATGGGCGGCGGTCTCTCAAACATCGCGCGCCTCTATCGTGAGGTTCCGCTGCGCTTGGGTCAGTACGTATTCTCTGACACCATCAGCACGCCCATGGTCCCCGCCCGCCACGGCGATTCGAGCGGCGTGCGTGGAGCGGCGTGGCTATGGCCGGTTGAAGAAAACTAGCCCAACTGCCGCCGAATTTGCACGACGGTGGAAACCACCAGGAAAAGCCCCAGCAGGATCCAAACGATCCCCCAGCGGATGTGCCGGCGTTGCTCGGGCCCGCGTTCGAGAAGCTCCTCGGGTTCATCGGCCCGGTCGCCGGACAATTCGCCGCTATAGGCAGGACGCCGGCGCGCGCGCGGCGCACCCAGGTACTTGATCCGAAGGGCGCCGAAGACGATCAACATCGACCCGATGGCGTAGAAGAAGAAGGGGGGCAGATTCACCTGCATGGTCTTGCTTGCTTTCGCGTCCCTAGCTCGCGATCTCCTCGGCCCTGAACTCGCGAATAACCGTCACCTTGATCTGGCCGGGAAAGATCATCTCGCGCGAAAGGCTTTCCGCAATCTGGGTAGACAGGCGCGCCGCCCCTCGGTCATCTACCCGATTCTCATCGACATAGACGCGCACCTCGCGCCCGCCCTGCACGGCGAAGGCTTCATCGACGCCGGCAAAGGCGCGGCTGATGCGTTCGATCTCCTCTAGCTTGGCCATGTGACTGTCTTCGGTCTGGCGGCGCGCGCCCGGCCGTCCGCCCGACATGGCGTCGGCCCCCGCAACCAGATAGGCGTAGGGGCTGTTGAACGGCTCATCGGTGTGATGCGCGCCAATCGCGTTGGCCACCACTTCGGACTCGTGCAGTCGACGCGCATACTCCGCTCCGATGGAGGCATGCGACCCATCAAGCTCATGCGTCAGCGCCTTGCCTATGTCGTGCAGCAGAGCTGCCCGCCGGGCGATCTTGACGTCCAGTCCCAACTCCGCCGCCATCATGCCGCACAGGAACCCCGCCTCCACCGAGTGCTTCCACTGGTTTTGCGCATAGCTGGTGCGGAAATTGAGTCGGCCCACCAACTTCACAATGTCGGGATGCGCGCGGTCGATGGCCAGCAGGGAAAAGGCCCTCCGCCCGAGGTCGAGCGTCTCGCGTTCCACGTCCACCACAATGCCACGGGCAATACGGGTCACTGCCGCAGGTCCGCTGATGGACCGCTTCAACATGCGATTAACGCAGCGGCGGGCTATCTCCCGGCCCACCCCGTCGAGACCCTCGATACGAATCGCCAATTGCCCGTCCAGCAAGGAAAGCTGCACACCCGCCACCGCCTCGACGGCGCGCAAATCGGCATCCGCCGGCGGCACCTGTCCTGGGCGCAAGTCAGACAGAGCGATGACGAACTGAGGCCGCTCGGCCAGATCGTGGCCAGAAAAGCGGCCCACCGCAATGCCCATGATTCGCTTGGCCGCGCGGATCTGGGCCCCTGCCATCGCCGACTCCGCCGTCTGACGCAAGACTTGCGCCGCGGCCGCGCGCGCGTCCTCCACCTCCCGTTCCACCAGCATCCGCTGAGCTTCGCCCATGGTGCAGGCTGCCGCCCGCTCAAGCTCGGCTTGCCGATTCTTCTCGATCGACCGCGCCTCGGCCACCACGACGCGCACGTCCTGCTCCAGCTCGACGACCGGAGCCGCACGTTCCCCGAGACTGTCACGTGCCGCTTCGACCAGCCGCCCCTCCTCGTCGATTCGCACCGCCTGTGCTGCCAGCGCGGTCTCGGCCTCCGCCAGCTCGGCTTCCCGTGCGCGCAGCTCTGCCTCCGCCTCCGCCCGGAGCACCAGCGCCTCCTCCCGCGCGCGAATAGCTGACTCACGCAACAAGGCCGGTCGTTCGAGCTCCGCCTCGCTGCGGATGCGCCGGGCCTCGCCATCCCGATCGGCGCCCGGCCGCCGCAAACGACGGCCCGCCCACGCGCCCAAGCACGCGCCAGCTGCCAAACCGACGAGCACCGTGATCCAGACGGTGGGATCGCCCATCTACGCGATCGCAAGTCCCAGGTGCGCGCGCAGGGCGAAGTATTCGTCCGACACGCACCACTGAATCAGGTCCCGCACTTTGTCCTTGGGGTCGGCGCATCCCACCGCCAAAGGTTCGGACTGAATCTGGTGGGCCGCCACCTCCAGGTCGTTGCACATAAGGAAGCCAGCCCGCGACGAGGTGTAGTCCACCGCCTTCGACCAGCGATGCAGATCCGCCTCGGCCCTGCTCTCGATGAAGCGCCGGACCACCTCGGCCAACTGCTCGACATTCTGGGGCGGCACCAAGCGGCGCAGAAGCTCCAAGCGTTCCGCCACCGGCTGTTCCATATCCGCTTTGATCGGCACCTTCGGCTGCACCAGCTTGACTGCCGCAAGGAAGTACGCCTTCAGCTCGGACACCTGAGGCACCACCGCCGGCCAGCGCACGACGTGATCGGGCCGCATGAGCGCCAGCTTCTTGCCCAAGGCGTAGGCCAGCTCTTTCTCCTGCTTGCCCTGCAACAGGGCCGCCCCGATGACGAAAGCCGGGCAAAGTTGCTGCTTCTCGCGCGCATTCATAAGCTCCAGCTCGCCCGGCCAATCCTGGCGTAGGTATAGTTCCGGAGCAGTAACCCCAAGGGCCTGGCTGGCGTACACGAAGACGCCACTGAACATGAGCTTATCGTTGGTGGGATCGCGCCGGTCCCTGCGCCGAATTCCCACTTCCTTGTGCTCGCGCGCGCGCACCGCCATGATGGCCTGGCTGATGTTGGCGAGAATCAGCGAAATGTAGCGATCCTCGTCGCTGTGGTAGATGTACTTCTGCCACAGTTCCTCGTTGAGTCGCGCCTTCACCCGAGAAAGGGTCTTCAGCTTGTATTGCTCGTGGAAACGCAGCTCCTCGGCATCGGCCTGGCGCATATAGGCGAGCACCGAGGCCGTGCACCAGACCTGGTCGTACTTGCCCATCTCGGCAAACAGGTGCCGGAGCGTCTTCAGGATGGGTACCATCGCCGTCACGTCCTGCGTGCGCTTGAGGATCACGCGCCACTCACGCACGGCCTTGTCGTAGGCCTCCGGTCCTTGCATCTGGTAGAGTTCGGCCAAAATCTGGTGGCGTGGCAGGTTCTCGGGCTCCAACCTCGCGCACACCTCGAACGCCTCCGCGGCGGCGCGGAACTCCTTGAGGCGAGTCCGGTAGATTTCGCCCAAGGCATGCCATAGGGCTATCTGGGTCGACCGCTTCTCGGCCGGCACCTCGGCGCCCAAGCGCTTGATCATACGGCGATAGGCGCGCTGCTGGTTGGTCCAGTCCTTCTTTGCCGTCATGATCTTGTCGATCCGCTCGAAGGGCTTGAGGTCGTCGGGATACTCGTCCAGCGCCTTGTTGAAGAGTTCCACCGCCTCATCCGGCGAGTGCAACTCGGTATTGGTGATCTGACCGGCGGTCTGCAGGTACTTGGCCTTGACCCGACCGGTCTCAATGGCCGCTAGACGCAGCAGGATTTCGACCGCCTTCTTCCACTGCTTGGTTTCGGTGAGAAGCTCCAGTACGTCAACCAGCAGGTTGCGCGCATCTGGCTTGACATCGAGCGCCTCAAGATACGCCGCAATGGCCTTCTGCGGGTTCTTCAGTCGCTCCTTGTAGACCTCGATGATCTGCTGGTGCAGGCTGAGCTTGTCTTCCGCACTCTCGGTATGTGCAAGCAAGGACCGCTTCTGCCGAATCACTGCCTCCCAGTCCCCGGCAGCGGCGTGGATCTCGGTCAATGCCTCCAGCGTGGGTCGGTGGCCGGGACTGATCTCCAGCGCCTTCTCGAACATGTTGATGGCCTTGGCCCGGTCACCGATCTTCATCTTGATGTGGCCGATGCGATGGAAGATCTCCACGATCTGCGCTTCGCTTTGCGACTCGCGGTGGTGGACCAGGATGGTCTGATAGAGCTTGAACGCCTCATCCCACTGTTCCCGGCGGTAGAGCAGGTTGGCCCGGTCCACCAGGGTGGGCAGGTGGGTCGCGTCCAGCTCGTACGCCGAGCGGTAGTACTTGAGTGCCTTCTCCTCGTCACCCAGTTGCTCCGCTGCCTTGGCCAGGCGGTAGTACAAGATGTTGAGCTCACGGTGAGCGCGACGGTCCGCCTTGCGCGCCAGCATCTCCAGGATGGGCACGAGCGGCGCCCATTCGGCCTGGCGGTAGTAGATGTCGGCCAACGGAGTGGCCGCCTCCACGTGCTCCGGATCGAGCTCGACCGTCCGTGCGTAGAGTTCCTTGGCCTTTGCCTCGTCGCCCAGTTCCGTCTGGTAGAGTTTGGCGGCTTCGTAGAGAAGACGCGTGCGCTCCAGAAGATTGGGCGTGTTGGCCTCAGCCCGCACCATCAACTGGGCCGCCTTGAACGAGTCGCCGCGCCGCTTGTAGATATTGAGCAGCGACAACATGCTCGGGACGTGCGTGGGCGCGATGGCCAAGGCGTCGCTCAGGCGTTCCTCAGCGATGTCGGACATCTGCATTTGCTCGTCGAGGATCTTGCCCAAGCGGTAGCTGAGGTCGACTTTCTCCTCCGGCGATGCGCTCCCCACCAACCGCTGCATGATATCCACCGCGCGTTCCCACTGCTCGGTCTCCTCGTAGAGCCGCGCCAGCCCGCGCAAGGCTTCGGCGTGGTCGTGGTCGGTGTTGAGGATTTCGTTGAATGCCTCGATGGCGCTGTCGGGATCACGCAGGCCCTCCTCGTACACCCGTCCCATGTCCAGGTAGATCGCGGTCTTGGCCGCCACGTCGTCTTCTATCTCGATGTGTTTGCGGAAGGTGTCAACCAGGGCATCCCACTTGCGTTCGCTGCGATAGAGACGTTCCAGATCCTGGCAGGCCTTGAGATTGTGGGGATCAACGGAGAGCGCCTGCTGCAGGCTATCGATCGCGTTATCGATCTTGCCCGGCAATTGCTCGCACACCTGCGCCATACGCAAGAGGAGGTTCACCCGGTCAGCCTCCGGCGCGGTGACTTCGAGCTGATGCTCCAAGACCTCGAGGTACGCGTCCATCCGGCCGGCCTTCTCATACAACTGCTCCAGCGCCTTGAGCGCGGGCAGGTTCTGCGGATCGACCGTCAGCACCTCCTTGTAGGCCTGCACCGCCCGCTCGTTGTCGCCCAGGCGGGTCTCCCACAACTCGCCGACCTGCAGGCGCAGCTTAACCGCTAGCTCGCCGTCACTGACGACCTGCGACTTTCGCGCCAGCACGTCCGCCAGCCGCTCCCATGCCTGGGTGCGCCGGTGCAGACGTTCGAGTGCCTCAATGGCCTTCAGACAGTGCTCGTCGACCTGAAGGGCCTGGTCGTAGGCCAAGGTGGCCTGGCCCGGGTCGCCAATGTGGGTTTCGAAGGTCTCAGCCAACGCCACCAGCACCTCGACCCGCCGCGCGGGATCAGACTCGATCTCGGCGTGCTTGGACAGAACGCCTACCAGATCCTTCCACCGGGATTCCTTGCGATAGAAGTCAGCCAGCGCTGCCATCGCGCCCACGTGGTTGGGCTGCCGCGCCTGTGCCTCCTTGGCCGAGGTGATGGCATATTCGGTGTGGTGCAGGGCCGAGTCGTACCAGCGGGCGATCTTGACCCACAAGTCAGCCGCTTGCTTGGCGTCCTCCATGCCCTGCGCGGCCTGCGTGTATTCCGACAGAAGATCGGGCCACTTGTTGGTCACGTTGGCCAACCGTTCCAGCTCCTGGGCGACGGCATTGCTTGAGTAGTCCTCACGGAACGCAGCCTGCAGCATCACGAAAGCGGAGTCCCGATCACCGATGTGTTCCTCGTAGATGCGCGCAATCTCGCAGAAGAGTCTGATCTTCTCCTCCGTCTCGCCCGTGTACTCCACGCGCGCGAGCAGCAATTCCACCAACTCAGGCCATACCTTGCGCTGACGGTATACCTCCTCCAACGCCGCTGAGGCCGCGGCATGTGAGGGGTCCATCTTCAACACGCGTTCGTAGGCTTCCGCCGCCGCACCGCCGTCACTGATCTTCTCCGCCCAGACCGACGCAATCTGCATTAGCACGTCGACCTTGTCATCCACCGACGCGAGCGCAGCAACCCGACGCTCCAATACGTCCACACACTCTTCCCAGCGTCCCTCCTGGGTGAACAACGTCTCCAGGGCAGTAAGCGCACGGGCATCAGCCGGATCGATCTGCAGCACATGACGCCACGCCTCGATGGCCGCATCGATGCGCACCAGGGTGCTGCCCTCCAGTTCGCCTAGTTCCGCATAGTAATCCCTCAACACGGCCGCCGGGAAGCTCTCGCTGCCCACCGCGATCAGCCTGCGCAAAGTGTCCGAGAGCTCCTCCCACGCCGCCGCACTCCGATAGTTGGCGGCAATCGCCTGCAAAGCCTCGACGTCTCCGGGATTTATCTCGATGACCTTCTTCCAGCACTCCAGCGCGTTCCTCTCGCGGCTCAGCTTCTCACCCCACACGTGGCCCAGGCGCTTGTAGGCCGGGATACGCGCTTCCGGGTCCTCGGTGGCTCGAATTTGACTGTCCAGGACCTCGGTCAGTTCACGCCACTCTTCGGCCTGCTCATGCAAGTCGGCCAGCGCCGACAGCGCCTCCGGGTCGGCGCCGCGCAAATCGAGGACCCGCCGCCAAAGCTCGATGGCATGCTCACGCTGGTCGAGCACGTCAGACGTGATTCTGGCCATGCGCGCGTAGCAGTCGGAGAGCGCCTCGTCGCCGGGGGCGATGTCGAGCATCTTCTCGTAGACTTGGTACAGGTCTTCCCACTGCTCGGCCCGGAAGTAGATTCGCTCCAGAGCTTCCAGGGCATCCGGCGAGCGCGACTCCTGTTCGAGCACCGCCAAATAGCTGGTCACCGCTCCCGGCGGGTCGTCGATGACATCGGCCAGGATCTTGCCCAGGCGAAGATGCAGCGCAACCAACTCCCGTGAACCATCGGTGATGGCAATGCGCCGGCGTAGCACATCCGCCAGTTTCTCGTAGTCGCCTTGCTTGTCGTAGACCCGATCGAGGAAAGCCAGGGCTTCGCCGTCATTGGGGTCGAGCGCCAGCACCTGCCCGAGCACGTCCTCCACCCGCACCAGATCGGCAAGCTCGACGTCGAAAACTGTGGCCAAGCGGAAAAGGACTTCGCGACGTACGCGGCGGTCGCTGGCCTTGGCCGCCGCGTCCGCCATGCTGGCGACATAGGTTTCCCACTGGTGGGTGGCGCGGGCTAGGCGCAACAACTCATCAAGTCCCTGCTCCGGGGCCGGGTCCTCCACCACCGCCCTCGACCACCACTCGAGTGCCGCCACCTGGTCCATGAGCTTGGCCTCGGAAATCTCCGCCAGCCGTCGCAGCAACCGCTGTCGCTCCTCGAGGTCCGACTCGACGCCCAACTCGACCTGATAAACGCGAACCAGCTTCTCCCACTCCTCAGCCACACGATAGAGCGGCTCCAAAACCTGTGCGATTTCGCGCTGCATGGCCCCGCTCGACAGCAGCCTCTCCAGCGTGGCCCGGGTCTCGGCGTGTTTGGGATCGATGTTGAGGATCTCCTGGTACGCCTCGACCGCCTTGGGCATGTCCCCCAACGCCACTTCCAGGACTTGCGCCAGCCGGAAAGTGAAATCGATGATTTGACTATCGCTATCCGCCAGGCGGATCTCGCGCCGCACGACGTCCGCTAGCTCTGTCCAGCGCTCGGTTCTGGTGTAGAGACGGTCAAGCGCCTCCAGGCCATCCTTGCGATCTGGCTCGGCATCGGCAACCCGCCGATAGGTCGCGATGGCCTTGTCGAGGTCGTGGGTTTCCTCCTCGTAGATGCGGGCCAAGCGCAACAGCATCTCGGTCTGCAGCCGACTGTCTAGGATGCGGTCGATCTCGGCGTCGTACACCGCTGCCAGATCCGCCCAGCGGCCGCTCGACTCCGCCAGGCGGTCGATGTGCGCGATCACATCCTGGTTCGCCGGATCCACGCGCAGAGCGCGACAGTAGGCATCGAACGCCGCATCGAAGTCGTTTAGGCGGCGCTCGTGAATCTTTGCCAACAGGTCGAGCAGCTCCACCCGGCGCACCGGATCCTGGGTGCACGCCACCATGACCTCATACACGGCGGCCACTTTGGGCCAATCGCCCGCGCTCTCGTACACCGGCCGCAACACCTCGGCCGCCGCGATGGGCTCCTCCCCTCGCTGCATCATGCCCTCAAGCGCCTGCAAGGTCGGCTCGTGCGTGGGGTCCATGGCGAGCACGCGCTGGTAGGCCTCGGTGGCCCGGCTCGCGTCCTTGAGCTTGTCTGCCCACAGCTCACCGATGCGGTGGCGTAGCGAAACCACCTCGGCCGCAGACGAGGACAGCTCGGTCTGCCGCTCGAGCACGTTGAGCAGATCGTACCAACGCGCGGTCTGCAGATAGAGACGATCGAGCGCCTGCAGGGCGTCCAGGTCGTCTGGATCCATATCGAGAATCGAGGTGTAGGTCTCGATGGCGCGGGCCGCGTCTTGCAACTCGCGGTCGTACACCTGACCAAGCACGAAGAGTCGCTCCTTCTTTCGCGCAGGGTCGGTGGCCAGCTCGGCCTGGCGGGAATAGACATCCTTCAAGTCATTCCAGCGCGACAGGCGCAAGAACAGCCGCACCAGGTTTTCCAGGGCCGTCTCGTTGCTGTCATCAAGGGCAAGCACCTGCCGGTAGACCTCGATGGCCTTGTCGGAGTCGTCGAGGACTTCCTCCCAAATCTTGGCCGCGCGCGAGCCTAATTCCTTCTTGTCGGCCAGCGCTTCGACCATCTCCATCTTCCGCTGCAGCAGCAAGACGAGCTGACCATAGTCGGCCGTGCGTACGTAGATGGCTTCCAACGCATCGGCCGCTTCCAAATCACGCGGCCCGACGGCCAGCGCCTGGGTGTAGGCCTCGGCCGCAATCTCCCAGTTGCCCAGCTCGTTCTCGGCCAGCTTCGCGATGGCGTGGTAGACGGCGCCCTTCAACTCATCAGACTGCAGCTTCTCGGCGGCGGCTCGATAGCGGACCACCAGGTCGTCACAGCGGCTGAGCGCTTTGGCCAAGCGTTCCAGACGTCGGGTAGTCTCCGGATCGAGGGGATCCTCGGCCAAGGCGCGTCCGAGAGCCTCGTAGGCCCGTGCCGGATCATCCAGGCCATCCTCGCAGGCGGTGGCAATCTCGTGCAAGAGATCGATTTTCCGCCGCACGTCCAGCGCGTGGCGCGCCTGGATCTCGAGAACCCGCACCAGGTTGCCAAAATCGCTGCGCGCCCGGTACACCGGATCCAGGATCTCAGCCAGAACCAAGTCGTGGTCGGGGTGGTCGAGAAGTCCCTCCAGCGCCGCCACGGTTTCTTCGTGGCCCGGCGCCAGGTCGAGCAGTCGTCGATAGGTCTCAACCGCGGCGGTGATGTCGTGCAGTTTCTGCTCGCGCAGTTGCCCAAGCCGGGAGAGCAGGCGCACCTGCTCTTCCTCTTCGCTTGCCAGCTCGAGCTGTCGTTGCAGGTTGTCCGCCAGATCGAGATCCAGTCCCTTCTGCACAAAAAGGCGATCGAGCGCACGCAAGGCGGTCAAGCTGCCCGCGTTATCGCCCAGCGCCTCCTTCCACGCCGCAATGGCCTCGTCGGGATTTCCAATCGCCTCTTCCCAGATGGCGGCGATGCGGGCGTGAATCTGCTCGCGCTCCTCGCTGGAATGAACCAGCTCCGCTTTCTTCTTCAGGGTGTCGACCAGATCGGACCAACGCTCAGTCCGCGTATACAGTCGCTCCAGCGCCTCAAGCGCGGAAGCATCCTCCGGCTCGATCTCCTGCGCCAAGCGGAAGTACTCGACCGCCTTGTCCGATTGGTCGAGCTTCTCGTCGTAGGCCACCGCAATGACCAGCAGAATCTCGCGCTCCAGCCCGGACGCGAGCTTGCGACTTCCCTGGGCCTCGCTGTAGAGGGCCACCAACTCCTGCCACTTCCCCATGCGATCAGCCAGCGCCTCCAACGCCGCACGCGCTTCAGCCGACTCCGGACTGACGCTGAACGCCTCAGCATAGGCATGATACGCCTGCTCCGCTCGGCCAGCCTCGCCTTCCAAGGCGCCGATGCGCAAGAGCAGGGCCACTCGATAGGCGGCATCCGTCTCGCGCGCCAGCTTGATGCGCTGAACCTGCAGCAAACGCTCAACCTCGTGTCCCGCCTCGTAGATGGGTTCCAGGGCAGCCACCGCACTCATTTGGTGCTGCCTATCGTCGAGATAGATCTCTAGCGCCGCGCGCGCGCCCGCATGGGTCGCGTCCAACGCCAGGGCCTCCTGATACGCCTCCACCGCAATGCCGGGACTCTTGAGATACTTCTCCGAGACCTCACCAAGTCGGAACTTCAACTCGGCTGCGCTGGGGTCGTCATTGGGCAGCTTGATCTGGCGTGCGATGATCTTGGCCAAGTCCTTCCAGCGCTCGGTGGCCCGATACAAGCGGTCCAGCGCCCGCAGCGCCTGCACGTCTTCCTTGGCTGTCTTGAGGATGTCCTTGTAGAGCTCGATCGCCTTGTCCGCGTCGTGCACCTGTTCTTCGTAGAGCGCCGCGAGCTGCAAGCGAACCTCGCGCTTCTCCTCTTCCGAGCCGGCCAGAGCGAGCTTCTTGTCGTAGATGGCCAACAACTGGTCGTGCTGGCCGGTCGCGATATACAGGCGTTCAAGCGCCAGCACGGCCTGCTCGTCGCGGTCAGCGATCTCCAAAATCCCCCGGTTGCGCGCAATAGCCGCCTCGGGGTTGGCCAACTCCTTCTCGTAGGCGCGCGCCAGTGTTGCCAAAATCGGGAGCGCGTCCTGCCCTTGTAGGCTTGGCAGAACGACCTCATAGGCGTCGACCAGCAAAGACCAGTTGCCGGTGTCACCGGCCAGCCGCTCGGCGTATTCGCGCGTCCATTCCTCGCGCGGATTCTCGGACAGCGCCTGCAACGCTACCGTGAGCGCCAGCGACTTTTCGCCGGCGTCACCCTCGAGAATCTGGGCGATGCGCAGCATGCGCTCCTGACGCTCGCTCGGGTCTCTGGTGTGCTCGATCTGCACCTGCAGAACCTCGGCCAGCCGCTTGGCCTCCTTAGTCCTCTCGTAGATTGGGATGAGAGCCTCGGCCGCCGCCAAATTGTGGCCATCGAGGGAGAGCGCCTTCTCGAAGGACTTCTGCGCCTTGTCCGGCTTGTTGAGCCGGTCGCGGTAGAGAACCGCGATCTTGTTCCACAGCCCAACCCGGGCCGCACCGGTCTCCGTCTCGGCTTGCCGCTCCAACACTCGCGCGAATTCGTCCCACTTGCCCTGGACCGAGTAGAAACCCTCAAGGGCATCCCAATCCTTGTTCTGAAGATAGAGCTTGCGAAGCGCATCCTGCGCGCGCCGGTTCTCCGGCTCAGCATCCAGCAGCGTCTTCCACGCGGCTACGGCCAGGTCGAGCTTCTGCAACTTCTCGGTGTACACCGTGGCCAGCTTGGGCAGGATGACACCGCGTTTGGTCGGGTCGTCGGTCAGGACGGCCTGCTTGTCCAGGACCGCGGCCAGCTCCTCCCAGCGTTTCTCACGCTCGTACAGCTTCTCCAGCTCGCTCAGCGCCTCGACATCGCTGTCGTTGGCCTCGAGAACTTTGCCCCACAGCTCGATCGACACCGCCGCCTTCTTGAGCTTCTCGGTGGCCAGTTTGGCGACTTCGGCCCAGCGCTTGCCCCGCTCGGCCGGATCGGCCACGCGCGCGATCTCCTGGCGCAGCACCGCAACCAGTCGATCCCAGTCACGCCGCTTCTCGTACATCTGCTTGAGGAAGGTCAAAGCCTCGGCATTTCCCGCGTCAATCTCAAGAATTGCTTCGAACGCCTTGATGGCCTCGGCTTGGTTCGAGAACTTCTCCAGGTACAAGGTTGCCACCCGAAGGTAGAGCGCGATCTTCTCCGCAGCCGAGTCGACGATTGTGGCCTTCTTGCGCAAGATCGAGATCAGCTCGGGCCAGCGCGGAATGACTTCGTACTGGGCCGCCAGCGCGTCCATCACCTCGATGTTGTCGGGCTGCAGCGCCAGGATTCGGTTGTAGACCTCCACCACCATCACGTCGAGCTTGAGCCGATCGCGGTACAGCGCGACCATCTCCAACAGCACGGGAACTTTCGCCTCAGCCGTGGGCCAGCTTGCCTTCTCAACCGCCTCCTTGAGGACCTCGACGCAGGCCTTCCAGCGTTCCGCGTGACGGTAGACCCGGGCTAGTTCGCGCCTCGGCTCCCAGGCTGAAGGAGTCGCCGCCACGATCTTCTTCCACGCATCGATGCCCTTCTCGACCGACAGTTTTTCGGTCTCCAGCGCGGCCGCAGCCTGGCCCTGCAGCTCCGCTGGAAAGTCCTCAAGCACAGCGTTCGAGGTTGGTTCCTTGCCCACTTGGTCCTCCGGGATAGATTAGGCAGCCACAGGGTCGCGACCGCATGCTCTTGGCCTCGGGTTGTGGAGAGGCTAAGACCGCGGAAAATGGAGCGTTTTATACCACGTATGCCGCTTTACACACAACGGGAATGAACCCCATTCTGTCGTCGCTGGCGCTGCTTGCGACCGCCCGACCAGACCGCGTCCTGGCCGGCCGCGGCCCAGACCTCCGACCACCGGAGCACACCCCACCGGCTCTGGAACAAGACCGAGTACGGGGAATCCACCTTCCCCAGAACTCACCTTGCTCAAGCGTGGCGACAAAAAGACGCTGAGTCGGACAAACCTACGGGCCGCTCAGGGCATAGAGCTTGTCGCTCGCCGCTCGCAGGAAGCCAAAGGCCGATCCGTCCTTGCCCCCACCGGTGGCCACAAACTTCTGCAGGTAGTCACGGGCCTTCTCTTTCTGCTCGCTAGCGTGCGATTCCTCATACCATTCG
>PMJO01000344.1 GCA_003158455.1 Myxococcales bacterium | reverse complement strand
GTCATATTGGACGTGCCGATGTGCTTCACTAGGCCCATTTTCACCAGCTTTTCCAATTGACGCCACGTCTTCATGTAGTTCTCGTGAATGTACGGCTTTGCGTTGGGGTCGCGCGACGACACATCCACGCCTTTGGCGTGAAAATTGGGGAATGGCCAGTGGATCAGGTACAGGTCGAGATAGTCGAGCTGCAGGTCCCTGAGGGTCTTCTCGCACGAGGGGATAACGTCTGTTTCGGCATGTTTGTCGTTCCAGAGTTTTGAGGTTATCCACAACTCCTCGCGGTTGAGGCCCTCCTTCTGCACTTCGCTGAGCGAGTACCCGATCCGGTCTTCGTTGCCGTACACCGACGCGCAGTCGATGTGCCGGTACCCCAGCCGGATGGCGTCCTTTACCGCGGCGGCGATCGTGTCGCCGTCGTAGCGGTCATTGCCGAAGGTCCCCAGGCCGATACACGGCAACCGCGCGCCGCCGGCGAGATTTCTATAGGGGACTGCCGCCGGATCGACGCCGTCCGGGGCGCCGGTGAATGTTGTCTTTTCCATCTTCCCAAAGCCTCCCTCGATGAGTGGACTATCTTATTTCCTCGTCGAATACCACCGCCACTTTGCCGCATTTGCCTTCGTTCATGAGCGCATAGGCATCCGCCGCCTTGTCGAGTGTAAAACGGTGCGTTACCAGGTCTTCGGGGTGGATGTTCCATCTGACCAGCCGCTCGACGATCTCCTCCATGAGCCAGATGCTGGTGACCCACGAGCCGTAAATCGTTTTCTGTTCGTGGATGATGTCGGGACTGGGGTTGAATTCCACCGTCCCGCCCTCACCGACCATGGCAATTTTTCCCCACTTGCGGGTCGCGCGGATGGCGAGCTGCCTGCCGGAGGTGTGGCCCGAGCAGTCGATGGCCCGCTCGCACCCGCTCCCGTGTGTCAATTCGCCGATTTTCTTGAGCGTATCGGGCCCTGAAACGAACACGTGGTCGGCGAGATTCTTGTCCCGGGCGATCGCGCAGCGTTCCAGCGCCACGTCCACGCCGATGAGCTTTTCCGCGCCCATGGCCTTGGCGAGCATGAGGGTCGCAAGCCCCACGGGGCCCAACCCGACTACCAGCACCGCGTCGTTCCCGCTGATGCCCACTTTCTCCAGTGCTTCATACACCGTGCCGAACCCGCACGCGACCTGCGCGCCGTCGGTGTAGGTGAGCTCGTCGGGAAGCAGCACGCAATCCTTTTCCTCGGCGAGCATATAGGGGGCCATGCCGCCGTCACGCTGCCACCCGTACGCGGCGCGGAGGGGACTGGTACAACTGATCATGTAGCCNNCTGGCCGGCGGGTTCATGGCCGGCGATTTTGTTCTGGTACCCTTCGGGACCTTTCCCGAGGTGCTCGCGGTAAATGGCCCGGATGTCGCTTCCGCAGATCGTCGACGACTTCATTTTAATGAGCACTTCGCCGTGGCCAGGCTCAGGAACCGGTACCTCCTTGAGGACCACGGTGCTATTTCCCGGCAGATACGCGGCTTTCATTGATGGCGCCATAGGGGATACTTCCTTTCGCTAATGGCATGGAGGGTTTGACGGAGGGACCAGCACTGTTTTCGAATCGCTTCATACGCTGAACCGGCGCCCCGCGCTTCTTGTTCGCCTTTGTCAACAACGGTTTCCGGGGTTGCCGGGATTGCATTCAATGTAACTAGATCATCCTCTCCCGAACCGAAATAGAAAAATAGCATTACCATCGTCCGGCGGTACGCGGACGGGAAGCTGCAGGACTTTACCGTCGGACGTTATTGCCAGTCCACTCGCCCGCCGTACTGCCGTCAGACGCCGAAGGATCGTGCCACTTGTCGCGCCGGCCATGCTGCCGTAGCGCCGACTAGACTAGGGCGTCCTGGCACACCGGATCCCGCAGCTGGGGCAGCGGTTGGCTGGGTAGAAGCGCGAGCCGTCGTTGTTGACGTACGACGACTCCAACGTCGCCTCGTTGGTACCGGCGTAGGAGCCGTCCCGAGGCGTCCGGGCGGAGCCACTGGCGAGATGCGCGCTATCAACGCTGGGGTTGTCGTATGCCAGCAGAAGATAGTCGAGAAGCCATTGTTGCAGGTTCCCCACCAGATCGAGCTGCCCCCACTTCCCTGCCCCGAGCAGCGGTGTGCCCACGGGAGCGATGTTGCGGATGGTTCCGTCGCAGGTCCCCGACCCATCCGGATAGTCGCAGTTCCAAATCGCATACTTATTGTCCTTTCCCGGCTCCGTCGATCCCCAGGGGAATCGGCGCTGCTCGCTGCCCCCAGCCGCCGCGAGCTCGTACTCTGCCTCGCTAGCCAGGAACCCTCCATCCCAGATACAGAATGCGTAGGCCTCGAACCAGTTTACGCAGTTCATCGGCAGCTTCTCGTTATTGCCCGGACTGTTCGTCCACACGAATAGATCACTTTGGCACTGGAGAGTGTCGTTCGTCAGATTGAGCTTATTATTGTATGATTCGATCCAGCCAGTCTCGTAGACCACCCCTGGTCCTGGTGCGCCGCTGTCCACAAGGCCTTTGCCGTTGTTGAGGTGCGTGTGCTTGCCCGATCCCACGTCTGGCGTGTACCCCGAGCCCTGATCCCAGGCTGTCACGAACTTGCGGAACCGGCCGACCGTCACCATGTACTTATCCAGGCTGAAATCACTGACCGTCGCTGGATCGGCCGTGTTCTTGGCACCGCTGCCGTCATTCGTGTACGTCCGATAGAACGTGCCCCCCGGCACTTTCAGGCTCATGCAGCAGCTCTCGCCGCTGGCACCGCAGTCGGAAACGCCCGGGCCGCCCGATTGGCAGCTCGCTGGCGTAGCCCCGGATCCCGTTGAGCCGCCTGTCCCCGACGCGCCGCCTGTCCCCGACGCGCCGCCGGTAGCCGCACCGCCCGCATTGGTCCCCCCTGCGTTGCTACCTCCTGACGACGTGGCTCCTCCCGAACCGGAACCGCCCGCGCCCGATCCCCCGGAGGGGCTACTGCTCCCACAGGCCACGGACAAACAGACGATCGCAAGGCAGAAGGGAAATGTGGTACGCGTTTTCATTGTGTCATCACTCATTTTCATTTGTGCCATCACTCAATAGACGCCGAACTCGGCGATGGTGGGAGAATCCTTCGCCGAATCGATAACCAACCTAACCGCCTGGACGGCCGCCCCGTTCAGCTGCCAAAGCTGGCGGTTGCCGATCACGGTGCCCTGAATCTTGGTGCCCGATTTGTCGGTCGGCGACGTGTTCCAGGTCCCGTTCTGCTGGATTTCGACGTGGTACTTCTTCACCCGTTCGCCCAGCTCGATGGCTTCGCGAATACTAATCAAGTTGGCAGTGATGGGGGAGGCCGGTGTCACCGTGAGCGTCCCCGAGGTCTTGCCACTGGCCGCCGCCCAATACGTGCAGAGGTCGTCGTCCACCGCCTTGTCTGCCTCGAAGCCAGCGGCCGACCACGTCGAATCCGCGGTTGCGGGTTGTCCCTTGAGCAGATTGGTCTTGTAGAGGTTGTTGTACCAGGTTCCGAACTGCTGAAGCAGGGCGATGTCCTTCGGGTCGAACTCTCCGGTGTTCGACGGCGGAACGTTGAAGTTGAACGTGCAGTTCATGCCCACCGTCTGGAAGTAGTTGTTCTGCATATCGGCCAGTGCGATGGGATTCTGTCCAGGATGCCAGAACCAGTTCGGCCGGTGGCTCGATGTATTGCACTCGTACGGACACCATGTGTTCCCCCCGCCGCAGTTTGATGTGTCGAGGCTCGATGTCGAGCGGCTGCCCAACCCATTCTCGTTGCCAATCCACTGTACATCCGGGGTCGCGCCTGTTTGGACGATCTCCGGACCCGCCCATACGAGGGTGTTGGGTTGCGCCTGGTGGATTTGTTGGAAGATGGTCTTCCAACTGGTGTTGGGGCTGCCCTGGTCAATCGAGTGGTACCCGTCGAATTCGAACTCGTAGGAGTTGCCGTAGGTGTAGAGCTCGGTGAGCAGGTTCGTGAAGTAGGTCTGGTAGTCGGACTTCGAGCTCGGGTAGTGCGAGTCCCAGGGGCTGAGATAAATTGCGATTCTCATGTCATTCGCCTTCATGGCGTCCGACCAGAGTTGCAGCACATCTCCCTTCCACGTCGAGTTCTTGGTGGAGTAGTCGGTATACTTCGACGGCCATAGCACGAACCCGCAGCTATGCTTGGTGACCAGCATCGCTTGCCGGAAGCCGGCACCCTTGAGCGAGGTCACCCACTGGCCCACCGAGGTCGCATCGAGCTTTGTCGGAGCGAACGTGGAGACCGGGTCGCTCGGGCTGCACTGCTCGGAGCCGTCGAACGTGGACAAGCCAAAGTGGATGAACGCCGTCATTTCGGTGCGTTGATAGGAGAGCTGGGCCGGGCTGGGAAGCGGGGCGGTACCGGTCGGCGCGCCGGGCAGGCTTGGGCAGACTTGACTTCCGGCCGCACCGCCCGACCCTGTGGTGCCGCCGCTGCCCGAGCCACCGCTGCCCGAGCCGCCGCTGCCGGTGGCGCCGCCGCCGGCACCGCCTCCACCGGAACCACCACCAGAACCCCCGACTACGCTGCCGCCGCTGGCTGAGCCGCCCTTGGCCGTCGCGCCGCCGGAGCCAGAGCCGCCGCTGCCCGGCGAGCCGCCACCGGCCGCCGAGCCACCGCTGCCCGAACCGCCGCTGCCAGCGCCGCTGCCGCCCGCTGCGCCGCCGCTGCCCGGCGAGCCGCCGCCGGCCGCCGAGCCACCGCTGGCCGAGCCGCCGCTAGCCGAGCCACCCCTGCCACCAGAGGCATTGCCGCCGGAACCGTTTCCGCCCACACCAGTTGCTCCCCCCGATCCGGTCACCCCCCCGGTGCTCGTCGCGACCGTCCCACCGGACGTGCCCCCGCTTCCTGGGCCTGCTCCACCACTGCCGCCCTGCGAAGTAGTCGACGAGCAAGAGATGCCGAGGATCGCAAATGCGGCCAGAGTGAGCGTGCTAGTCGCGTGGGGAGCCGGCAGGCCTTCGGGACGGACAGCCCACCCGCCCCACCCCGCGCGCTTTCGCGCGCGCCCTCGCCGGACGCGCGCCATCGCGGGAGGGATGGCGAGGCCGAGCGAAGCGAGCTGGGTGGAGGTGGCGGGTGGGGGGCCGAAGGGCGAAGCGAGCCCTTTCGGGGTTCCCATATCAATATCAACAGAATGGCTGGAATTCATGGTGTTTCCTTGGTTTGCTTTCGATGATGTCTAGGTCGCCCGGCGATGGCCGGAGCGTCCTTGGCCGGATCGATCACCGGCGCCAATGCCTCCAACGTGACGAGGAGTTGTGCTGTGATGTCTGATCCTTTGCCCGCACCAAATGGCTCACGCTGAGCGGGTGATTTTTGGCAACTCCGACAGGTCATCCGCCACTTCGCGGCATTGAAATCGACGAAAACGGCGACCGCCGTGCTCGCCGTGGCTGCACTCAATACACGCTGAACTCGCAGATGGCGGGAACGTCCTTTGCCGAATCGATGATCAGGGCAATTGCATCCGCCGTCGTGGAATTGAGCTGCCAGAGCTGACGCTGTCCGATGACCGTGCCCGCAATGATTGCGCCCGATGCGTCCGTCGGGCTCCTATTCCAGGTACCGTTACGTTTGATCTCGACGTGGTACTTGGTCGCCCGCTCTCCCAGCTCGATGGGCTCGCGAATGCTGATGACGCTAAACGTGATGGCTGAGGCAGGGGTCACATCGATCCGCGCCGACCTCGCGCCACTCGACGCGGCCCAGTAGGTGCTGACATCGTCGTCGACCACATTGGCTGTGCCGAAGCCCGTGCTCTCCCACGTCGAGTCGGCCGTCGTCGGCTGGCCCCGGAGAAGGTTTGTCTGGTAGAGGGACGAGTACCAGGTCCCGAACTGCTGGAGCAGGCTGATATCCGGCGTGTCGAACTGGCCGGTCGTCGCCGGTGGGACATTGAGAACGAGCGTCGTATTCATGCCGACGGTATTGAAATAGATCGTCTGCAACGATTTGAGTGACATGACGGTGTTGTTCGGATGCCAGAACCAGTTGGGGTTGCGATCCGAGACCGGTGCGTCAGGCGGATACCATACGTTCGACGGCCCGCCGTTGGGGACATCTCCCACGCTCGAGGTCGAACGACTCCCTTGTCCGGTCTGGTTTCCGATCCACCGGAGGTCTGCGCCGGCCGCGGCGATCTCCGGACCCATCCAGACAAGGAGGTTGGACTGCAACTGTTTGGCTAGCTGGGCGATCCCCGTCCAGTTGAGGGACGTGGGCGCGTTGTAGCCGTCCAGATAGATCTCGTCCACGGGACCATAATTGGACAGAAGCTCGGAGAGCTGGTTCCGGAAGTACGTTTCGTAATTTGGGCTCGAACTCGGGTAGTCTACGTCCCACGGCGACAGGTAGAAGCCAACCCTCATTCCGGCCGCGTGCGCGGCGTCGGTGAAATCCCTGACCACGTCCCCTTGGCCATTCTTCCACGGGCTGTTCTTGACCGAGTAGTCCGTGTACGCCGACGGCCACAGGCAAAACCCCGTGCTATGCTTGACGACCAGCATCGCTTGACGGAAACCGGCAGCCTTGAGCGCGTTCACCCATTGGGATGCGTCGAGGTTGGTCGGACTGAAGAGTGACGGCGTGTCCTTGGAGGAGTCCCCGTACTCGGTCCCGTCGAACGTGTTCAATCCAAAGTGCATGAATGCCGTCAGCTCGGCGCGCTGGTAGGCAACCTGAGGCGTCGTCGGAAGTGGTCCGAAGCCCGGCGGGCCACCGGACTGGCCCCCCGCGGACGAATCACTGCCAGCCGCATCGCCCACGCCCGCGTCGCCGGTGCCATCGAGATAGAGCGCGTTCACCGAGCTGGAACAGCCATTCCCCGCAAGAAGGAAAGGAGCCAGCGCCATGACGATGCGTGGTGTCTTCATACGCCCGCAGGATACTTCGGTAGATCCTTTGCCCGCACGAAATGGCTCACGCCGAGGAGCAGATTTCTGGCAACTCAGAGCGAAACCGCGATGCCGAGGGCGGCAACCAGGTAATAGCCAGTCATCCCAGCCACGGGCTGGCCGTTCACTTCGGCCTTCACGCCCCGGACTATGCCGCCACTTTCCAGCGTGAGGCTGGGTCGGATCTTCACTTGCGCCGGGGCCTCGATCGACACGCGGAAACCGATGCTGGAAATCCAGTCTGAGCCAGACCCACTCCGCACCTCTGCGAACGCGGGCTCGCCGCGGATCCAAGCCCACCCGAGTTCGGCGCGCGGCCCGAGGTCCAAGATGACGTTCCGGATGGTGAACCGCGGACCCAGGCCGAAACCCGCACTCGCGCTGAGCAGCAACACGTCGCCCAGCTCGCTCCCCGCGCGGGCGTAGTCGGCACCCAGGTCGAGATCTGCGTGGAGCATCCGCCTGTGCCCCGTGAATCGTGCTCGCCCGCCCCACATAGTCGTCTGACGCGTGGGCAAACTACGGGCCTCGGCCTCGACGTGGATCGACAGTGCGTTCGGCCGAGCAGCTTCCATCCGCGAGGGCGGCGGTGCGGCAGAAGCTTGGGAAAGGACCGCGCTGGTCTCCGACGATTCGCCCCGCAGCCCTTGTCCGAGCGAGCGTATCAACTCAGCAACCGCGAGGGCCAGCGCCCGAGGCCGGGCCGGTTGCACCACGTCGGCCAGGGAAACTTGCCGCTCGACCGTGCGCGAATCGGCAGGTGAATAGGCAGAAACCTGCACACGATTCGCGTCAGCCGCACAGGGGACAATCTCCACCCTAACGTGGAGGGAAGCGGCTGTCGGCATCCCGTCACCCGGATTCGCGAGCGCACAGCAATAGAGGCCCCTCCCGGCAAGCTCGACCCGCAACGCATCGACGAAAGCAACCAGCGGGAACGCGTCGGCCTTGCACAGCGGTGGCGACAGCACCACGGACCGAGCCTCGGACAACGGCGTCGCAGCTAGAGGCGAGGCCTGTCCCCCCTGCGCGGCCAGGAGAACCGCGACGGGCACGGCAAGTCCCAGGCCATCCCGAAGAACTTGTCGCCGGGGCCTGGCACGAATGCTCATCGAAGACGAAGCCAACCTTGAATAGCTCGCGCGTGACGGCCGTTGGGAAACTCGTCGAAATAGGTGTCCGCTGCGCGTTGTGCAGCACCAGCGTCGCCGCTGCGAGCGTAGGCTTCCACCAGACGAGCGCGTATGTCCTCGCGTAGGCTGCGCGGAATTCCGAGATCCAGGGCCTTGCGGAACGCCGAGACGGCAGCTTGCGCGTGGCCCAGGGAATCTAGCTGGAGTCGTCCCAGGGCAAAGGCGGCAAGCGGCGCCTGAGCATCGCGCGCGAATTCTACGAGGATGCGCTCAAGCGGCAGCACTGCCTCGGCTGGGTGCCCGGAAAGTCGGGCCACGTCGGCCAGCGCCAGCAGATCGTCCACCCCAAGTCTCTTTGACTCACGCCGAACGCCCTCGGCACCCAAAGCCGCAAATGCCTCATCATGGCGACCATGTCGGGCGAGAATCCGCCACCCTGTTGTCCCAGTAGTGCGGGCCCTGGAGTTGCCCTTTTCGCGGTTCAGCCCGCCCACTGCGCTTTCTGTGCCGGTGAGGCTGGAGGAGCCGGAGTTCTCGGACAACGCGAGAGGAGCGATGGTGCCGGCGCCGTCGGACGGAGGAAGCTGGGGAGCTTCCGCGACTTCCAGAGTCTCGCCGGCCGAGAGACGACGTGCCCGGTCGGGAACACGTTCGCCACGCACCAGAACCACGCCATGGCGTACCACCACGCGCAGCCGGCCAGGACCACGTTCGCACGCGAATGAGGTTCCAAGCACTTCGACTGTGGCCAAGCCACACTCGATGACCCATTGGCGCGGTCCACCCGGACGGACGTCGAAATCGGCACGGCCCTGCGTCACTATGGCCGAGAAGGCGTCCCCCGAGCTGTGCAGTGGTTCCATGTGCGCGCCGGGCCAGAGCCGAACGTGCGAACCGTCCGATAGAGCGAACTCTCTCGCGGCTCCACCCGCATCCATCGCCACCAGCTCTCGACCGTCGGCAAACAACAGGGGTCCGGCATCGCGGTGGATATGGGAAAAAACCACGATAATGGCCGCCACAGCCGTCGCACCGACCAACACCAGCGGAAAGAATCGTCGGCGTTTGCGGCCTTGCAGACGCGAGTCTATGTCCTCGGCCATCCGATGGAGGGCTTCCTCATCCGCCGGATCCTGAAGGTGATCCTTCAGCGGAAATCGTATTTGACTCATGCCGTCCCCTCCCGAAAGGACACGTAGCGTTCCACCTCGGCATCCGCAGCGGCGACACGACGCTTGGCCGTGGCGATTGAGCAACCGCACGCGGACGCGACTTCGGCGAGAGAAAGCCCTTCGACCCGACGAAGCATCCAGGCAATGCGCAGATCGGTCCGCATCCCATCTAGTAGGCGGTCGACCAGCGCGAGCTCCGCACGGTCATCGGGGCGCAGTGTCGGCGCAGCGAGCACCGCCAGAGTCGCGTCATCGAGCCCTCGATCAAGGCCAAGGAACCGCAGCAGTCTGCCTCGGCGTAGACGACGTCGCACCAAGCTGACTGCGATGCGAGCCAGCCAGGGTCGGAATGCTGTCGGATCGCGGAGGGTACCTAGTTGACCAAAACCCACCACGAAGGCGTCCTGCACGACTTCCTCGCCGTCGCTGCGGCTGGATAGCAGTCGGGTAGAGATGGCCAGCAGATAGTGCGCATGTCGGCGATAGAGCACGTCCCGGCTCCAGCGATCTCCTCCCAGGGAGCGAGCAACCAACTCGCCATCGCCGAGCGCATCGGCCGCGGGCAGAAGGGAAACATGCTTCCCTGGAAGAGCCATCACAAATATGATACCTGAGCAGGCGCAAATAGCTCACCGCCGAGCCGGGTTTTTCTCAAGAGCGGGCGTAACAGCGGGCGTGTTGCTGTGGAGGTGCGGTATCGGAACACATGTGTGGCAAACGAACGGTGATCCGGCCGCGTTGCCAGAGCCAGGAGGTCCTACTGTGAGAAGCCAAGTACTTTCAGCAAGTTTCGCTGGTATTCTAGCCGTCGCGGGATGCGGAACCAATGGTCCAGCCGTGACGACGCACACGGGAGGAACGACGA
The DNA here is from genome assembly GCA_003158455.1 of Myxococcales bacterium. Classification (GTDB taxonomy): domain Bacteria; phylum Myxococcota_A; class Polyangia; order Fen-1088; family Fen-1088; genus Fen-1137. The sequence continues at coordinate 4,255 of PMJO01000344.1, read as the reverse complement.
GCACCCAGATATCCGCGCTAGTCATCGGTTTGGTATGCGCATGCGGTTCGGCGGCAAGAATAGGACCGATTCGAGCCAGGCCACCGGCCTATGATCCTGCGTAGAGCGCTTGGACTTCTTGGGGCGAGAGCGCCCGGTCGTAGACCTGGAATTCGTCGATTTTCCCATCCAGGTACGGATCCGGGAATTGCGACCGGCCGATGTAGTTGTTCGTCGTGCTTCCCAGATCCGCCGGGCGAAGCTTCATCGACGAGTTTGTGCCAACCTGCGCGCCATTGAGGTAGAGAATCCCACCCGAGGGCCCCAGGACCACAGCAACGTGTTCCCAAGCCGCGGTGGGGAAGTTGGTGGCTGGGCCGTTGATCACTTCCTCATGGGTGTTGCCGCTGATGGTGATCGCAAACTTGAGATGATTGCTGGCGTTGCTGTTCGTGGTCAGGAACATGTAGACGTTGGTGTCGTTGCCGAAATCCCAAACCCGCTGCCAGTTCGGATTGTTATTGATGTACACCCACGTCGCTACCGTGGCCTCGCAGGAATTGGCCAGAATACCCACGGGCAACGTCGCATAGGCATTGCTCGCCACGCTGAGAGCCAGTGCATTGCCGACCTTGCCGGCAACAAAACTGTATCCGGTCGTGCCCCCTGTCCCGCTGGATGCCAGGGTTGCGTTGTTCTTGCCCGTCTGGTCGGGCAACACCGTTCCCGAGGCCGACTCGCATGGGTACCACGCAACCAGGTCACCTGCGCCCGCGTCTATGGCCTGATGTCCGACGCAGACACCGATTCCAGCGTCGGCAAACGTGCTTCCGCCGGCACCACCACTCCCAGTCGTGCCGCCACTCGTGGTTACTCCGCCACTCGTGGTTACTCCGCCACTCGTGGTTACGCCGCCACTCGGGGTTGCACCACCGTCCTTCGCTCCCGACCCGCCCGTCGCCGTGGCTCCGTCGCTGCCACCCGCGCCACCGGTGGCCACATCCCGCAAGACATCACCGATCGTGCCGCCGGCTCCGTCCCTGCCCGCGATCGGCACGTCCGTGATGGGCACGTCCGAAGGACGATCGGATTCCCGACCGTCGAGCGTGAATGGAACATCGTCGGCCGAATCCAACGTCCCAGCCTCGACGACCGCAGGCCCCTGGTCCCGAGCAGCGGCGTCGACGCCACCTTCGATTCCCGACAACGGAGCGTCGGGCTGTGGGCCCAGGACGTCAGATCCTCCCGCCCCACTGAAACCCCCGGCCCCGCCTGTTTCACCTGTCGTCCCGCCAGAATCTTCCGGGCCGGTGTCGAGCAAGATCGCCTGGGGAGTATCGCTCGCGCCGTCCCTATTTCCGCCCAGCTGCCAAGGCCGCGTCAAATCCACGCAACCCACGCTAACGCAGAGAACCAAGGGCCAGCAGCGAAGCGGCATTCTCGAAACGAGGCGGAGCAATGAACTGGTCATAGTTGGAATGTGATTTTGTCAGTTGGACTCAGAACCGTCGCCCGGTCTTCGTCATGTCGCTTCCAACGTGAGTGATCTAGGTTACACCCAAGAACCTCTCCTCGAAAGCACGAGCTAACCCCCTATTGCGGATTCTGGCTCGCTGGCCTGCTGGTCAGCGCGGCAGAATTTGGAAGTCGGGGCACCATGTCCGGGTCGCGCCCAGCCAGGTCCGCGCGCCGAATGGCTGCGTGCTGTTTCGGCGCGAGATCTCGTAGGGCAGCAGCGGCAGAAGCATGTCCCGAAAGGTCGCATACCGGTTCGGGCAGGGTGTGCACCACCGTGCTCAAGGAAACCATGCAGCATAGCGGCCCGCCCCATCGTCGAGGCAAATGCTCTATGATCACAGTGAAGTCTTTGGAGGCACGAATGAACATGCGCGCTCGAACTGCTATTGTCTTCGTCGTCTCGTGGGCCGCGATCGGTTGCACGTCTGCTGATTCAGGCTCATCAGGTGCAGGTGGGTCGAGCGGCGGGGCGGTAAGCAACGCTGGCGTGATCGGGAGTGGTGGTCTGACTGGCACTGGCGGCGCGACGGCCACGGGCGGGTTCGCGAACACAGGCGGAGCGACAACCACGTGGGGAGCCGGTGGCATGGGCGGCGCTGAGCCGGGGGATGGAGGTCCGGGGCATGCCGGTGGGGGTGGCGCTGGGAAGAGCGGCGGCACGGCAGGCACTAGCGTGGGTGACACCGGCACAGGCGGCACTAGCATGAGCGGCACCGGCGCAGCCGGCACCGCTGCGGGCGGCACCAGCATGGGCGGCACCGACGCGGGCGGCAGAAGCACAGCTGGTGGCGCTGGCGGGGGCGGCATCACCAGCACCGGCGGGAGCGCGAGCGGAGGACGGGGCGGCGTCGTCACCGGAGGCACCACGAGCACGGCCGGAGGCACGGGAGGTAAGGGCACCGGCGGTGCGGTGGCAACTGGCGGCACGACTGTAGGGGGCGATCCGGCGTTGTGTCCTGCCGGCATCACGCAGACGATTTCTGTTGCGAAGGACGGCAGTGGACAGTTCACAACCGTGCAGGCGGCCGTCAATTCGATCGCCAGCGGCAGCTCTGCGCACATTCGCGTCGACATCAAAGCCGGCACCTACACGGAGAAGCTGACCATTGCCAGTCGCACGAACTTGTGCCTTGTCGGGGCCGACGCAACCAGCACGATTCTCACCTACGGCGACAGCAACGCGTCGACGGGCGGCACCAGTTCAAGCGCGAGCGTGTACATCAGCGCGAACGACTTCTCGGCCGCGAACCTCACGTTTCAGAACAGCTACGGGTCCGGCTCGCAAGCCGTCGCGCTGCGGACGACGGGGCAGCGCCAGCAGTTCCTCAATTGTCGCTTCGTGGGATATCAGGATACCCTGTACACGCACAGCGGAACCCAATACTTCCGGAACTGCTACGTGCAGGGCAACACCGACTACGTCTTTGGCGGTGCGACGGCAGTTCTCGAGAACTGCGAGGCGCGCAACGTGGAGGGCGGATCCGCGGTCGCCGCACCGAACACCGATATCTCCACAACCTACGGGATCGTCTTCTTGGGTGGCAAATTCACGGCGGTTTCGGCCGTGAAGTCAAACTCGGTTGCGCTCGGGCGACCCTGGGGCGCTGATGGCGCCGCAGCGTACCTGCGTGTCGATCTGGGGACCCACATTCTCGCCGCGGGCTTCGTTGCAATGTCGGGGAATCAGCCCCAAGACGCCCGTTTCCACGAATACCAGAGCACCGGTAGTGGTGCCAACACCTCGTCTCGCTCGTCGTACCAGCTGAGCGCCAGCCAAGCCGCAAGCTACTCGGTCGCGAACATTCTCGCCCCCTGGACGCCAAGCTACAGTCAGTAGCAACTATCAGAACGCGACGTACGGTCCCTGGCCGCCGGGCGTGTCTTTGTTCTCAATGGCCGTGTAGACCGTGCGACCGAAGAAGAAGGGGAGTCCCCAAAGGAAATCGGGCACGCTCGATGTCCCCGACGAAGGGAACCCCGGCATTTCTGACCCGAGAGTGCCCAAAACGGCAACGCTCGCACTGATCTTGCTGGGGTTGGCGATAGTGAAGGACACGAGCACGCTCGCGTTGTTTCCGCCGAAAATGGTGGCGCTGAGGCTCTTCGGGGTCGAGGGACAATACAAGGATGACATCCCGGCCGAAGTGCACAACGTCAGGCCAGACGTGGCCGAGTTGAGGAAGGTGTACATGTTGGTGCCACTGTCCACGAACCCGGTGTATTTCGTGCCGCCGACCGGAAAGGTAGTTCCAATATTGCCGTAGTCATCGACGGGCGTAATCACCGTGGCGTTCCCCAGGCCGTTGTTGGCCTGCGTGCCGATGCCGAATATCAACTTGCCCGTCGTCGAAGCCACTCCGCTTGTGGGCACGTTGGGCAATTGAATGACAACGCCATTGTTGTCGACCGCAAAACTCACGATGGGGTTTATCACCTGGGACTCGAGGGGAACGGCTGTCGTCTTGCAGCCGCCGGCTTTGTTGGAGGTGCAGGCAAAGTACATTCCCGGGTTGCGGCTCGTCTGCGTGCATGCTGCGCCGCAGTCCTGCTGGCCGATACCCACGCCGATGATTCCATTCGCCATCAAGGATTGCATGTCGGTGATGGCCGGGCCGCTCGAACAAGTGCCGGCGGTCGGCATGGGGTAGGCATTTTCGCCAATGGCTTGGAACGGGATCGCGGCCGCAGTCTCGCCACCGATCTTGACGTCGGCGCTGAGAATCGGCCCCCAGGCCGTGCCATCCACGAACTGCGTGCA
>PMJO01000360.1 GCA_003158455.1 Myxococcales bacterium | reverse complement strand
TCGGCGACGTGAGTGGCGCGCAGGCCACCAGTTTCGATGATTCGTCCTGGACCTCCTTGGACGTGCCGCATGACTGGAGCATCTCGCTGGCGTTCAACCAAAGCTCGCCGGCCGGCTCGGGCGGTGGCTACCTCGATGGAGGCACGGGCTGGTACCGCAAGACCTTCACCTTGCCCGCGAGCTCGGGACAGAAGGTCCTTGTCCAGTTCGACGGCGTCTATATGAACAGCACAGTGTACCTCAATGGCACCCAAATAGGCGCCCGTCCCTACGGATTCTCCTCCTTCGAATGCGACTTCGGTTCCAACGCCAAGGCTGGCGCGTCGAACGTGCTCGCGGTCAAGGTCGTCAACCAACAGCCCAGCAGCCGTTGGTACTCGGGCAGCGGCATTTATCGCCACACTTGGCTCAAGACCGTGAACCCGGTCCGCGTCGCATACACAGGCACGCAGGTGACGACACCAACAGCCTCGACATCGAGCGCCACCGTCAATATTTCCGTTACGGTCCAAAATGACGCGACAACTGACCAATCGGCGACGTTGGCGAGTTCGGTTCGCGACTCTACTGGGACGGAGGTGGGCAAGGCCACCTCGGCAGCGACGACGGTTACCGCTGCGAAGACCGCCGTCGTGGCGCAAACCGTGACCGTGTCCAATCCCAAGCTCTGGTCAGTAACATCGCCAACCATGTATTCGGTGGTTACGACCGTATCCGTGGGCGGCACGGTCGTCGACACGTACACGACCCCGTTCGGCATTCGCACGTTCGCGTTCAACGCGAACAGCAGCTTCACGCTGAACGGCACTGCGGTAAAGATCAACGGCACGTGCAATCACCACGATCTTGGCGCCCTCGGTGCAGCCGTAAACAATCGAGCCATCGAGAAACATCTGCAACAACTCAAGGACATGGGTGTGAACGGCCTTCGAACTTCACACAACCCTCCCGCGCCAGAGTTGCTGGACATGGCCGATCGCATGGGTTTCCTCGTGATGGATGAGGCGTTTGATTGCTGGGACCAGGCCAAGAACACGTACGACTACGGACGGTTCTTCAATCAGTGGTCCGCTACCGATATCGGTGACATGGTGTTGCGAGACCGCAACCATCCGAGTGTCATCATTTGGAGCATCGGCAACGAGATCCCCGACTACAACAACGCCACGGTCGCACAATCGCTCATCTCGGCGGTCAAGGCGAAGGACACCACGCGAGTGATCGGTCAAGCCTTTCAGAGCGGAGCCGCCGGCGACGCAACGGCTCCCTTGGAAGATGTCGTCGGCCTCAACTATGCGCCCAATTCCTATTCCGGAACGCACTCGAGCCACCCCACGTGGAAATTGTTTGCGAGCGAGTCGTCCTCCGCGGTAAGGAGTCGTACCGTCTACAAGACGCCTGTCACAACGAACATCCTTTCATCGAGCGACAACCAGTGCTCGTCCTACGACAACAGCGTGGTCTCTTGGGGAACCAGTGCGGAAGGCTCGTGGTCCAGCGTCAACGGGGCAAGCTACATTGCCGGCGAGTTCATCTGGACTGGCTTCGACTACATCGGGGAACCCACCCCCTACGGATGGCCATCCAAGAGCTCGTACTTCGGAGCGATTGATACAGCTGGCTTCCCAAAGGACATCTTCTATTTCTATCAGAGTAAGTGGAACGCCGCTGGGCCGACGATGGTCCACATCGTGCCGATGGACTGGACGAGTTGGACGGCCGGGCAAGCCGTGACTGTTTGGGTCTATACCAACGCGGACAGCGCCGAGCTCTTCCTCAACGGCACCTCGCAGGGCTCGAAGACCATGACCTCCACCACAGCACACCTTCAGTGGTCGGTCCCATTCGCGACGGGTACCCTTCAGGCGAAGGCCACCAAGGGTGGTGCGGTGGTCGCCACCGACACAGTGCAGACAGCCGGAGCGGCGGCGAAGTTGGCGCTCAAGGCTGACCGCGCGTCGATCACGGCGGATGGGAACGATCTGGCCTACGTCGAGGTGGACATTGTCGACGCGCAGGGAGTCGTCGTTCCCCAAGCCAGCAACACGATCTCCTTCACGATCAGCGGTCCCGGTGCCCTGGTGGGACTCGACGCCGGAAACTCGATAAACCACGACTCCTACAAGGGCACGTCGCATGCCGCTTTCAGCGGCAAGCTGATGGCCATCGTTCGCTCCACGACAACCGCGGGAACGATCACGCTAAACGCAACCTCTGGCTCGCTGACTGGCGGCTCGGTGGCCATCACTACGGCGGCACCCTAGCCGCCTGGGCAGCCCGCCGGCCTTCGGAAGGACAACCCACCCCGCCCGCCCCGCGCTTCGCGCGCCCTCGCCGGCGGCGCACCATCGCGGGAGGGCATGGCGGCGAATGAGGAACCGCAGCAGTCGGGCGCGGATGACCTGCAGCAGATCCGCGACGGCGACGTCGGAGATGCGCGGCAAGCTGTGGAACACAAGCTTGCCGTCGCCAGCGTTGGGAGCGGCCACGAAGACTCCGTCCAAGACGACGTAACCGCCCGATGGAGGGCATCTCGCGATGGGGGATGCGCTCGGGTAGCGTGAGTCGGCGAGGAGGAATCGCCGACCATGAAGAGACACGAATGGGCCGGGCACGTAGCTGCCTGGAAGCGTAGCGGACAAACCGCCAGCGAGTACGGAGAGCCGCGCGGGCTCTCTGGCAAGAAGCTGTACTGGTGGAGCTGGCATCTCAAGGGGAAGGATGGCGACGCGGAATCGCCGGCAGTGAAGACGCGCAGGCGACGGGGCGGGACGATGGAGCTGGTGCCGGTGACCTTGCGCCCAACAGGCTCGTCGAACGGGATCCTCGGCCGGGGGCCGGCGATCAGTGGTCACGTCGAGATCGCGCTGCCCAACGGCAGCGTGGTGCGGGTGGAGCCAACGGTGGACCCGGCATGGGTGGGCAGGCTGGTGGCGGCGGCTGGTGCTGGGTCGTGCTGACGCTGCCTTCGGCGGTGCGGGTGTTGGTTGCGACGGCGCCGACAGACTTGCGCAAGAGCTTCGATGGCCTGTCGATCCTGGTGGCCAGCCGTTTCGGCCAGGACCCACTGTGCGGAGATCTGTTCGTGTTCTTCAATCGGCGGCGCACCCAGGTACGCACATTGTTCTGGGATCGCACTGGGTACTGCATCGTCGCAAAGAAATTGGCGCGTGGGACGTTTCATTTCGTGCATCGCGAGGACGGAGGGCAATCGTGCGTGGAAATGGACGCTGCCGAACTGGGTCCAATTCTGGAGGGAATCGACGTGACAGGGGCGAAGCGCTTTTCGCGTTGGCGCCCGACGAGAAAAGCCGCGTGAGGTGTGCGAATTTTCTTGCAAGCGACGATGGCAGTCATTACAGAAGAAATCGCAACTGCGCTCTCGCAACCATGATTGCTGAAGACGCCACCCAGAGCCCCGACGACCTCGAAGCGATGCGCCCGACGCTGGTGGCGCTGGCCGAGGAGAAGGGCGCGGAGGAGGTCATCTCGATACTGTTGGACCTGCTGGCGCATGCGCGGGCGGACAACACGCAACTGAAGCAACGACTGGAAAAGGCGCTTCGCCAACTGTACGGGCGAAAGAGTGAGAAGGTGAGCACGGCGCAGTTGTCGTTGCTGTTGCAGGGATTGGGCGAGCAGGCGCCTGAGACAGCGCAAACCGCAGCAGCTGAGATTTCTGGTGAAGGCGATGTGCCACAACCGACGGAGTCGCCCCGTCGGCTCGGCGGGCGCAAACCCCGACGCGCGTTGCCTGCGGATCTGCCGCGCGAGACGAAGACGGTGCCGGTGCGGGCCAAGGAAAGAGTATGTGAAGTGTGCGGGACGGAGAAGGCGTGTATTGGGCACCTGAAGAGCGAGGTGCTGGAATTCGTGCCGGCGCATTTCAAGATTGTCGAGATTCTGCGCGAGAAGCTGGCGTGCCCGAAGTGCGAGTCGGGGGTAGTGACCGCGCCGTCCGAGAAGGTGATGGACCGTGGACGCCCTGGGTCTGGGCTGCTGGCCAACCTGATAAGCGAGAAATTCCAGGATGGAATGCCGCTGTACCGGCAGGCGCAGGGGTACGCGCGCAGTGGTGTATCCCTGTCGGAATCTACGCTGGGCGATTGGGCGGCGTTCGGATGCGACGTAGTGAAGCCGGTGGCGGCGCGGGTGGGCCAGTTGGTCGTGCGCAGCGACTACGTTCGGGCCGACGACACTTCGTTGAAGGTGCTGGACCGCGACCATGTGAACGGGGTGAAGCGCGGACACATGTGGGCCTTTGTGGCGGAAAGGCTGGTGGCGTTCTACTACGCACCGGACTGGAAGGCGGAGCGGCCAAGCGAATTTCTGCGCGACTTTCGCGGACACCTACAGGGTGACGGTTACGCAGGCTTCGACAAAGTCCTCGAACCACCCGAGGGCGAGCCGCTCGACATCGACGACGGCAGACGCCTGGGATGTGGCATGCACATCCGGAGGAAATTCGAGGAGGCGGCCAAGGCCGGCGATGCCCGGGGCGCGGTTGCGCTCGCCTATTTCAGCAAGGTGTACCGGATCGAGGCGGCGTGCAAAGCAGAGGGACTCGGGCACGAGGAGAGACATGCCCGGCGCCAGGCGGAGTCAATGGTGGTGCTCGACGATCTGTACCGCTGGATTCACGAGCTACACCCGAGCGCAGTGCCGGGCAGTCCGATCCACAAGGCGCTGGGCTACGCGATGAACCAGGAAGAATACTGGCGCCGCTGCTTCAGCGATGGTCGTTTCGAGATAGACAATGGCGAAGTGGAGCGGCAACTACGCCGGGTGGCCGTCGGAAGGAAGAACTATCTATTTGCCGGCTCCGACAAGGGGGCCGAGCGGATCGCGACGGCCTACACCGTGTTGGGCACGTGCCACATGAACGACGTCAACCCGCTCGCCTACATGACCGACGTCATCGAGAAGCTGCAGAACGGCTGGCCTCAGGCCCGCCTTGACGAGATCCTGCCCCACCGCTGGAGGCCCGGCCTCACACGCTGAAGGCAGCGGTCCCCGTTGAGCCTACGGCGACGCCGGTGTCACACTGCCACCGCTCCATCGGGCGGTTACGAGGCGGAGGTCGCGTGCCGCGTGTGCTGCACGCGCACTCCCCAATTCTCGCTTTCTCCACTCTGCGAAATGAATCGACCGGGACCGTAGCCGAAAGAAATGGGCCCCTGGGCGTATGTGGTGTGGGTGGCGAGATAGCGATCGGCGGTCTGGAGGCACGGCCGACGGGGAGAGGACGGCTGGAATCTTCACGCCCTCGTTACTTCAATTCGTCGAGCAGCGCCTTGGCCTCGGCCAGGTCGGGATCTTCTTGCAGTGCCCGTTTCACGAAGATGATGGCGCGGGCCTTGTCGTGGGATTTGTGGGCAATGCGCGCCTGGCGGAAGTAGGCCAAGGCGCACGCTTTGGCGTCTTTGATTGGGTTGGCTGTGACCACGCGTAGGGCACGCATGGCAAGTTCATCGTCGCCCACCGCTTCGGCCAGGTCCGCCACTTCAGTGGCTATGGCCACGCTCTTGCGGTCGGTGTCCAGCGCCTTCTTGAGCGCGTACAATCGGCCTTCACCATCTCCCTTGGCAGCGGCCAACCGGGCCTGGCGCTGGTAGAGCATGGCCAGTTCCTCGGCGCGGATGCTCTTGGACTCCACCAGCAGCTCGGCCAGCACATCCGAACCACGTTCCAGATCACCCATGCCGATGCAGGCATCGATGAGCAGGGTGTATGCGGCCCGTTCCGCGGGCCGCAGCGCCGCGGCTTTCTCCAGTGCCTGCGCGGCCGCCGGGAATGCACCAGCACCAAGAAGGGTCTCGGCGGCACGGATGAGAAGGCGGTAGCGTCACCCCTGCTGTCGTACACCGCAAGGGGCGTGGTGTTCACCGACTGCACGAGGATGCGCACGCGGCGGAGGCACCCTGTTGCGCATGTGCCGGAGCGATCGCGACACCTCTCTGTCAACCTTTGGTGAGATCTGCTACACTTTGCCTCCAGCTAGAGTGAAGCGGGAAACCCCAGTCATGCCGGTGAAACATACAGGAGGAGGTAGTCGATAATGAAAATAGCTATCGGGTCATTTGTTGTGCTTCTCGCATTCTCGGATGTTCTTGCGGCTTGCGGAGGAGGAGGCACTAGCGGCGCGCGACAAGGAGGTGCTGGTGGTGGCGGCGCGGGAGAGAGCGGTGGAGGAGGAGGAAGTGGTGGTGGAGAAGGCAATGGCTATACCGTGACCTATGATGGCAACGGTGCTACCGTCGGCAACGTCCCGGTCGACTCGAACAACTATGCGAGGGGGCAGTCCGTGACGGTGCTCGGGAATACAGGCGACCTCGCATACGCCGGATATTCCTTCGTGGGATGGCAGACCAAGGCTGACGGATCCGGCACGACCTATCGGGCAGGGGGGACCTTCGCGATGGGTTCGGCAAATACCACCCTGTATGCGTTATGGGCAGGGGGCTATGCCTACGCTGTGAACTGGTCTGACAGTAACGTCTCTCAGTATACGATCGGCCCGAATGGAGCGCTCACCCCCATGTTCACGCCCGCGGTCTCTACAGGAGGGTACGATCCCAGATACCTCACGGTCGACCCCTCGGGCAAGTACTTGTACGTCAGCAACTATGAAGGTGTAAACCCCAATATCACCGCCTGTCCCAACGGCTGTGGCTTCGTATCTCAGTTCACAATCGGCGCGGACGGGTCGCTCACATCCATGCCCACGCCCACGTTCTTCACGTCGGGTCCGTATCCCGCAGGCGGTGCGGTCCACCCCACGAAACCCTGGTACTATGTTGCAAACAGTGAATGGAGTAGTGTCAGTCAGAACACGATCGGAGCGGACGGGGCGCTCGCATCCATGACCGCACCTACGGTCGCTACGCAGAACAATCCGCAAGCCATTGCCATCGACCCTTCGGGCAAGTGGGCCTACGTGGCAAATGGTGGCAGCAATTGCGTTTCCCAGTTCAACATCGACCAGACTACCGGCGAGCTCACACCCATGTCGACGCCCACAGTGGCGACGGAGGGTTATAACGCCTGGGATATCAGAATCGTCTCGATCCCCTCAGGCGCCTATGCCTATGTTTCTAACTATGGGGGCAACAACCAATACGCGTCGATCGCCCAGTTTGAAATCGACCAGACAACCGGAATGCTCTCACCACTGGCCCCGCCCACGGTCTCGGCGGGGGATTTCTACGCTACATCCATCTCAGTTCACCCCACGGGCAAATTCGCGTACGTGACGATCGGTCTATCCTCGCCGTCTGCGGTTATCGCCCAGTTCAAGATCGACCAGACAACCGGAGTGCTTGTGTCAAACGGAACGGTCTCGGCAGGGGGGACAGCAGCAGCCTCGATCGCAATCGAATCCTCGGGCAAGTACGCTTATGCGACCAGCGGCGACTCCGGATGGGGCAATTTCTCCATCGCGCAGTACACGATCGACCAGACGACCGGGGCGCTCACGCTTATGAGCAATCCAACAGTCAAGGCAGGATATGGACCTTCTGAAATCGTCACTGTTGGTCGGTAGCCGAAACAAACGCCCTCTGGGTGCGTCGGGTGTCGAGGCGAGCTGACGATCGATGCCGGAAAGTGCGGCGGAGCGGGCGGATCCGGGCGGAAGGCACTGCCCACCCTCGGGAAATTCGCGGTCCGGGCTGGGCCGGGTCGCGGCGCGCGGGTCGCGAGGGCGTGACCGTGAGCGAGTTGGTGTGCGGTACACGGAAGATGGATCGCGAACCGCGGGCCGCCCGCGCTCACGCCCACGCAGGCCGCAGCCCCCACACGAACACCCTCACGCCTTTCGCCTCCCGCGGCCCTCTGCGCCGGACCTTCACGCCCTCGTTACTTCAATTCGTCGAGCAGCGCCTTGGCCTCGGCCAGGTCGGGATCTTCTTGCAGGGCCCGTTTCACGAAGATGATGGCGCGGGCCTTGTCGTGGGATTTGTGGGCAATGCGCGCCTGGCGGAAGTAGGCCAAGGCGCACGCCTTGGCGTCCTTGATTGGGTTGGCGGTGACCACGCGTAGGGCGCGCAT
>PMJO01000081.1 GCA_003158455.1 Myxococcales bacterium | reverse complement strand
CTACTGCGCAACTTCGGCTAGCCCGCCGCGCTCACGCTAGCGCCAGCCGCTCGCGCTCGCCGGGGGGCCTGCCCCATCAAATCGCACACTCCCTCTGCCATGATGGCCGTTTCCATGCGATCCTGTGCCATCCCTACACCAGAGGAGGCCAAGTTGGAACTCAACAAGGATTTCGTCAGGCTCCTGCGTGCGCTCGCCGATGTTGGCGCGCGTTATTTGCTCGTGGGAGCCCACGCTGTAGATTTCTACGGTCAGGCGCGCACAACCCGACACATGGACATTTGGCTGGACGACGCGCCTGACAACCTCGAGTGCGTCTACCGAGCGTTGACTACGTTCGGCGCTCCTGCCCTGGCGGTCGAGCATCTGAGTGCGGCGTCCCCGCTCAAGGTCGTGTGGATCGGTGTTCCCCCCGACCGCATCGATCTGGTTAAGGGCATGCGCGGCCTCGACTTCGCCGACGCCTGGTCGCGCCGGACGACGACGATGGTGGACGGAGTCAGCGTGCCCGTCATAGGCCGGGACGACCTGATCGCCGCCAAGCGCGCCACGGAACGAGAGAAGGACCTGATGGACGCGGAGGCACTGGTGGCGCAGCGTCCGGGATAGCGCGAATCCTGTCGAAGCCTGTTGATCGGGCCCCTCGACGGGTCTACTCTGCCGGCGTTGTGTCGCCCCATCACTTTCCGACGCTGGCCGTCCTTTCCAGCCGATGCCTGGATGGATTCGACCGGCCGGAAAGCGCACTCAAACCGGGTGCGGCCCGGCCTGCACACTCGGCGTGCGCGAGCCGTACAGGCTGAAGCCTTCTGAGGAGATTGTCACCATGCCCACCTTCATCGAACAGATTCACGCCAAAGCCAAGACCAGTCCCCGCAAGGTCGTCCTGCAAGAAGGCGAGGACGTTCGCATCATCGAGGCTGCCGCGCTGGCCACCAAGCAGGGCATTGCGGAGATCACCCTGCTAGGCGCGCCCAACAAGATCAAGGCGACTGCGACGTCGGCATCTCTCTCGCTTGCCAACATCAACATTGTGGACATGACCAAGCCGCCGAATTTTGATGACTACGCCAGCACGTACTTCGAGCTGCGCAAGGCCAAGGGCCTTACTCAGGATCAAGCGGTCGTGCAGATGAAGGACCCCCTGTGGTACGGCGCCATGATGGTGCGCAAGGGCGTGGTGGACAGCTTCGTGGGCGGCGCGCTCTACACCACGGGCGACGTGTGCCGCGCTGGCATCCAGATCATCGGCATGCAGCCGGGCCTCAAGACCCTGTCGAGCTTTTTCGCTATGGTGGTGCCGGACAAGTCCTTTGGCAAGGACGGCGTTGTCTTCTTTGCCGACTGCGCGGTGGTTATCGCTCCTGACGTGAGCCAACTGGCCGACATTGCCATAGCCACTGCCGACAGCTACGCCAGCCTGACCGGCGACACCCCGCGCGTCGCCATGCTGTCGTTCTCCACCAAGGGCAGTGCCAAGCATGAAGCCATCGACAAGGTGACCGCCGCCACCGCCGCCGTGAAGCAGAAGCGGCCCGAATTGGTCGTCGACGGTGAGCTGCAGGGCGACGCCGCGCTCATCCCGGCCATCGGCGAGCGCAAGGCCAAGGGCTCGCCCGTGGCGGGTAAGGCTAACGTGCTCATCTTCCCAGACCTCGATGCGGGCAACATCAGCTACAAATTGGTCGAACGGCTGGGCAAGGCAGAGGCCATCGGCCCCATCTTGCAGGGTATGGCCAAGCCGTCATCCGATCTCTCGCGCGGTTGCAAAGCTGCCGATGTGTTCAACGTGATCGCCATCAACGTCGTCCGCGCGCAATACGCACAGAAGCAGTAGTTCTTGGAGTACAAGTCATGAAGGTACTGGTCATCAATTGCGGCAGTTCGTCGCTGAAGTTCAAGCTGTACGATCTCCCGGCGGACGATACCGCCAGTTTGATGGCCGAAGGCCTGGTCGAGGAAATTGGGCGCGAGAAGTCCAAGTTCAGCTATCGCGACAGCCGCTCGCCCGAGAAGATCGTCGGCGATGTGGTGGCCAAGGACCACACCCAGGCGGTGGCAGCCATGAAAGACATGTTGCTGGACGCTGAGCACGGTCTCTTCAAGGAGAAGATCGACGTGGACGCCTGCGGGCATCGGGTCGTACACGGACGCGAGTTGTTCTCAAACTCGGCCCTGGTCACCCCGGCGGTGCGCTCCGCCATCGAAGAGTGCATCGGCATCGCACCCTTGCACAACCCGCCCAACCTGGCTGGCATCGCGGCCTGCGAGAAGATCTTCCCCGGTCTGCCCCAGGTCGCGGTCTTCGACACCGCCTTCCACCAGACCATGCCGCCGCATGCGTACACCTACGGCTTGCCCAAGGACCAGCTCGACCGCAACCACGTGCGCAAGTACGGCTTCCACGGCACGTCTCACGAATATGTGGCTCGCCGCTGTGCCGAGCTGATGAAGAAAGACTTCAACAAGCTCAGGATCATCACCTGCCACCTGGGCAACGGGTCCAGCATCACCGCGGTCAAGCACGGCCAGTCCTACGATACGTCGATGGGATTGACGCCGCTCGAAGGCCTGCTGATGGGCACCCGCACCGGTGACATGGACCCTGCGGTTGTCCTCTACATAATGGACAAGGACAAGCTCTCTCCGCAGGAGATGAATACTCTCCTCAACAGCAAGAGCGGCGTCAAGGGCGTGTCGGGAGTCAGCAACGACATGCGCCAAGTGATCGCCAAGGCCAAAGAGGGCGACGCACGCGCCCAGCTCGCGCTCGATATCTTCGACTACCGCCTCATCAAGTACATCGGGTCGTACGTGGCGGCCATGGCCGGCTGCGACGCCGTCGTGTTTACCGGCGGCATCGGTGAGAACGATGTAGCCATGCGGGCGCGCGTGCTGGAACCACTGCGCTTCATCGGAGTCGATATCGAGCCCGAGCGCAACAGCTCGGCCGCCAAAGAGAAGGTGATCACGCGCGATGGGTCGCGCATCAGCGTGTGGGTGGTGCCCACCAACGAGGAGCTGATGATCGCCCGCAAGACCAAGGCTATCGTCGAGTCGGGTCGCAGCCTGCCTCGATAAGTGCCTCACAGGTAGCGCGCGTTGCCGACCGTAGCGGCGGCTTGTATGCGGCCGGCCAACCAAACCTTGGCGGCAGCAACAGCCTGTTCAAGTGCCTGGCCCTGCGCCAACCCCACCGCAATGGCCGTCGCGAGCGCACAGCCGGTCCCGCGTGGGGTCTTGCCCGGCAGCCGCGTTCCCTCGAAGGGCCTTTCGCCCGCTGCGAAACGGAGCACGTCGGTTGCTGCCCCCGGCAGGTGACCTCCCTTCACCAGAACGGCCGCCTGACCCCACCCGGCCAGCACCTGCGCAGCGTGGCGTGCCTGGTCCAGAGTCTCCACCGCCAGGCCGGTGAGCCAGGCCGCTTCCGCCAGGTTGGGGGTGATCAGAGTGGCCCGGCGCACAAGGGGGAGTAGATCAGCCGGCACGCCCTCGAAAAGTGAGCCACCGCCCGAGGCGCCCAGGACGGGGTCGAAGACCACTGGTCCTTGCCAGGCGTCCAGGCCCGAGACGATGGCGGCAGCGATGCTGCCCCTGGCTACCATGCCGACCTTGACGGCGCCCCGGCGCGACGGGCACGTCGCCAGCGCATGCTCAAGTGCCGCTCGCACCAGGTCTGGATGGCGCGGCTCGACCCCTTTGACGCCGTCTTCGTCCTGCCGTGTCCAAGCGGTGCCCACCAATATGGCCCTGGCACCCAGCGCATCCGCTGTGAGGAGATCTCGCACCAAGCCTGCACCGCCAGTTGGGTCCAAGCCGCCGACGGCCAGCACACAGGGCTTGGCCGAATGCCCAGCCCCATCCTCGGCCGGCCCTGGGCAGTTCTCCCGATCGCAAAACTGAGACCCTTGCATTTTTTCACCAGATCCCTTCTAGTCTGCCGACGTTAGAAAAGGGGTGGAATCTGGGCGCCGAGGCGGGCAAAAGGGCGGAGTCAACACATTTTGGGGTACAATCGTATTAACCAACGTGGGGGTAGTTCTTCCTCAGCCGATTTCATTCGGCAAGTACACGCTGTTTGAGCGCATCGGTCGCGGTGGTATGGCCGACGTGTTCAAGGCGCGCGTCCAGGGGCCGGCAGGCTTCGAGCGCATCTTTGTCGTCAAGCGCATCCTGCCCCATCTGTCGGATGACCCCATCTTCACCAAGATGTTTATCGATGAGGCCAAGCTGGCGGCTCGCCTTACCCACCCCAACATCGTCCAGGTGTTCGAACTGGGATCGGTGGAGAACGAGTACTTCATGTCCATGGAGTATGTGCGTGGCCGCGATCTGGCAGAGACCATGCGCACGCAGTGGGCGCGGGTTGGTCCGCCGCGTCCCGAGCTGGTGGCCTACGTAGGCCGCGAGATGTGTCGGGCTCTGGCCTATGCCCACGATTTCACGGCCGACGACGGAACCAGGCTGGGCATGATCCACCGGGATATTTCGCCATCGAACGTCATGCTCTCTAGCGATGGGGCGGTGAAGATTCTTGACTTCGGCATAGCCAAGGCCCTGGGCGGGGAAAAGGACGAGAGCACCAAGACCGGAACCCTCAAGGGCAAGTTCGCCTACATGGCGCCCGAGCAAACCGTCAGCAACGAAGTCGATCGTCGCATCGACATCTTCGCCACCGGCATTGTGCTGCATGAGATCCTGACCGGTCGCCGCCTGTTCAAGGGCGAGAATGATCTTCAGACTATCGAGCGGGTCCGTCAGTGCGATGTGCCGCCACCTTCGCTGCACAACCCGCTGTGTCCGCCGGAGATGGACAACATTGTCTTGAAGGCCCTGGCCAAGAATCCGCTCGATCGCTATCAGTCGGCCTCTGAGATGGCCGATGCGCTTGACGACATAGTGCATGCCGCCCGCTTCCAGCCGACCCAGTTGGCTCAACTGATGAGCAGTTTGTTCCCCACCGACACCGGCGGCGTCGACCGTCGCTCGACGGTAAGCCAGCGTAGCCAGTCCGGCACCGGTTCAGTGAGCCCGTCCCGTTCCAACACGAGCGCAGCGCGACGGGCGCTCCCAGGATCACATTCCGGCCCGGGTCGCGCAACCTCGTCCACGGTTCCGCCAGTGCCGACGGCACCGACTGGTTCGCTGCCTCGCCTGGGAGGGCTGACGCCAGTGGTTCCTCCGCCCGTCCCAGACATCGACCTGCGGCGCAAGCCCTTGCTGGCGCGCAAGACCACGTGGGCGGCAGTCGCCGTGGCGTTGTTGGTCGGGGGGGCGTTTTGGGCTGGGTCGCGGGGGTCGCAACGTCAGCCACTCGCGCCGGTGCCTTCGGCAAACCCGACCCTGGTTCCGTCGGCTTCCAAGTCTGAAATTCTCGACCTGGCGATTCAGTCGAATCCGTCGGAGGCAGAGGTTTTCATCGCGGGTGAGAATGAACCGCTTGGCAAGACGCCTTTTCGCAGGAAATTCGATTATCGCGAGGACAAGTCGATATTCCTGGTTTTCCGCTTGCCAGGGTATCGCGAACTGACCCACGAGGTGCGGCCTGACTGGTCCGGTTTGGTGGTTCTCGATCCAATTCCGGGGCAGCCAGCCCTTGAGGCCAGGCCTCCCACTGTCGCCAAGGCAAACAAGGGCGGGACCATATCCCGACCGGGTCATCGCAAGACCCACCAAACTGGCAAGGAGGTCGATCCGTTCGACGGGGGCGGCAAAAATCGTACCGGCCGCACCGACAGGCGGGCTGAGAACCCGTTCTGACGCTATCATTCCTCGACTGCGTCTGCCCCTGCCATGTTCTCCGGCCATCGGATCGCGGTTGTGGTTCCCGCCTTCAACGAGGCCACTAAGATTGCGCGCACCCTGCGCTCAATTCCTGGATTCGTGGACCACGTCATCGTTGTCGACGACGCGAGCACGGACGGTACGGCGCGCATCGCCCGGCGCAGCCAGAGGCGCGGCCTGGAAGTGCTGAGCCACGAGCAGAATCGCGGTGTGGGTGCAGCCATCGCGACCGGGTATGCGCGGGCGCACGCCTTGGGCGCGGACGTGACGGCGGTCATGGCAGGCGACTCGCAGATGGATCCTGCGGACCTGGCCGCGCTGGTGGGCGCGGTGGTTTCCGGCCGCGCTGACTACGCCAAAGGCAACCGATTTGCGTGGCCGGGCGTGTGCCGGGTAATGCCGCTGCCCCGACTGGTAGGCAACTTCGTGCTCTCGCACCTAACCCGGCTGGCTTCGGGCTATACCCACCTGTTCGACTCGCAATGTGGCTATACCGCCGCCAACCGACGGGCTATCAACGCCATTGCCGCCGGCCCGGTGTTCCCCCGCTACGGCTATCCCAACCACCTACTGTTTCGGCTGGCTGCGGTGGGTGCGCGCGCTGTCGACGTGCCGGTGCGGCCGGTCTATGGGCCCGCTTGGAGTTCGGGCATCCGTGTCTCACGTGTACTGGTACCGCTTAGCCTTCTGCTCTTGCGCGCATTTTGCGCGCGTTTGCGCCGTGGCCTGGCGCGCTGGGTTTGGCGATCTCAGGCTCTAGCCGAGCTGCCTCCGACGTGATCGGCGTCCTTTGCACTTCCTACCCGCGTGGTCCTGACGACCATGCGGGCTCGTTTGTGCGTGCGCGCGTGCGCGCACTCGCCGCTGCTGGACAAGCGGTGGAAGTCATTGCAGCCGGACCGGGGGATGGCAGCGAGCACAACGTGCGCGTGTTTCGGATACCCGCGGCGGGCGCTGCACAGATCTTCTATGCCGGCGGTGTACCCGAGGCGCTAGAGAGTGGCGGGTTGCTATGGCGAACGCGTGCGTGGTTGGAAGCGGCGCACTTCACCGCGCGTATGATGGCGCTGGCCGCGCAGCGCGCTGCCGGGTGGAATGCGGTGGAAAGCCACTGGCTCCTGCCCTCGGCCCTGGTGGCTTGCGCGGTGGCGCCGAGTCTTCGCCATCGCGCGCACGCCCATGGCGGCGACGTCTTCTTGCTCGGGCATTTTCCAGGGGGCGCAAACCTGGCCCGTCTCCTCTGTCGCAGCGGCACCGAGCTGGTATTCGCCTGCGCGGACCTGCGTGAGAACTTCACGCGTCTGTGTGGCGACACTCCGGAGGCACTCGGAGCGCGCAGTTGCGTACAGCCAGCCCCCTACGATCCATTGCTGTTTCGGCCGCGGTCTGCCGGTGAGCGCCACATCCTACGCGGCCGTCTTGGGCTAGTAGGGTTCACCGTGCTCGCAGCGGGCCGACTGGTGCCCATCAAGGGGTTCGACGTGTTGGTACATGCGGTGGGGCATCTGCCTGCACGGGTACGGCCAACCTTGGTGATTGCAGGCACAGGTCCCGAGGAGCCCAGGCTGGGCAGACTGGCTGCCGCGTGTGCAGTGGATCTTCGCCTGCCGGGCTCACTCAGTCCCGCAACGTTGGCCGATTGGATGACCGCGGCTGACCTCTTCGTCCATCCGTGTCGGTCGTTGCCGAACGGCCGCAGCGAAGGCGCGCCGGTCGTGGTCCGAGAGGCGCTGGCCGCGGGATTGTCCGTGGTCGCGTCAGCGGAGGGCGGCCTGCCCGAGCTGGACGGCCACCAGCGCTTCACCCTGGTCGCGCCCGAGAATCCAACTGTGCTGGCCGAGGCGATCGCATCGTCCATAGCGCAGTGCGGATGATTGGCGCAACGCAGTTCGTCAGAGGAAGACACCACTTGGAGGGCCGGGGGTCTCAGTTAGGTACACGGATTTCACCGGTGGGCGCCCCTAACCAACCATCTGATGAATCAATCGCAGCAGTTGAAGACAGGGGCTCGCGCTTGCCGCGTCGCCTGGTCTGACTTCTGCCCCTGTTCCTACGGCGCCCAGGCGCGGAGGTGAGATAAATGGAGACCACCCTAAAGTCAGCTCCGATTTGGATTGTCCCTGAAGGCCCGGTAGTTCGCAACGTCACTGCACTGGGAAGCGCAGGCAGCGTTTCCTTGCGGGGAGCCGACTCCCCTCCGAGTCCGATCAAGCGAGCCATCGCGGGCGGAGAGACCAGGGAGTATCGGATTCCCAACCTGGCACGTGCCTGCCAGGTCTTACGCCTGTTTGCGTCATCATTCGACAGTTTTTCGTCCTCAGCGGTTGCGCGCCAGCTCAAGATGCCGCGCACGACCGTGTTGCGAATACTGCACACGCTGGCGGCCGAAAGGCTCCTGCAGCGGCGCGGGTTCGATTTCACGGCAAGCCCTGAGCTGCACACGGGGCTGCGGTCGATTGCAGACAACGCTCTGCGCGCTACGGCGGTGCCAGTGCTGAACGAGATCTCGCAGCTCACGGGAGAGACTGCATGTCTCGCGCTGCTGGCTGGAGACAAGGTCGACGTGGTCGAGACCTGCGACAGCCCCTACGCCGCGCGCGTGGGCAGTGGGTTGAGGGCGTCGATGGACTTGCATTGTACTGCCTTCGGAAAGGTGTTTCTGGCTTTCGGACCGCGGGCCTGTCTGGGGACGCTCTTGGCTGGTGGGCCGCTGCGGGCACGAACCGCTCGGTCCATGACAAATGCCGAGGAGCTGGCGAGCGATTGCAGCCGGATCGTCCGGCAGGGATATGCCCTGGACAATGAGGAGTACGAGGAGGGTGTGCGTTGCCTAGCCGCACCAGTTTGGGGAAGCGGCGGTGTACTCGTGGCTGCCATCGGCGTGCGGGCTTCAGCTGCAACTTTCACTGAACAGAGAGCCTCCGACGTCGCCCCGCTAGTGCTGCAGGCGGCGAAGAAACTCGCAGCGATCCCGGCGCAGCAGACGCGCAGGTAGAGCCTGCCGGAAGCTTCGTGCGGGCGGAAGGCACACGGATCGCGGGTAGTGCGTGATCGTTCGTGCGCAGTGCACGGGAAACGGAAAGCCAGCAGAATCCAGTCAGCGATCGGTGGGGGGGCGGGCGTTCCGATTGTGGGCCCCGGCGACGATCCCTGCTAGAGTTCCCTAGCGGATGTCAATTCTTGCTGCAATCCTGGGCCTCGCACTACTCATCGTGCTGCACGAGGCAGGTCATTTCCTGGTCGCGCGTCTCTGTGGGATGCGGGTCGAGAGATTTTCGATTGGCTTCGGGAAGGCCATCGCGTCATTCAAGCGCGGCGACACGATCTATCAAGTCGCGCCAATCCCGCTTGGGGGCTTCGTGCAGATCACCGGGTTGAACCCCCATGAGGAGTTCGACCGAAGCGATCCGTACGTGTATCCCAACCGGCCGCGCTGGATGCGGCTCTTGGTCTTGCTGGCAGGGCCGGCGGCCAACTACCTGACTGCGTTCTTGATCGCTTTGGTGGTCATGATCGGATATGGCCAGCCCACGGGAACCACGACTATCGATGAGGTGCTCCCTGGCACTGCGGCCCAGGCAGCGGGGCTGCGCGCCGGCGACGCCCTGGCGGAGATAAACGGCAAGTCCGTGTCTGAGTCGTCAGCAGTCACCAAGATCGTTCGGGGCTCCGGCGGCGCACCCGTGATGGTGAAGGTGATGCGAGGGGGCAGCCCGGTGACAGTGACGGTGACGCCTCGCAAGGATCCTGCCAGCAGCGTCTACATGATCGGGGTCAAGTTCGGCGTGGTGCGTGCGCGCGGGCCTGTGCTTTCGGCGGTCAAGGAATCGGCCCTGCTCCCGGTGGCGGTGGCCACTGGCATCCTGACCAACCTGTGGGATCTCATCTCGGGCCGAGTGAAAGGTGGGCTGACTGGACCGGTCGGGATCGCGCGCGAGATGGCCAGCGCTGCCCGGCAAGGCGCCTCCAGGTTCCTCGAAATCGTCCTGCTCATCTCGGTTGCGCTGGCGGTGTTCAACTTGCTTCCCATCCCAGGGCTCGACGGAGGCAGGGCGGCTTTTTTGGGGGTTGGCGCTGTCCGCCGGCGTGATGTCAACCCCATCCTCGAGGCCAAGATCCACATGGTCGGCATCATGCTGCTCATGGGCCTCCTGGTCGTGGTCACCTTCGGTGATCTCAAGCCCCTGGTTCTCAAGCTGTTCGGATAGTCGAGCCTTCGATGCGCCGGCCCCAGTCGCGCATTCATCGCGGACTCGTCGGCGACCGGGCTTTGGTGGGTTCAGACTATCTGTCGACGGCGGAGTTGCGGCAGGAGTATGAGGCCGAGATTGCGCCGCGGACCGAGGCGGCGCTTCGCCGAATCTTGGCACAGGTTGTTTTCGAGCCGGGTCGGCCCAGGCGCGCGCTGGACCTGGGCGCCGGAACCGGAGCGGCAGGACGGGCGATTCGCGGCTGTTTCGGCGATGATGTCGAGGTGGTGGCGGTGGACAAGGTGCCCGGGCCGGGGATTCTGGTCGCCGATGTGCTTCGGGGAGTGCGTCCCGCGGGGGTCAGGGGCGGTTTCGATCTTGTCGTGTCCGCCCATCTGCTGAACGAGCTTGGCCTGACGCTGGACATCGACGGGCGGGCGCGATTGGTGGCAGGGTGGTGCCACGACTTGCTGGAAACGGATGGGACTTGCATCGTGATCGAGCCGGCGCTGCCCGACACCTCGCGGGCGCTGCTGGGAGTGCGCGATCGGCTGCTTGCCGCCGGACTCCATGTGGCCGCGCCTTGCTTCTGCCAGAGGCCGTGTCCAGCGCTGCAGCACGCGCGCGACTGGTGTCACGACAGCGCCGAGGTGCTGGTCGCGGGCCGTTCGCGGGTAGATTTCAGCTACCTGGTGCTGCGCCGATCCGCTGCAATGGAAATCGACCCCGGCCGGTATCGCGTGGTCAGCGACCCCATCAAGGACAAGGGGCGTCTCCGCTTTTTCATTTGCGGCGCCGCGGGCCGGGTTGAGCTCATTCGCCTGGATCGCGATCGCTCGGCAGCAAACCAGGCCCTGGACCAAGCCCAGCGGGGCAACATCGTTGTCCTGCCCAGTGCGCCGATGCAAGTCGATGGCATCCGGGTCGTCGCTGATACCGTCGTCGGGATTGGCTAGCCATGCGGGCTTTCGTCGCTCGTTATCATACTTGCATATTTACGTATGATAGCATATAACAAGTCCGTGCCTGCCACCGCCGCACATGTTCACGCCGATCTTTTCCGCCTTCTCGGCGATGAAGATCGCTTGCGCCTGCTCGCCTTGTGCGACGCGGAGGAACTGACCGTGGGTGAGCTGTCCACGCTACTGCGGCAGAGTCAGCCGCAAGTCACGCGCAAGACCCAGCCCTTGCGGGATGCTGGCCTGCTCGGCGAGCGGCGGGACGGCACGCGCATCCTCTTGCGCGCGGAGGCCAAGGACAATCCGATCGTGCTGGCGGCGCTGCGCGCGGGACAGGACTTGTGCCTAGCCGAAGGACGGCTGGCGCGCATTCCCAAGATCGTCGCCAAGCGGGAAGAGACGGCGCGAAAGCTGTTCGCCGACGGCGCTGCTGAGCTTTCGCCAATGCCGACTGTCTCGGCCGAGCCTTTCCTGCCCCTCTTGTCCGCCCTTCTGCCTGGGCACCACCTCGCGGTGGACGTGGGCTGCGGCGACGGGCTGCTCTTGCCCCTGCTTTCACCACTTTACGATCGCGTGATTGCGGTGGACCGCAGCGCGGCCCGGCTGGCGAGCGCAGCCGCAAGGGTGGCGCAGAGCGGATTGCCCAACGTGCGCCTGCGCGAGGCAGAGATGGACGATAGCAACCTGGCGCAGGAGATCGCCAAGGCCGGTGGCGCGGATCTGGTGACCATCGTGCGCGTCCTGCAATTCATCGCCCGCCCCCGCGATGTCATCGCCACCGCTGCGCAGTTTCTCCGCGCGGGGGGGCATCTCATCGTCGCGGACCACGTTCCCCACAAGGACGAAAGCTTGCGCGAGCAAGGGCATGTGTGGCTAGGTTTCGAACCCGAAAAGCTGCGCGCCTGGCTCACAGAAGCAGCCCTTGAGGTCGTCGCTGTCGCCCCCTTGCCCGGCGCTTTCACGCCGCCTCTTCAGTTGATCATTGGAAAAAGAATCGTAAACCCGTAACCCCGTTCACATCGCGAAGGAGCTTTCATGGATATCCGCAATGAATTCCCGGCCTACAAGGTCAAGGACATCTCCCTGGCCGAGCTCGGCCGCAAGAAGATCCGCATGTCGGAAAAGGAAATGCCCGGGCTCATGTCCCTGCGCGAGGAGTTCGGCGCGCACAAGCCACTCAAGGGCGCGCGCATCGCGGGCTGCCTGCACATGACCATCGAGACCGCGATTCTCATCGAGACGCTGGTGGAACTGGGTGCGGAAGTCACCTGGACCTCATGCAACATCTATTCGACCCAGGACGAGGCCGCCGCGGCCATCGCCAAGGCTGGCGTTCCGGTGTTCGCGTGGAAGGGCGAGACCCTGCCCGAGTACTGGGCCAACATCGAAACCCAGATCTCCGCCTTCAAGGGCGGCCAGGGACCGAACCTCTTGCTCGACGACGGCGGCGATCTGACGTTGCTCGTGCACAAGGGCGTTGAATTCGAAAAGGCCGGCAAGGTGCCTGATCCGTCCACGACCAAAGTGGAAGAGATGAAAGTCATTCTCACCCTGCTCGACAAGTGCCAGAAGGCGGACAAGAC
>PMJO01000351.1 GCA_003158455.1 Myxococcales bacterium | reverse complement strand
TGCAGCTCGCTGATGTCGAAGAAGTACTTGACGCTGATGTGCTGGTCGTAGCGTGGGACATGGCTGGTTTCGTTGACCAGGGTGACGGTGACCTGCGAGCGGCAGTTACCCGCGTCGTTGCTGTTCGAGAGCGTGTAGTACTCGTTGCCTTCCGGCTCGAGCGGCGGGAAATTCGCGAGCGGGCACTGGCCACTGCCCTGCAGGTCGTATTGTGCGGCGAGCGCCGCGACGAGCGAAACGTTGTAGTCGATGGTGACTTCGTTGCTGCCGAAGTCGGCGCGATTGTCGATGTGGCCGTCGTTGCCGTCGGGGCCGTTGATCAGCGCGCCCCAGATGATGTGGCGATTCTCGACCGGCGTGCCGGGCTCGCCCCAGATCGAGGCGTGGCCGGCGGCGTGGTGGGGCTGGTTGCAGTAGTTGTTGGTGTACCCCATCATGTACGACTTGCCGAGTGGGTTGTTGCCCAGGATGTATGCGATCTGCCGCTTCGCCCACGGCTGGATCGCATTCACCGCATCGCTGTCCTGCGCGCCGAACAGCTTGGCGTAGAGCAGGGCCACGAACTGCNNCAGCTTGGCGTAGAGCAGGGCCACAAACTGGGCCGCCGAATTGTAGCGGGCCGAGCCGTAGGCGTAGAGCACGGAGAATCCCGCCGGTGTCATGGCCACCGTACCCTGCGGCCACTTCATGGAATCTTCGCGCGCGATGCTCGCCATGGCCTTGGCCATCGGATGGTTCAGGTCACGAAGGATCTGTGCCATTTTTAGGAACACACCGGTGCGCACCGAATTCCAGTCGTGTGTCGCCGATTCAGACCAGCAACTCGCCGCGGGGTTCTGCAAACAGGTTGTCTTGAAGCCGGGGAAGCGATCCAGCCAGCCGCCGCCATTGCCGTTCGCGCCAATGATGTCGTCGAGATAGGACTGTGTGCCGGTGGCGAGGTAAAGCCAGACCGCAGCCCAGGCCAGATCATCGTAGGCATATTCCGAGGTGTACAGACCGCCGGTGGTGGACCCTACCGTGTCTGGGTATTTCGCGGCGAACTTGTACAGTGCAACGGCGTACTTGAGGGCTTTCTCCGCGTAGGCCGCGTCCTTGCCACTTGTCACCAGTGAGGTCAAGGCCAGACCAGCGGCCGCGCTCGCCGTCACGTCGGCTGCCGGTTTTTCCGCAGTGGCGAAGTAGCCCTTGCGCGGACAGAAGTCGATGCGACGCAGTTCTGGGGGCATCCAGCCGCAGGTGTGATCGGTCTGGTCACCGACCTGTTGGGCAAACGCCACCAGATCGCCGTTGCCGTCGAGGAAAGTGGAGCGCATGAAATAGTCGTCCGCCCAGCGCAGCAGGTTGAGCGCCTCATCTTCCAAGCCGGTTGCGCGGAAGGAATCTGGGAACTCGTACATGCTCCAGGCCAGGGTCGATGCCGTGAATCCCGTGGTAAGCCCGAACTTGATGTAGTCACCCGCGTCGTGGAACCCGCCTGACAAGTCGACCTCGCCGGTTCCGTTCGGATCGAGAATGGCGAGGTTCTTGGTGATGAAGGCTTGCGACATGTCCACGCCGGTGGAGGCTGTCGGATCCAGCTTGATGTGTTGGTCCATGACGTGGGCGTCGCCCCGCCACTGCACGTAGGTATTGATGACCCCCGGTCCGGACCGGTTCACGTTGAGGAACCACAGCGCCTTCTGAAAAGCTTCTCCCAGCCCGCCCTCGTTGCCCTGACAAGTCGGGGTCGCGGGGAAATTCCAAGGGGGAAGCGAATTCGAGCAAGGCCCGGCATCGGGGCTGATATCCCGGCCGACATCCCGGCCAACATCCGAACCGATGTCGCGGCCGATATCCCGGGGGCTATCCCGGCCGACATCCCGGCTAGCTGCGGTATCCGGGCCGCCAACCACAACCGCGGTATCCGGAATTGCGCCATCGGGAAACGGCCCAACCGGCGGAACATCCGGCGAGGGCTTCTGCCCCGCATCGGGCAAGCCTGGTTCCACCGGCGGTGGCGACGGCTGCGCATCGGAAGCCGGGTTGAACGCGACATTGGGCTTCCCCGGCGGCGCCAACGGGTACGAATTGCAGCCGAAAGCACCTGCCAGCGCTGTGACCACGATCCCGAAACGCAGATGCCTACGCGAATGGTGATGCATGGACTCTCATTCAACACCCGCGGCATCGCCTACGGGAAAGGTCAGGCAGGTGTTTGCAGATGGTAGCACAACCACGTCGAGTATCTCCTGGTCAGACAGTCCCTTCGTTCGCAGCAGATCGAAGTCCTCCCGGGATAGGACGAGGGCGGGCGGCAGAGCTACGGCAAGCAGATGTCCACGAGACTCTGACAGGTCATGCAGCCGCTTGCCCCGCCGGTCTTGCAGCTGGTCCCTGCGGGGCATCCGCCTTCTGCCCCACAGCCCCACTCAGAGAGCAGCTTGCTGTCTGGCGAAGTCCACCAAGGTCGCGCTGCCCGCGGAGACCGTGACCGTGCTCGGGATCTTCGCGATTCTCCACTGCACGGTCCACGGCAGGTTCGCCCCGGCCGCAATCGAGGTGTAGGGGCCTTGCACCTCGACTTCGAGGAAGCTTGCTCCCGCTCCTGCATCTGTTACTGGTGCTGGATAGATGCAGATTTCGCCCTCACCAGGCACTTGCGCACTCGCTGGTTGGTCGGCGAATTTCTTCAAGAAGAGAATTCCATTCAAGGCATAGGCAGACCAACCCTCAGAACCATCCGCCGTCGCCTTGCTGCCATCTGAGCTCGACGCCGACTTGGAGGCATCGTCGAACCAGTTGATGCCCGTCGTCGTCGTCATGGTGAGTGGGCCCTTGCTGAGAGACGTGCCGGCCGGGAAGAAGGCGAGACCGCCGCGAGGCACTCGGGTGTCTTCCCAGGGAGCCGCCTTGATCGCCTTGTTGGCGTTGATGGTGTAGACGATGGTGATCCAGCCTGAAGCCGCGTCTACCGAGTAGTCCTTGCTGACGCTGATACCCATGCTCGAGTCGGTCGAGCTCTTCAGCAGCAAGTGATCGCCGGAGGGACTGCCGGTGTAGGCAGCGTTGTCGATCGTTGCCGGGGGTGGCCAAGTCTGGGGCGTCCAGGCGCTACGCGGACTTGTCCAGAACACCGATCCCCAGGTCGTGTTGTCAGTTCCCGAGGAGACGATCATGTCGGTCCCCGAAAGCGACAAGGTCGCGACCCTGGCGCCCGTCCCCGCATCCACTTCGAAAACCACGTCGCCGAAGGTGAATGCGTACTTGTTGGTCCCCGAGACCTTCGTTGGTACGACGGGGCTTGCGCTCCCGCCATCCGTACCATTGCCGCCCGTCCCGCCGCTTCCGCCCCCTGCGCTTGTCCCGCCGCTGCCTCCACCGGTCCCGGCCCCGCTGCCGCCGGTGGCAGATCCGCCGGAGCCGCTACCACCGGTGATGGCGCCACCGGTTGCCATGCCGCCAGTTCCCTTGCCGCCGGAGCCGCTGCCTCCTGCGGCGGTGCTTCCACCTTCGCCCAGAGTCGTGCCACCGCTGCCGGTCGTCGAATACCCACCGCTTCCGCCAGGCCCATTGCCACCCGACACTGTCCCTCCGCTGCCACTGCCAGCTTGACCGCCCGTCGCGCTGCCGCCTTGACCGGAGATGGACGAGCCTCCACCACCGCCGGTTGAAGAGCCCGTAGTTCCGCCCGAGCCACTGCCGCCGGTCGAGACGGTGCCGGTCGAGCCGCCGGTTCGGTTATTGCCGCCCGCGCCTCCGGCATGGCTGCCCGTTTCATTTGCCGACGAACAGGCGAAGCCCATCGAACAACAGCCAACCAGTACTACGACCAAGTCGAAATGTCTGCGCATGACTACTCCCCGCGAGGCACGTAAGAAGTGCCAAGGAGCATATTAGCGAATCGAGCGCGGCAAGTGAAGAAGCGAAATCTGGCTATTTCCCACATAGAATTTCAGTACACCCCACGTGGGGGCTTCGATTTCTGATCGCGCGCGTCTCTACGGATGACCGCTGGCCCCCGGTCGGTTTGTCGCTCTCCGCACCCCGTGCTATTCAGGTTCTTTCCCTGAGCACAGTCGGAGTAGGAATCATGATCG
>PMJO01000061.1 GCA_003158455.1 Myxococcales bacterium | reverse complement strand
AGGTCGAACATGCTGGTGAGTCAGAGGAGAGAACTTGGGCGGTCGGAACTGATGGATGCTGTCGAAGCGCTCTTGGCAGAAGACCGCGAAGCGGCGCTCAGGCGGGCGAGGACCGCTTTCGACGAGGCAGCCCATCCGCTCGGCAATTCGCTGGTGCTCTTTGGTGCTGGAGGCCTTGGACGCAAGACCTTGAAAGGCCTGCGTAAGGTCGGCATCGAGCCCAAGGCGTTTTCGGACAACGCCTCCCATCTCTGGGGTACGAGTGTGGAGGGTGTTCCGGTTCTTTCCCCCAAGGATGCCGTCCAGCGGTTCGGTCAAAACGCAACCTTCGTGATGACCATCTGGCGCGGCGAGGGGTCGGACCGCATGGCGGACAGGATCACGCAAGTGCAAGCACTTGGCTGCAAACGCGTGGTTCCTTTTTCATTCCTGTTCTGGAAATACCCCGATGTCTTTCTGCCCCACTATCTGTTCGATCTACCCAGCCGGGTGCTTGAGAATCCGCGCGAGGTCCGAGCCGTGGCGCAGCTTTGGGAGGATGGGGCCTCGCGCGCTGAGTTTCTCGCGCAACTCCGGTTTCGGGCGTGTTCGGATTTCGCGCTCCCCGAGCCCGTGAGCCACGAAATCTACTTCCCGCAGGACCTATTCGACCTGACCTCGCGGGACGTGTTCGTTGACTGCGGCGCGTTCGATGGCGACACGATTCGGCGCTATCTCTTGCGCCAGCCTACCCTGGCCGGGGGCATCGAGGCGTTCGAGCCCGATCCGAAGAATCTCACACGCCTGCGGGGCTACGTGGCAGGGCTCCCCGTCGAGGTGCGCTCGCGAATCGCGATCCACCCCTATGCTGTGTCGGCTCGGCGTGAACGGGTGCGGTTCGAGGCAACCGGTACGGAGTCGGCGGCGGTCGGCAGTGGGAGCGACGAGGTCGAGGCCGCTCCGCTCGACGAAGTGCTGGCTTCGATCGCCCCAACCTACGTCAAGATGGATGTTGAAGGCTCCGAGGTGGATGCACTGAATGGCGCACGTCGTCTGTTGCAGGAACACGTACCGGCGCTCGCGATCTGCGTGTACCACCGGGTCGACCATCTCTGGGCAATTCCCAAGCTGATTCACGAAGTGAGTGGCCAGTATCGTTTCTTCCTCCGCCCTCACCTCCTCGAGGGCTGGGATACGGTCTGCTACGCGGTGCCGCGCGGGCGGCTCAAATCATGACAGGAGCGAGTCGCGCTGCAGTTGAGGCGCTTAAGCGCCGGCCGTGTCCGGGGTGCGGCGCGATAGATCCGGAGGTAGTCTTCGAGCAGCGCTTCGCCCGCATAGCAGCAGCCAGTCTCCTCGCGGGCTATGACGTTGTGGTCTGCCGTGCTTGCGGCTGCGGCTACGCAGATCGTATTCCGCCGCAGAGCGAGTTCGACGCTTACTACAAGGAGCTCTCCAAGTACGAGCACCAGGACAGCGGCGGTCAGGAGTCAGTGCAAGATCGGGCTCGTTTCGTCGACATCGCCGCGCTCATCGCGCGGCATGTGCCAGCCAATTCAACCCGCGTCCTGGAGGTTGGTTGCGCCAATGGGGGTCTGCTCGCCAGCTTGAGGGATTTGGGGCTGTCCGAGATCAGCGGCCTCGAACCATCACCCTACAGTGCGGCCGCGGCTGCCCGCTTGTTCGGACTTCGCGTTCGTACCGGAACGCTCTCCGACGAGCTTCGCGACCCACAACCCTTCGGAATGATCGTACTGGTCGGGGTTATCGAGCACCTTCGCGATATATCGCCGGCGCTGGGGCGCGTGCGGAGCGCGCTTGTGCCAAATGGGCGAATCTACGTCGAGGTTCCAGACGCAACCCGGTTCTCCGAGTTCCTCGATGCCCCGTTTCAGCAATTCAGTGTCGAGCACGTCCTTTTCTTGTCAGTGGCATCGCTCGAACGACTATTGCGCCGCCACGGGTTCACTCCGGTGCACCAGGAAAGGCTGGCGCGGTCGCACACCGCCAATAGCACCATGCCGGTTGTCGCAGCCGTGTACCAGCGGTCAGAAGAGACGTCCGCGCCAATCACGAAGGACGAGGCGACTCTGCCCGCTTTGCGCGACTACACGACGCGGTCCCGAGCCATGGACGCCGGCATCCAGTCTGCTGTCGATCGTGTGGTGGCCGCGAGAACGCCCATCGTGGTGTGGGGGGTGGGCACGCACACGACCCGCCTTCTGCAGACGAGCCGATTGCGCCAGGCCAACATAAGGGCGTTCATCGATTCCAACAGCAATTGTCAGGGAAAGGATGTAGACGGCATCCCCATCTTGCCGCCAACCGCGCTCATTGGACGCCCCGAGCCGGTACTCGTGTCGTCGCGTGTTTTCCAGTCCGAAATTGTCGCTCAGATTCGCGACACGCTACGCTGCACCAACGAAATCATCCTGCTCTATCCGAACTAACAACGAGCAGCCGGGGCTGGCCCTGGTCGCCAATCAGGTCGGATTGATGGATGGGACCAGCATGTCCAGCAATTCGCGAACCGCGCCGTGTCCGGCGGCCCGCTTGGTCACCAGCGCTGCTCGTCGCGCCACTTCCGGGTGAGCGTCAGCGGGAACAGCGGCGACCCCCGCAATCTCCATGGCCCCTACGTCGTTGACGTCGTTGCCCATGAAAGCGATTGCCTCGAGTGCCAGGCCGTGGCGGGCGGCGAACTCCCGTAGCGCCGCAG
>PMJO01000126.1 GCA_003158455.1 Myxococcales bacterium | reverse complement strand
CGCCGGCAAGGCTTGGTACGACTCGATCTACCAGCAGTACGCCGACTGGGGCCTCGACTTCGCGAAGGTGGACGATATGGAAGGGGGCGGAAGTCTGCATACGTCGGAGGTCCAGGCGGTCCACAATTCGATTGTCAAGACCGGGCGGTCGATCGTGCTCAGCCTATCGCCGGGTCCCAACCCAACCAGTGCGGTGGCCGTCCTCAACGCCAATGCCAATATGTGGCGCCAGGTTAACGACTTCTGGGACACAAACGGACTGAGCTCGATGTCGGATGAATTCACCGAGGCACTCAGCTGGTCGAAGACCAGCGGTATAACGCCTGGGCATTGGCCGGATGCCGACATGTTGCCGCTCGGCACGATCGGGACCCGCGCGTGTGCATTCAGCCACAACCAGCAGGTGACCGTAATGAGCCTATGGGCAATCATGCCGTCGCCGCTCATGTTCGGCGGCCAGATGACCAAGCTCAGCGGCGACAGCTGGACTCTCGCTCTCCTCACCAACGAAGAGGTGCTTGCGGTCAATCAGGACGCCCTGGGCGCCCGTGCAAAACAGATCACGGCTTCGGGCAGCACCGAGGTCTGGGCGAAGGATCTGTCTGGCGGAAAGAAGGCGGTAGCACTGTTCAACCGCAACACGCAGGACGCAACGGTTTCCGTCACGTTCGCACAGCTGGGCGTGACAGGCACCCCGGCGGTACGCGATCTCTGGCACCGGGCGGATGTGACCGGAATGACCAGCGGCATCTCGGTGAATGTGCCACACGACGGCGCCCTCATGTACACCGTGGGTGGTGGCGGTACCGGAGGGGGCAGTGGCACCGGCGGGACAAGCGGCACGGGCGGCGCCAGCGGCACGGGTGGGGCCGGGGGCGGCACGGGCATTGGCGGGGTGGGCGGCGGAACAGGTGGTGGCGCGGGGCGCGGCGGAGTTGGGGGCGCAGCGGGCACGATGGGTGCGGGTGGCACGACGGGCAGCGGAGGATCTGCCGGCGGCGCCACCGGGACTGGCGGCGCGGGATCCGGTGGCTCCACCGGGCGCAGTGGTGGAACGGGAGGTGGCACGGGCGGCGCGCCGGCGAGTGGCGGAGCTGGCAGCGGCGGCACGACGGCCCAAGCTAGCGGTGGTGCGCCTGCTGGGGGCGGCGTGGGCGGCGTGGGTGGCGCGATGGCCAGCGGCGGAAGTACCACAACGGCGAGCAGCGGCAGTGGCGGCGCGACGGCCCCAGGGACGGGTGGCGCCGCGGGCGGCAGCAGCGGAGCGGGCACGGCCGGCCAGTCCGGCTGCTCTTGCGCGCTCGGCTCTCGCAGCAGTTCGTCGGCTTGGTGGATGCTGGTCTTCTCTGCCGCGACCTTGGTGCTTCAGGCTCGACGTCGGCGAGCCGCCCGGGGCGAACCCTCTTGCACCCAGAAACCTTTGTAGATCTACTTCATGCCCAGGTGGTCCAGCACTCGTGCGGCGAAGGTATGCAGGTCAGCCAGGTGCTTCTCAGCGATCGCCCTCATGATCGCCGGATCAAGCGCCTGATATCGATCCCGATCCAACAACAGGCGTCCGTCGCGCACCACCTGGCGCCCCAGAATAGGCGAGGCCCGACGCAGGTCAACCAAGTCTACGTCCCGTCCCAGTAGGTTACCTAGGTCGAGGCGGGCAGCCAACACTTCCTCGACGGGCACTGGCCTGGAGAACAGTGCCGCCAGATCGACGTCGGATTCGTCGCGCGCCTCGCCGCGGGCCTGCGAGCCGAATAGCCACAGGGCCGAAAGGGGAAATCGTCCCTCCAGCAGAGAAGCTGCAGCAGCGAGTCCTTCGGCAGTCACCAAGATGTAGATAGGAAGCAATCTTCGACAACTGGGATAGACTGCGGGCAGTGATCGGAGCGAAACTCATACGGGACACCGTCGCCAAGATCTCCTTGCGCTCGCCCGCGGGAATTTGGGCGTGGGCCGCAGGGCTGACTACGCTGGTCTTCCTCTCTGGCTTCTGCGTGCACAGATACTATCCGCCGCTGCCCAGTCCGTTGCAGATGGAGGTAAGTCTGGACCGCGGCACGCCCGGCTCGATCGAGCCCCTCTTGGTTACCGGTCTCCCGCACGCCGCGGACTTTCTCCAGATAGTGTACCGGGACGAGACCACGGTGGCCTTTGGCTACGATAGCTGGGGCGAACCCGGATTATGGTCCAAGCCGATCCCCATTTCACCCAACGTCCGCCGTCCGCTAAGTATCGAGATGCCGGGGCTCTCTCAGATCCGAGGGCAATTGCTTCCGGAGACGAAGCGCCTCCGCGTCGTCTACGATGGCGTTCCGGTGCTGGAGGCGGAAGTGGCGTCTCACCTGCGCGCGAGCAAGTCGCTGTATTTTGGGCAGAACCCCAATGATGGCGGGTTCTGTGGGCCGGAGTTCTCCGGCAAGCTCTTTCGCCCCAACGGTCGGGAACTGCGCGGCGGAGTTGTCACCTATTTCACGGCGAGAGACCGTCTGGTTGGCTGGCTGACCCTGGCGCGGTCCCAACAAACCGCGGTGCTGGTCTTGAGCGCTCTTCTAGGAGTCTGTGCATACCGGCTGCGCCGGCTTACCCGCGAGCGGTTGCGGCGACTCGGTTTGGCCGCGAGGGCGACATTTTTTCGCCATCGCTGGTTTGCGGCATCGGCGGCCATCGTCTGGTTGGCGAATGCCGCCGTGCTCATCCACGGCAGCACGCCAGTGAGCTACCCTGAAGCTTTGCGCTGGTTCTACGACTATCAGGCGACGAGCCTTTTGCATGGGCGCCTGGACGTTCCCTACGTCGCAATCCCGGGCGAAGCCTACTTATTCGAAGGCAGGCACTACGGCTACTTCGGCATAACCCCCGCATTGCTGCGCATTCCTTTTCTCGTCTTCGACATCGCTTTCGGGGATTTGACCGACGCCTTCATGCTGGCCGAGCATCTGGCGTGCTTGATCGCAGCCTACTTGATTCTACGCCACATCGACGCCACCGCCCGGGGCCGCGACGCCATACCCGCGCCCTGGACCGTGATCCTGTTCACTGCCAACGTCGGGTTGGGCTCCACCCTGTTCTTCCTGAGTAGCCGCGGTTTTCTCTATCATGAGAGCATTATGTGCGGCGTATTCTTTGCACTTGCGAGCTGCTACTGTACGCTGCGGTACTTCGCCACTCCCCAGCGGCGGTGGTGGGTCGGCGCGCTGATTGGCGGCACGCTTTCGGCGCATGCCCGAGCGACCGTAGGATTCTTCGCGCTCACCTTGCTGGGCGCATCGGCTCTGGCGATACTGCTCCAGCGCCGCTTCCGCGTCGCGCCTGGCGAAACCGGGGTCGCCGGTTGGCGTTTGCCCGTCGGCTGGCCGAAACACGTTGCTATCGGGCTGCTCTCTGTCGTCGGATTGCTGAGTCTCAATGGCCTCAGCTACTTCAAGTTCAGGACTTTCGACGCCATGCCGTTTCAGTACAATGAGCAGTACGACGCCGCGCGGGTGGCCCGGATCGAAGGAAAAGGCTTTCACTTGAGCAATATGCCGCTCAACGCCGAAGCCTACCTACTACGGCCCTTGTGGAAATTCCGACCGCACTTCCCGTATGTCTATGCGCAAGGGCATCAGCCGACGGCCTTCCCCAAGGCAAGAATTGATCAGGCCGAACCCCTGCTGGGTCTGCCTTTTGCCATGCCCGGACTGTTCTGGCTTGCAGCCGGCGGCATGATCAGCGCGTTCTGGCGGCATCGGGCGCTTCGTCCCGCGCTGCTCGTGCTTAGCTTCGCAGGCCTTCCCATGTCGATCATGCTTCTTGCGGCGGTCGCGACGTCGCAGCGCTACTCGGCCGATTTTTGTCCGTTGCTAGTCTGTGGTGCGAGCTATGGCGTCGTCATGGTGGACTCCTTGCCACGCGCATGGCGGAGACTCGCGCACGCCGTGACCGGTGCGCTGACCGGGGCAGCTATTCTCATCTCGCTGGCACTCACTCTTCACTACCAGGGCGAACTTCTCTGGGGCGTGCCGGATGATGTGGCGCAGAGCTACCGTGCCCTGCGCGTCCACGTAGACCGGCTGTTTGGAATTCAAAATCATTAACGAAGAGAGGAATCTGCCAGGGCCGGCAGGGCCTGTTTCGCCACTGGACAGTGTCGAAAGGAAAGGCAGCTCCCCTTGATGGAACTGATGTTCAAGGGTAGTCTCAGAACTGGAAGAGGAGATTTGATTTGCCGATGGGAAGTCTGTCGCGGCTGCGCCGCCCCTCAATTAAAGTGGGCGCTCTTGCCCTGACCCTAACGCTCCAGAAGGCCGAGAAGGCGGAGCGCACGGAGGTGCCCTTATGAATCAATCCCGTCCGGTTGCCGTCGCGGTGCTCGGCGGCGGCATCAGCGGCCTTGCCGCTGCAATTGCCGCAGCAGGCGCGGGCCTCTCCTGCACGCTTTTCGAGAAGGAGCCGAAAGTGGGCGGCTTGTGGGGTTCGGCAGAAAAGGACGGGTTCATCTTCGATCATGGCGTGCACGGCCTCTATCCCGCGGGGCCCAAAACCGAGGGGACGGTGAAGCTTCTGCGGGAGATTGTGGGCGATGCGTTCGTCGAGACGAACAAGAACACCAAGATTCTCTTCAAGGATAAGCTGGTCACCTACCCACTGCAGCCCGGGGAGTTCTTCACAGCATACGGCCCGCAGGGCTTCTGGTGGGCGGCCAATCTTCTCGGAGCGCGTCTGCTTACCAGCATCAGGGGCGAGGCGCGGATGCGCAGTTTTCGCGACTATGTCGAGGGCAATTTCGGCGACCTCTTGTACCGGATATATTTCGAGCCATATGTCAAGAAGGTCTGGGGGGTCGATCCAGCGTATCTCGATCTCGAATCAGTGGCTCGTCGAGTGAAGCGCATTCGTCTGCGCTCGTTTCTCAAACAGCTTGCGGCGCGTGGGCTTGGCATTCCTGCGGCGGAACATTCCTATGACGGCCTGCAGCCGATGAAGATCATCTACCCCAAGCACGGCGCACAGACCGTCGTAGATGCACTACAGCGAAAAGCAAGCGCTGCGGGCGCCGTCATCGCCACCGGCACGGTAGTCACTGGATTGTCCTACCGTGACGGTGGCTATGATATTGTCGTCCGCGGTGCGGACGAGAAGGAGCAACGAGTGCGGGCGGAAACCGTGATCTCCACCCTCCCGCTCCCCGACCTGCTGGCCATGCTTTTTCCTGACCCCAGCAGGGAAGTTGCCGAGGTCATCTATTCGCTAAAGTACCGAGCCTTGAGGATTTGCAACATCCTTCTCAACTGCGAGCACATTTTCGACGCGCAGTGGACCTATTTTCAGGACGACAATTTTTCATTCAGCCGCGTTAATGAATACAAGAATCTTTCGCCGTTTTTCTGCCCGCCGAACACCACCAGTCTTTCCGTGGAATTCAACTGCGACGTCGGCGACCACATTTGGAATCTTCCTGAAGAAGAACTCTTCTCTCGCGTCGCAACGGAATTGGATCAGCCCATAGGACAATTCCGCGAGGTTGGCGCGAAAGTCAGGCGGCACTGTATTGGCTCATTCAGCGTCAGGCTCAGCCATGGCTATCCGCTGATGGAGATCGGGACCGCAAAACACCTAAGCAGAGCGCTCACCTACGTCGGACAGTTTCCGAGAATCCGTACCATCGGCCGGCAGGGAAGGTTTGGCTACGTCAACGGCGACGAGTGTGTGGCCATGGGGTTTGCCGCGGTGGAGGAACTGCGAAAGGAATCCGGGGCAGGATGAAATTGCGCCCCGTGCTGCCCAGCGAGGCATCGGTCTACAGCCGTTTGCGCAACGGTGAGCACACCTACCAGTGCTTCTATTCGGCGCGCCAGTTCAGCGAGACGGAGGTGGCGGCATGGCTTGCCAGCCTCGACTCCGCGACAGAGAAGCTCTATTTCGCCGAGGACGGCGGCCGCATTGTTGGGACCTGCGCCGTCTACGGCATCGACAGTACCGCGCGGCGGGCTGAAGTGGGCCGCATCATTGTCGACGAATCGATGCGGAAACGAGGATTGGGGGCGGTCATGCTCGGGCTTCTGATCGAAGAGTGCCGAAAGCTCGGGCTCACCGCGATTTTTGCCAACATCAAGGAGGAGAACGCCGCATCGCAAAGGCTCTTTCTTGGCGCGGGCTTCCGTCTGGTGGAGCGCCGGACCGAGACCGGCGGCTATTTCGAAAAATGGCTCGTGCAGGCCGGGTGAACGCACGCGGTTTGGCGCATGCGGCCGATGCAGGAGAATCAACCCATGAGAGAGACGATCCAGCTTTTCCGGCCGGTGGTGGGGGACGACGAGATCCGCGCCGTGACGGAGGTGCTGCGCTCTGGCTGGCTGGGACTTGGTCCGAAAACTGCCGAGTTCGAGCGCGCCTTTGCCGGGTTCATCGGTGCCCACCGCGTGGTTGGCACGGTTTCGGGCACTGCCGCGCTTGATCTTGCGGTCAGGTTGCTGAACCTTGCTCCGGGTGATGAGATCTTGGTACCCACGGTTACCTTCGTCTCGACCGCGCACGTGATCGTGTACAACAATTGCCGGCCCGTATTCGTGGATGTTGACCCGGCAACCCTCAACATCTCCGTCGATGATATGAAGCGGAAGATCAGTTCCCGGACCCGTGCCGTGATGGTGGTGCATTACGGCGGCCGGCCCGCGGAACTGGACGACCTGCGCGCTGCCGCCGGCGACCTGCCAATTATCGAAGACTGTGCGCACGCCACTGGCGCGATGTATAAGGGAAAGCACGTCGGCACCTTCGGCACCGTGGGCTGCTTCAGTTTCCACGCGGTCAAGAATCTGACCATGGGCGAGGGTGGGGCGCTCGCGGTACATGAACAAGCGTACGCGGATCGAGCGCTTCGGCTGCGGTGGCTCGGGATCGACAAGGGCACGTGGGAACGGACCCCCGACAACAAGTCGTACTGGTGGGAATACGCGGTAGACGAGATCGGCCTGAAGTGCCATCTGAATGATCTGCTTGCGGCGATAGGACTTGTGCAGCTAAAGAAACTTCCCGCCCTCAACGCACGCAGAAAGCTCATTGTCGACCGCTACCGCCAGGCGTTTGCCGATCTTGGATGGCTGGAGATGCCGGCGGACGATGACCCCGACCATCGCTCCTCATGGCACATCTGTTGCGTCCGCCTCACCGGCGCGGATCGAGACTCGTTTAGCGAATACCTCAAGGCCAACTCGATTCTGACCGGTGTGCACTACAAGCCGATTCATCTCTACCACTGCTACGGCTATCAGCCCCCGCTTGCGGTGGCCGAGCGCGAATTCCGGCGGATGATAAGCCTGCCCAACCATCCCGCCCTCTCCGACGAAGATGTGGCGTACATCATTGACACGATAAGGCGCTACCCGGCATAGACGAGCTCGATCTGATAGGCGGTCAGGTATCGCCCCCCTTGACAGAACGGTCTCCCCACAGGCAGATAGCTCCTGCGGGAGGTTTGCATGCAGCCAACGACGCCTGCGCAACGGGTCCGAATCCGGCTACGTGGCCACACGCGGCTCGCCTTGGGGCTGATCCTCGCCACGGCCTGCGGACCGCAGAGTGCGGTCGATTCGACCCCCGCCGATGCCGCCCGCGCTGCCGGCGGCGCGACGGTCATCAACGGCGACGACGCCGGTCCGATTATCAAGATGCCGCGTGACGGCAGGGCGTCCGATCGCCTATCCGCGGTCGATCGGAGCAGCACCGACGTCGCGGCCGTGGGCTGTGGCAACGGCAAGATCGATCCGGGTCTGGACGAAGCCTGCGACGACGGCAACAGCCGATCGGGGGACGGCTGTTCCG
This sequence comes from Myxococcales bacterium, assembly GCA_003158455.1. GTDB lineage: Bacteria > Myxococcota_A > Polyangia > Fen-1088 > Fen-1088 > Fen-1137. The sequence goes on along the minus strand of PMJO01000126.1, from coordinate 11,093 downwards.
CAGATTGCAAGACCGTGGAGAAGGACTATGTTTGCCCGACTCCGGGCGAGCCGTGTGTGTATCTGGTTGTTTGCGGGGATGGCAAAGTGGGCGGCAACGAAACCTGCGATGACGGCAACACCACAGGCGGCGACGGCTGCTCGCCGAACTGCCAGGTGGAGCCAGGCTGGGATTGTTTGCGAGTAGGAACTGCGTGCACTCCTCATTGTGGCGACGCCATTCTGACCGGGGACGAACAGTGCGATCCACCCAATGTGGGCAAGGGATGCACGGCGGCGTGCAAACTGGAAAAGGGCTATGTCTGCGATCCTCCGTCTTCCACTCCGGTGGCGTCGCAGCCGTCACGCTGTCGCAAGACGGTTTGTGGCGACGGCAAGAAGGAAGGCGCCGAGGCGTGCGACGATGGCAATGTGGTCGATGGCGACGGCTGCTCGGCCAGCTGTGCGTTGGAGCCGGACTGCAGCACCGGGATTTGTGTTTCAAAGTGCGGCGACGCCATCAAACTGGGCAGCGAGGAATGCGATGATGGCAACACCCGGGACGGCGACGGGTGCTCGCACACCTGCCAGAGAGAACCCGGATTCACCTGCGACGACACGTCAGCCAGTCCGCCGGCCCAACTCAATCTGCTCACCACCTATCGCGACTTCATCAGCTTCCCCTTGGCGGGTGCTACCCAGCACCCCGACTTCGAGACCTTTGGCCAGCCGTCCACCGCATACACGCCCAATCTGGTCAAGAACGCATTGGGTCCGACGGGCAAGCCGGTGATGGACGGGCGTTGCACCCAACCTGGCGTGACCACCCTGTGTCCTATGGGCCAAGAACTCACCACCTCAGCCAACTTCGACCAGTGGTACCGCGACACACCCGGCGTGAACATGACAGTCCCCGGCGCCCTGCTGCTGCCGCGAGTAACCAGCGGCGCCTACGTCTTCGACTCTGCCAACAAGGGTTTCTTCCCGGTGGACAACCAGGGCTTCACCGCTCCGCCTGCCAAAGAAGACACTGCGCAGGCTGACGCCACGGTGAACGACGGGGGTATGCACAACTTCGGCTTCACCACCGAGGTGCGCTACTACTTCCAGTACCGCGGCGGCGAGAGCCTGACTTTCAGCGGCGACGACGATGTGTGGATCTTCATCAACCGCAACCTCGCCCTGGACGTGGGTGGGCTGCATCCTCGGATCGAGCGTACCTTGACGGTGGACCAAGGCGCGCGCGCTTTGGGCTTGGTAGTCGGCGGCTTGTACGAGATCGTCTTGTTTCATGCCGAACGCCACTCCACCGCTTCCAACTTCGAGTTGACCCTGACCGGCTTCGCCTCCACTTCCAGCGTATGTCGCCCCACCTGTGGTGATGGGATTGTGGTTCCGCCGGAACAATGCGATCTGGGCCGCGACCAGAACACCGGCGCCTACAACGGTTGCACCGCCGACTGCCAGCGCGGCCCCTATTGTGGCGATGGCTTGGTGCAAAGCCCGGATGAAGAGTGCGACGACGGCTTCAACCGCACGACCTACAGTACCACCGGCGTGGCAGGCTGCGCGCCCGGCTGCGTGAAGAGCGGATTCTGCGGCGATGGCAAGTTGGACGGCCAGTTCGGCGAAGAGTGCGATCTGGGCCGCGACCAGAACACCGGTGCCTACAACGGCTGCACCAGCGCCTGTCTGCTGGGTCCACGCTGTGGCGACGGCATCGTCCAGACTGCCAACGGGGAGGAGTGCGAAGACGGCAACACGGTGAGCGGCGATGGCTGCTCGCGTGATTGCCGATTGGAGATCGTGCCCTAACAGCCCGTGGTGTATCAGAGCCACACCAGCACGCTGGCCAGCGCGCGGGGCATGGGAACGATTGCGGCGTTGCCGCGCACTTCGAGGTCGCAAAGCTCGCGCTCGCGAGCGTCGCACAAGCTGGCCCTTCGGATCGGGCGGCTGGGACAGGATAGCCGTACTTCGATCACGCCGGGCGCGAAACTCGTCAGACGAGCGACCAGGGCATCGCCGCGAAAGGCGGGCTTGAGCGCGGTAACTTGCGCGTCGTCGCGGTCGACCAGCATGACCGAATTGGCCAGGTCGTCCAGGTCTGGCTCGTTCGGACCGAAGAGCGCGGCTCGCAATGCCCGTCGCACATGATGAGGCAAATGATTGCTCCTGGCATCTCCTGCCGTGGTGAACCATACGGCGTAGTCGAGCTGCCCCTGGTGCGGTTCACTGCCTGAGGCCGGGTGGGCGACAACTGGAAGAAGGTAAAATGCGGTCTCGCGAGGCGCGTGGCGTAGGGCAATCCATTCAAGGGTTCCCGCACCGTCACTGGCGACGGCGGCGGGTCCACCCAAGAAAGCGGCCAAACCGAAGTCGCTGTGCCGATCGCGTAGATGCACAAATGAACGCGCGGGCCAGAAAGTGGGACGGAAGAGCTTGTGCGCCGGGCGTTCTACGATTCCGCCCGGAACATCCATGGTGAGCCACTGTGAAACGAGCTGGGTAGGAAATCGGCAGGTGACAGTGCGGCCACGCCGGGCCGAACCCTGCAGGCGCATGCGCAACACCGGTGAATCGTTGCGCATCCACAACCAGCGAACGAAGGGACGCTCGTCGAATTCCGAGTCGACGCGCACCTCGAGCACGCCCTCGCGCAGCTTCACCCTGATACGTGCCGGTTCCTGACTGGCGCGTGCGCACTCGACGAAAAACCCGCCACGGAATTCGTGGCCCAGGCGCCACAAGCCACCGCTGTCACGATAGCTCACCAGGTCGTTGGCGGGACCGGAAAGCAAGTCCTTACCGGACCGGTCGAGGCGAAAACTAGTTATGGCGCCCCCTTGCTGCTCGCTGAGCTCGACGCGATAGGTGTCGGTCTGGACCACCAGCGTGCCTCCTTCGAGGCTGAAATCGGGCGCCGGTCTCGGCGGAAACGCGAGCGCCGCGGGTCGGATAGTGCGAATGCGTGCCAACGCCTGGTCGGCCAGTCCTTCGGCTTGCGCAAGCCAGGGCTGCTGCTCTTCCCGCCAGATGCGATCAGGCGACGTCCCGGTAATGAAATCGTGGTGATTGCTCAAAACTGCCAGATCCCAAGCGGTGCGCAGGTCGCGCGCAATCTCGGACTCGACGGGAACCTGTTCCGCAGAGGGATTCGACGCCGCGAGCGCCGGCAGCACGGTCAACTTCTCCGCAATGATCAGCTTGCGCACAATGCGGTTTGCGCGTCGCTTGGCCTCCGGGCGGCTGGCATAGAACCCCATCCAGTAGGGATTGGGATCCAAGTCCAGCACGGGAAGAGTGGACTGATGGCAACTGACCAACGCCATGTAGTCGTCCAAGCCCGCATTCAGCGCCCAGACCCCGCTCGATTGGAAGCGAGTGCGGTTGTAGCGGTCAAGTAGCCCCCAAAGATCTGCGATCGGCCCATTGAAGTCGCCGCCGATCGGGCAGTAGAGGTAAGGCGTGCGGGCGAGCGGCGTGAGGTCCCGGACGTAGCGTTCAATCCGGCGTGCCACGTGCGATTCGGTTCGCCAGGGGAAGCCATAGATCCGGTCCATCCAGCGAACCAGGCCGACGTGAGCCAGCAGATCGCCTTGAAAGTAGGTGAAGGCATTCCAGTGGCACAAGACTTGCGAGCCATCGGGACCGCGCCACACAAAATCGGCCGTCTTGAGTTCCTTGGCAAGCAACTCTGCGCTTGAGCCCGGCAAAGGAAAAGCCGACTTTCTGCGATAGTCGCTGCCGACGAAGTACATGCCATCGATGCGCGTGATGGCCGCCATGTCAAAACCCAAGGCAACCAGCAGAGTCGGCAGCGCCGGCGAATGGCCAAAGTCGTCGGGCAGGTACGCCAGCCGTGGTTCGACAGTCATGCCGTTCTGCTTGAGCCAATGCTGGCCATCGGCGTAGTCGCGCAAGATGGCCTCGGTGTCAGGCAGCACGGTGTCGGGCGTGGTGATGCCAGTGCCGGTCAAGCGCAAACGGTGCTGGTTGACCAAACTGCGCAACCGTTCGTGCTGGGCCTGATTGGACTGCCAATAGCGCTGCAAAAAGAACAGGCTCTCTATGGAAAATACCCGGCGCCGCTCTTGCTCCAGCGCCAGCAAGACTCGCTCAATGATACGTGGAATGCAAAGCTGGTAGTATTCCTCGGTCGTGTGCAACCAATTGGGATCCCAGTGGCTGGTTTCGCCGAAAACAAGCACGCGGCCTGCGTCGGGGGGAATCCCTAGCTTGGCGCGAAGCGCAGCTTCCTCAGAACGCGCAGTTCTTGCATCGTCAATGTCGACTGACATTGGTGGCACACCATTCATTCTATCAGCGCACCATTGAACCCTTGGCAGCTCTATAAACTATCATGAACCGGTGCTCGGCCAAACGCTTGGCGAAAGCGACATCAATCCTGCCGCCCTGCACAGGACGGGAGGAGATCCGCGCCCCGACGATCTTCCTTAGTAGAACGAGTAGTACCCGCTCAGCATGAAACGGTTGTTCGTCGCCAGATGGCCGTCCCCGTAGGTGTCAGTGATGTGTGCGAACTCACAGGCAACGTTCACGGGTCCGGTCACGTTGACATAGGCCACTGCATCCCAAAGGGTGTATTTCGTGACGATCTGTGCGGGGACAAGGTCATAGCTGGCGATGTTCGCGGAACTGGCGTAGCCATAGTTGGCCGCGATCCAAACCCGGCCGGACGGCGGAAAGTAGTACTGCCCACCCACCATNNCCGTTGTCGATGTCCTGTGGCCAAGTCGGGGCAGGGCTGACGGCATTCGGATTTGGCAGTGGGGGGAATCCAGCACCCCCCATGGTTCCCGGGGTGTACAAGTCGGCAATACCTCTGCCGTTGGTATAGTTGGCTGTCAGGTTCAAGGCATTTCCCTTGTCCTCCAGCGATGAAGGTATGACCGGCAGGAAGACATCGATTGAAATACCGCCTACATTGATGTCGTTCTGGCCGTGCGGTTCAGCTACGAATTCGGAAACTCTTAGTCTGCGGAACGCGCCCGACACTCCAATACTTGCGGGCATTTCCAAGAAGGCCCCGCCGGTTGCACCGAGAGCAAAGGCGCCCGTCCACCCATTCAGAAGTACTCGCACCCCTCCCTGGGCATCAGGGTATTCGCTGTTTCGCTGCGGCGGCCTTGCTGCGGCTAGCGCGACTTCTACGCCTATTAGTTGTGTTCTGAAGACGTGGCTCAGGCGGAATTGCACGCTCCGTCCGTAGGGAACCCCGGGAAAGCCGGGGATCTGCACCGTCACCGGCAAGAACAAGGGAGCCCATCCGAACAACTGCCAGTATTGCCCGGCCAACAGGTCGACGTATTCCGATTCCAGCTTGATCGCAGCGTGACGGATTCGGATGAGCGGGTTGCTGTAGGTTGCCCCCTCGGAGATTCCGTTCGCATTCGCACCATAGTTCGTCGGCATCTGGTTACCCGCGAAGTCCATCTCTAGGACAGCCGTCGCCTTCATTCCGTACGCCTCGGGAGCCGCCAGTTTGAAGCCGAAGCGCGAGCCGCGCGCGTCGAAAATGGTCCGGCCGTGGTCACCAGCATACGTGCCCGGACGAGCGATCAGAAAATACCCCGGACACCCGTTGGCGAAACTCTGGGTCGAGTCATGTATGGCATCGATTTCGATGAAGCCGTAGAAAGTGGGGTTCCATTTTCCCTTCAATGCCGTCGGGCCGCTTTCCAGCGGCGCCGGTCCGACCGGTGCCTGCGGCTGTGCAGCAGGCACCGAGCTGTCTGGAGCGGGAGACATCATCGTTGGAGTGGCGCCGACTGGCTGCGGGACGCTTGACTGGCTCGCTTCGCTCTCCACCCCACCGGCGGGCGCTGACGTCTTTCCTGCCTCTACGCCCGAATCGGAGGTCGTGGATTTGTTGACTTTCTTCGACGTTCGGGCAAGGGCTGTGGCAGGAGCCAAGCCAAGGATCAGCACCCAAATCAAGGACCGATAGTCTGTTGCATGCATGATCCATCCGCACCGCGACTACTGCGTGACCGGGGCAAGCACACCGTTGAGGTCGTCGTGGAGCTTGGTTGTGTCAAGCCCGTCGAGAACGATGACGTTGTGAAGCGACGAGACCAGATTGGGATCCTGCTTCCACTTCCATACCAGTAGCCCTGATGGGTCGTATTCCAGGAGCTGGATGCCCTTGCCGCCATTCCCGCTGCCATGGCCTTCCCAGTTGGTGACCACGTAGTTGCCATTGGGCAGGATTTGATATCCAGCGTAGAAGTAGGGGGCGATGGTCGCNNTGCATAGCCTGTTGTGACCGCAATGGTGTTGTCCGGCAAGCGGAGCCCTTGATAGATGTAGTCCGGGTCGTGGCCGGCAGCGGCAGTAAAATCCATCTGCCAAACCGTCTGCTTGTCCCAATTGACCTCGGCCAGGGTGTTCGCTACTCCAATCAGGAAGGTGCCCTGCGGCGTTCGCCGCAAGAGGCGGAACTGGCTATAGTTTGTGAACGTAATCTTGTGCCCTGACACGGCCGCATCCTGGCCGTCGATCTCTTGCAAGGTGACCCCGCCATCGGAATTCCCCCCGAGGACGGTGTGCCCATTGGGCAGTCGGCGCAGGCTCTCCACGCCGGTGAACGTGCTGACCTCCTTCTTGATCGCGCCGGTATTGACGTCGAGCTCGACATATCCCTTTGCAACTGACACCGCGACGCGATCGCCTCCCACGAGCTGGATATCACGCATGCTATCCCCGTCTTTGTTCGGATCGTTGAGCTGCGTGCTCCAGACCGCACTGCCGGGGTTCTGCAAGTCCACAAGGAGGACGCGCCGGTTGCCTTCGTCGCATAACAGTACACGGCGGGGGGGACCCCCACCTCCATCGACGCCAGAACTGCCCCCCGTGCCCCCGACCGGCGTGTCTGAGGCGTCGACTTGCGGCCGGGACGTGTTACCCCCCTGGCCGCCTCTCCCTCCGGCGCCAGCCGCTGCGTCAGGTTGTGTTGCGGTGGACGTGCCCCCCTGGCCGCCTTGGCCGCCAGCGCCGCCGGGATTTCCTCCTGTGGCCGTGGTCTGCCCGCCCTGCCCGGACTTGCCGCCAGCGCCGCCGGGATTTCCTCCTGTGGCCGTGGTCTGCCCGCCCTGGCCGCCAGCGCCGCCGGGATTTCCTCCCGTGGCCGTGGTCTGGCCGCCCTGGCCGCCACTGCCGCCGGGATTTCCTCCTGTGGCCGTAGTCTGGCCGCCCTGGCCGCCACTGCCGCCGGAATTTCCTCCCGCGGCCGTGGCTGTGGTCTGCCCGCCCGCCCCTCCCTGCGTCTGTCCCCCGCCGCCGCCGGCCGTCGTGGTGGACGTGCCACTGTTGGAGTTACACGCACCCAACAGGACAACCATTGCGGTCGCAAGACAACTTGCCCAACTGAATGTCTTTTGGTTCATTGAAGCACTCTTGTCCAAGCGAAAAGCCCAGCGTAGCACGGGCCGGGCCGTATTGGATACGCTCCCTATAGGAACGGTGGAAACTCGCTTCTATCGGGAATGATCGCGATCCCTTCTAATTCCATAAGCCAGGCGGGGCGACAGACCGCCGCCTCGATAAACACCAGCGGTATATTTCTACCGAGCTCTTCGTCGAGCACCGTTCTTACCCGTTGCCGGTCGTGTACGTTTCGCACATAGGCAATGACATATGCCATATCATCGAGGGTCGCAGATTGCGTCTCGAGCAGCGCGCGGACGTTCTCTATCGCGCGCCGTGTCTGCAGCTCAGCGTCGCCCTCGTGTAGCACCTCGCCTTTGCTATTGATGCTTGCGGTTCCGGAAATATACAGGTGCGAGCGGTCGCCGAACCGCACTCGCAGTCCCCGCTCGAAGGTAACCCCGTAGAGAATAGTAGGCGAAAGGTGCGAGAGCGCCTCCATGCGGACGACCTGCTCCGCCGCAAGTCCGCGTATCGACAACGAGTCGACCGACACGATCTTCTCCGGTGAATAGCTCATTCCCAGAATTCCGGTGCTCGCGAGGTAGCGCGTCTTGTCGGTAAGCCCGTGCGCGGCGAAGTACTCCCGGCGGGCGCGAACCATACCTTCGTAGTGGTTGTCAAGGTCCCGCACGTACACCCAGGTGCGGATGCCGTTGTCGAGAAGGTTCATGCCGCTTTGTTCGATCACCGAGTTGAGCGACTCGAAGATTGCCTTGGTCTGCGCATAGGCGTTGAAGATCTCGCCGCCGGTATGATTGGCGCTGAAGAGGAGCGAATAGTTCCTGCCTTTGACGATCAGGTCGTTGCGCCAGCCATCGGATGTGGGATGCGACAGTTGCTTGGCAACCGCTTTCTTCGGGTCGCGCAGGTGATACGAGAGGAGCGAAACGGGGCCGCAGTCGACCGGTTTTTGTTCGACGATCGATAGTGCGCAGGAGGCGCGCAACCGGTTGAAGAGCGCGGACTGAAGAAGCGCCGATTTTTGGTTCAGGATGTCACTCAGAAAGATGCGACAGAAGACGGCCGTCGAATCGGAGAGGCTCAGGCGGTCGAGCGCCGACGAATACCTAGCGGTCAATTCGGCGAGCGCTTCGGGAAAACTCAATCCCTCCAGGGTTGCAAGGCTGATGAACGTCTCGTCGCAGCCTTCGGCGACCGAGAAGGTCGAGCAGCGTGAAAAGCTGTCTATGGTCAAGCAGGCCGGCATAGCGCTACCTATTCTCGGTTCTGCCAACTAGGTGAGAAGAATGCCGACGGGCTTTCATCATATATTGTTGTCGTCGCAGCAGCTCCCCTTTGGCGGGGCCGCAGACATCAAGCTAGAAGACATGCGTGGTGTTCCTGGCAATCGGCCGACGTTGAATTTTAATACCACGTGTGCTTGATGCCTAGACATCGAAATAGTTGGTAGTGCTATCTGGAGTGGACGAATCGCAACTAGGCACCCCTCTGACGGTCGCGGTCGAAGGCTGGAAAGCGGACGCGGCCCTTCAGCACCGTGTCACGTGCGGCAGATGGCGCCATCGCGCCGTCGGAAATCCTCTGGGGGGCGGGATCTTCGGAGAGCCAACGCAGACTTTCTTGTCACAAATCGACTATTCCGTAACAAAAATGACCATCCAGCGGCAAACATATCAAATAAGGATGGGTTGTGGCCAGCGGCGCCTCCTCCGGGAACGCCAACATCGATCGCCTGCTTGATCATTGAGTCCCCTTTTCTTCATTCGCTTTGACAATCCCCGAGCCCTTGGGACAAGATAGTGCGCGGCTGTTTCACGGAGCTGGGTGGTGAATGGCATGGGTGGTGAATGGGAGGAATGCCACGAAATCATGGAGACGAGCATGGACACACGAAGATCTTCCAGGACTACCATGGCACGGTTTGCCACCTTGATTGGCTCGGTGTTGCTGCTCGTGGGCTGTACCCCGGACCCGGGGACGGGGTCACCCTCCGGCGGGAGTAGCAGTTCTGGGGCCGCCAGCAATGGAGGACAGACCGGAGGGGGCGGCGGGCGGGCGACTGGCGGGGGTGGCACCACAGGTTCGGGCCAGGGTGGCGCCGGGGGTGCCGGCCAAGCTGGCGCCGCAGGTGCCGGCCATGGTGGCGCGGCGGGTTCGGGCCAGGGTGGCGCCGGGGGTGCCGGCCAAGCTGGCGCCGCAGGTGCCGGCCATGGTGGCGCCGGAGGTTCGGGCCAGGGTGGCGCCGGGGGTGCCGGTCAGGCCGGCACCACAGGTTCGGGCCATGGTGGCGCTGCGGGTGCCGGCCAGGCCGGCGCAGGCGGGTCGAGCTCGTCCCCTTCGTCGGGCTTCCGCTCACCGTACGCGGTCGCCTATTCTGATGATTCCGCGACCCTCGCGGTCAGCGACGCGAGCGCTGGCGAGCTCGTCGTACTCGACCCCAAGGCCGGCACAACGCTCCGCGCTGTGGGGCTAAATGGCGAGCCCAAGGGGCTTGCCCCGTCAGGCGCGGGGAAGGTGATGGTGGCCGAGTATGGCGCGGGAACCATCGCCGAGGTGGACACCACCGCGGGCTCGGTCATCCGGCGCCTGAATGTGGGCCCCAAGCCGACCGATGTGGCACTGACCGCCGATCGTTCGAAGCTGGTGGTCCCCGACTTCGCCCTGAATCAGGTTCTCATTTTGGATAGCGCAACCGGGAATACGCAGGCCACCCTGGCTGTCGCCCCCCGTCCTTTTGCCGTTGCTGTTGCGCCCACCGGGACCACCGGGGGCACGGCGGTGGTGACTCACTTGCTGGCCTCGGGCGACGCTACCCAGCCTGACGCTGCGGCCTCGGTCACCCTTGTGGACATCGCGGGCGGGAAGGTCATCGCCAACGTCAAGCTTCCGGTCGGTTCCACGGCGGTCCGCGGGGTGAGCTGCTCCCCCGATGGCAAGTGGGCCTACGTGGTCCACCAGCTGGGGCGGAGCAACAACCCAGTGACGCATCTGCTCCGGGGGTGGGTCTGGACCAACGCCCTATCGATTATCGACATTGCCAACAAGAGCGTCTACGCGACCACGCTGCTTGACCGCATCAGCGAGGGAGCAGCCAATCCCTGGGGCGTCAACGTGAGCCCAGATGGCAAGACCCTGTGGGTCTCGGCAGCGGGCGCACACCAGGTGCTCCGGGTGGATCTCTCCACGCTGCAACAGCTGCTCGCCGGCACCATTCCTTCTGCGCTCAAGGGGAGCGGTAAGACGCCGACGGCCACTGCCCGCAGCAAGGCCGGCTTCACCAAGCCTCTCTCCGATGTGTGGTTCGACATCGCCGCCGATCCGACGAAGCGATCGGAACTCGCTAGCGATCTAGGGGCATTGTGGGGCGCTGGTCTGCTCCAGGTGATCCGGTTGGCTCCGGCACAAGGCCCCCGCGGGGTCGCCGTCTCTCCCGATGGGAAGCAGCTTGCGGTGGCCGTCTACTTCTCTGGCCAGGTCGGCCTTGTGGATACCACCTCCGCCCAGGTCACCAAGTATATCAATGTCGGTACTCAGCCCGACGAAACCTGGGCCCGCCAGGGCGAGCGCATCTATCATGATGCATCCCATACGCTGCAGAGTTGGTTGTCCTGCGCGAGCTGCCACCCAGACGCCCGTACCGACGGTCTCGACTGGAACATGTTGAACGGCATTCCGGGTGACCCGAAGAACACCCACACCATG
>PMJO01000311.1 GCA_003158455.1 Myxococcales bacterium | reverse complement strand
TCGCCCCACCACTGCGCCCGCTCCCGCGTCGGGCAATCCATGTAGTTGTCGCGCATGTCGAGGTAGAGCGTGCGCAGCGCCTTGGTCCAGAGCGTGTTCAGATCGCTGTCGTTGCTGCGAAACGATCCGCTGAGGTCGGTATCGAAACCGGTCTCTCGATAGCGTAGGGCCTGGATCTGGACGCTGCTCGGGATGGTGTACTGGACGGTGTTTCCACTCATCCAGCCGAATGACTCGTATTCTTGCTCGCCGTCGCGGGTCGTGTATTCCGCGCGCACGGACGGCCCTTCGCCATGTGTGTCGGTTTGAATCTTGATCACTGCCCCGGCGGGCGCCGTCACCTTCAAATACGGCGTGACCTGTGCGTTGTAGGGCAAAGTCGCGCTCACCACACCGTCCGTGCCGACGCTCGGGAGCTGCGCAGAGTTGACATAGTCCTTGAGGCCGTAATCGCGCCACTGCGGGATCGGACGCTTCCACAGGTGTGTCCACGGGGCGGCGGGTGGCCGGCCCTTGACGGTTGCAGTCACCCACGCGCTGTCGTCGTAGCTGGGCAGCGTCCAGCCGGTGAGATCGCGGCGCGCGTCGAACTGCACGTTCCACTCGGGCAGGCGATAATTCGGCCCTGGATCGGTCTGGCCGAGGTACCCCGAATGGAAGCGGACGCGCCAGGTGGCATCGCTCACAACGCGCGTGCCGTCGATGTCCGCTTGGAACAGGAGCCCTCCCTTGCCGCTGCTCAGGTGCGAGTCACCGTCCTTACCCCAGAACCACACCAGCACGGCGATCGTGTTGTCGCCAGTCGTGAGGAATGGCTGCAAGTCGATTTCATCGTAGTAGGTGTCGGTGCGGTTCGGGCCACGTTTGAGGCCTCCTTCAAAGATGGCGAGCTGTCCGTTGATCCACAGCCAGTATTTCGAGTCGACCGCGATGTCGGCGATCGCGCTCACTGGCGCAGACGCCAGGGTCACGTGTTTCCGAAACGCGAGCCAGGAATTCGACGGACCGTCGGTCGCTTCCCAAATGAAGTTGGCGGTGAAGAAATCGTCTGAAGTCGCATCTGGGGAAACACCACCTTGACCTCCGCTGTCGCCCGCGCTGTTTCCGGCGGCGCCGCCCCCGGAGCCGCCCGAGATGGAACCGCTGTCCCCTGCCGCGCCAGAGCCCGTCCCGCCGCTTCCTGCGGTGCCCGTGGTTCCGCCAGCGCCCGCCCCGCCCGTCTGGCTGCCCCCTGCCGCGATTCCACCATTCCCATGCGTGTCGCTGCTGTTCTTGCAGGCTGTCGTGCACAGCAGAAGCGAACCGACGAGAGCGCCGAATGTCTTCTTGGCGGGAGACTGGAATCGTGAAGATGCCATGCGCTGCCGATAGATCATGGTCTTCCCTCACCTTGCATTGTTCGTTCGCGCGCTTTCTTTCGAGCTAGGGGATGAACGAAAGGTCGTCGAGGGTCAGGTCCACCGCGTAGGGCGTGCCGGCGCCGGTCCAGGTGAAGGACCAGTGGATGCCGACGATCTCCCCAGGCTTCGCGATGATAGCGTCGGGCTTACCGCCGGCAAAGTCGCTCCACAGCACTTGCTGAACGGTAGGCGTCGCGGTGACCGGGATCGATGCGGTTGCGTTGGTGCAGGTCGACTGGGAGTATTGATTGAGGCTCGGGTCCGCGGGCGGGGTGCAGCGGCCGGGGCCCGTGCTGCTGCCGCCGTGCGAGTTGATCCAGTCGGCCGTGATGGTGTTGTCGAGCGTGTCCACTCCGAACGTGATGCCGTCGCTGATGACCGCGCTGGAGACCTTGAACGAGATGCCCTTGAAGGCCGAGGCATCGATGCGGCTGCAACCGTTGAAGTAAAGTCCGAAGCCCGAATAGTCACCCACCGAGCCGGTGATGTGCCAGTTGCTGTTGCTCGTGTCCGAAACCAGGGGCGCGCCGGTCAAGCCGCCGTAGACGTACTCGCCGCCGCTCAACGTGGTGGAGTTACCGAAGGGCACTTGGGTGGTGTCCGAGCCGGGCGTGTACGTGAAATCGGTGATGAGGGCTTGCGGGGCCGGGCAGAGCTTGCCATCCGTCGAGGCCGTGCCCGTGCTGCTAGATCCGCCGCTGCCGCCGCTGGGCGTGGTCGTGCCGCCGGCTCCGCCGCCGCTGCCGCCGCTGGGCGTGGTCGTGCCGCCGGCTCCGCCGCCGCTGCCACCAGTCCCGTTGTTGGTCTCCGAGCTGCCGCAGCCCACCAAGCCGCACGCTAGGAGCGCCGCCAAGAGAGTGTTGCCAGTACGAGTCATCGTCTTCATAGAGGTTCTCCCCCGCCGGAGGTATTTCTCCGTTGTCGGCTTTTGTCTTTGCGGATGCGATCTTGTTAAAATAAAAAGGGCGGCGTTCAAAATGACCATCCACCGAAGATGGCGGTGTGAGGCGCGCCCTTGCGAAAGCAGCGCGCCGCTCAGGGCGGGCTCAAGGTGACGACGTAGCCGTCGGTGGCGGTGGCCCAGTCGATGGTGACGGTCATCGCATTGCAAGTCACGGTGGCGGCGGCATTTGAAACGACCACCGGGGCATTGAGCGCGGCGCTGCCTGTCGGCATCTTTTCCAAGAGGACCTTCGTTGAGCCGCCGGTCTGCAGCCAAGCCGGGATGTTCTTGATGACGACGTTGACCGATCCCGTTACGCCGCCCTTGTTGCCGACGACGATGATGGATTTGGCCGCGCACGCATCCTGATACGCCACCGCGTCCACCTGCGTCCCCGCCGTGACGCTGGTCCGAAGCCCCGTCTGATCCGCATACCGCTTGTAGACCCAGTATTGGCTGTTCGGCTGCCAATTGGCCGCCACGAGATCCCCCATGTTCGAAAAGAATTCCGCGTCCGCCCAATTGCCGCGCAGTCCCTGGATGCCCGCCCGATCGAATCTGGCCAGGAACCAGGCGGAGTGGCCCGGGTTCTGCTCGCCGGTCGTCCCATATTCGTTGACGTCGAAACCCTTCACGCCCGTGATCCCGCGGCTCGTGAGCTGGCGATTGATGGTGGCCAGATCGGTCACCGGATCGGCCCCTCCGCCCTCCTCGTGCCAGGTGATGTAATCCGGCATGACGTCATTGGCTTTCGCGTAGTCGAAGAACGCGTTGGCCCACGATCCACCTGGGCCGGACGCGAGGCTCGGCCCTTCGATGACGGCGCCAGGAATCGCGGCGCGAAGCTGCTGGTAGGCGTGTTTCCAGGTCTCCAGCCACTGAGTCTGGGATCCTTTCCAAAAGATGTTCACATCGGGCTCGTTCCAAAGCTCCCACCGCACGTCTGGGCCGGTCATCCCGGCCGCCTGCACGTTGGAGATGAGCTGACTCATGAACGTCGTGAGACCGGTCCAGTCTCCGCTGTCCCCAGGGAAGGTACAGAAATAGCCGTAGTCGTCGCTGACTAGCAGGAGGTAGGTTGCGCCAACCTCCTTCGCCCTCGAGTAGTAGGCCTTGATGACGTTCCAGTGGGTGGCCCAGGCCTGGGCTCCGCAGCCCTCGGCTTGCCCGCGGCCCGCGCGCAACCCCTTCACTTTGATGTCGGAGAGCAGGGAGGTCGGCGGCTGGGTACCGTCCTCGGCGATGCCGTAGATGAAACCGGAAGCGAGGTAGGTGGGCGCGCCTTGGGCCACCGCCATGTCGAGCGTGACCGAATCTTTGGCCGAAGGGGGAGTGGGCGGACTGCACATCGTGTTCCCGCCTCCGGCGCCCTGTGGCGGCGTGCAGGTCGTTCCGCCGCCACCCGACATTCCGCCGGTGGAAGGAGCGCCGGCTCTGCCGGTGATTCCAGCTGTCCCCGACGCACCACCGGTGCCGGAGGCGGTCCTGCCGCCCGACCCTGTGCCGCCCGTCTGGCCGCTGCTGCCACTGCTGCCACTGCTGCCGCCGCTGCCACTGCTGCCGCCGCTGGAGACATCACCACCGCCAGCGGCACCACCACTGCTGGAGACACCACCGCCGCCAGCGGCGCCACCACCGCCAGCGCCACCAGAGCCACGCCCCCCCGAAGCAGAAGCACTGCTACTCGCGCCAGCGCCGCCTTTGGCAAATCCGCCAGCTCCGCCCGTGCTGCTCGTCATGCCAGCGGATCCGGCCACCCCTCCGGTGCCTGTGGCACCTGTGCCGCTGGATGCAGCACCCCCGGTTCCCCGACCGGATCCGCCACTGCCGGTCCCGGGCGTGTTCGAGGAACAAGCGATGCCAAGAACCGCAGGTGCGGCGACCACGAGCATGAATCGGAAACGGCCAAACATCGTAATTTGATGGATCCTTCAAGCGGCCGAAATGGCTCAAGCCAGATGCACATCGCGCTGATTCCGGGCGACGGCACCGGGCCCGAGGTACTGGCCAAGGGCGTCAAGGTGGTCAATGCGGCTTGCGCCAAGCAAGGCGTGAAGCTGAGTGGCGATCGTGAATGTGCTCAGAATGCGAGAACGCTTAGAACGACTATCCACGGGCGCGCCTTCCGCGCGCCCGATCAGGGCGCGTTCTTGAGGTCGGCGTAGGCCGCTTCGAGCCCTGCCGCGTTCGCGACCTCCTGTGCGGCTGCCGCGCTCGTCGGCTCGGTGCTGTTGGCGACGACGTCGCCGCAATTTCCCGCGGTCCAGGTCGACACGAGCGACGGCACGCTGACGTTCGTCGGGTTGCCTGCATACGTCGTCCCGCTGTTGACGTAAGACGCCGGGCAGGAACGCGAGCTCGAGCTGCACCCGCTCTGGCCGGAGATTCCTGCCGTCGCGCCCCAGTTGCCCGAGTACGTGATGTTCCCGGTTTCGTTGACGTCGGTGCAGTTGAGGTTAGCCCATTCTCCCCAACCGTCGAACACGTTCTGGCTGAACGTCACATACCTTGTCCCTTCGTCGCTGTACGTGCCGAAATTCGAGCCCGCGCTGTGGGCGGGCGCTTTGAGGTAGTTCTTCGAAAACACGGTCCCCGGGCTCGCGCTCAGCTCGTAGAACGCGCCGCCGTCGTTCATCTGCTGCTGGTTGTCGTGGAGGTAATTGGCGACGAACTGATTGTTCTTCGATGTCGTCGGCGTCGTATAGAGCGGCTGGAACTGGTAAAGGCCACGTGCTTGGTAGTCTTTGCTGCCGCCGTCGTCGTTTTGGCCCCACCCGTAACCGTTGCTGATGGCCGAATACGGCAGGTTGTAGACCTCGTTGTGCGAAACCATACAACTGGCTGCATACGTCAGCAGGATCGCGTCCGAGTCGCGGTAGTCGATGCCGATGTCGTGAATCAGATTGTTCGAGATGGTGATGTTCTGGTCGATCATCCGCGGGTCGCTCGGGTGGTGGGCATTCGCCCGGATCCCGCCGACGATGATACCCCCAGCCGCGATCTGCGTGAACACGCAGCCCGTGACGTTGATCGTGTCCGCGGCCAGACCGGCACCGGTCTTGTGGGCGTTGTCGTCGTTGCCAATGCCGAGCGCGACGGATCCCAGGCCCAGGAAGCGATCACGCAAGAACGTGACGTTCTTCGCGGCGGACACCTGCACGGCGCCTGGCATCTGCCACCAGAAAGGTCGCGTGGAGTCGAAACTGGGGTAACCGTTCGGGTAGCCCTCGCCCTTTCCGTCGCCGTGGATGTACCCGCCGGTCTGCTGGTCCGCCCATCCGTCAGACGTGCTCGGGTTCAGCCAGCTCGTATAGGAAAACGTCAGCCCCTGGAATGTGACGTCGTGCGCCGGCGCGTCGAGCGTGCCGCCGACGGCGAGTAGATACTCGAGCTGGGGGAGCTCGACGTCGGCCTTGCTCATGTCCTGACCGGAAAGCGGGATGTAGTAGAGGGCTCCGGCCGCGGTATCCTGGTACCATTCGCCCGGGCTATCGAGGAATTCGTACGCGTTCTCGAACCAGGTGGTCGATGGCCGATACGAAGCGCTGATGGTATCGAACCCCCAGAGGTTGTTCGCCCACGCCGGCTGCATCATCGTCGCCGACCCGCCCGAGAACGACTTCACGGGTGAGTAGCGGTCGGTCCACGAGCCGATGGCGTGAAATTCGATGCGGCCGGGCTGGGACGCGCCGGCGACCGCGCTCGGAACGCCGCCGATCCCGTTGCCGTTCATCGAGATGCTCGAGCGGCTGACCTCCGCCCGCGCGCGCACGGCGATCTTGCCGTCGACGTAGAGCTGGCGGGTGGCGAACGCGCCAGGCGCCACCGCTTTCCAGATGTTCTTTCCCGCGTCGCTCACCGTCCATCCTGTAATCTTCTTCGCGCCCGACAGGATCGGATGGGCACCGGCTGCAGCCTGCCAAACGACCGGGTGGCCGGCCGTGCCCGAGTCGTTCGCCGCGAACCCGAGCGTTGCCTCGAGCGCGTACGTACCGTCGGCGAGCTCGACGACGGCGTCGGCGCGGAGCGCGCTTGCGAGCGCCTGCACGGCCGTCTGCGCTTGGGTGATCGAGCAGGGCGCCGCGCTCGAGCAGGTCGTTCCGCTGCCCGTCGGCGAGACGTAAAGATGATTCCCGCCGGACGCGCCGCCGCTGCCTGTCGCGCCACCGCTGCCAGAGCCACCGCTGGCAGCCCCGCCGCCACCAGAGCTGCCACCGGCCGTCGTCGTGCTCGATCCGCCTGTGGCTGCGGAGCTTGAACCGCCAGCGCCCGAAGTTACGCCGCCGCCGCCCGAGCCGCCGCTCGCCGAGCCTGCCGCGCCTCCGGACGCGGAGCCACCCGAGCCCTTTCCGCCGACGCCAGGAGCAGAGCCGCCGGTACCAACCTGCCCGCCGGAGCTGGCGCTGGTCGCCCCGCCGGATGCGCCACCCGCGCTTGGCCTGGATCCACCGCTGCCAACCTGCCCGCCGGAGCTGGCGCTGGTCGCCCCGCCGGATGCGCCACCCACGCTTGACCTGGATCCATCGCTGCCAACCTGCCCGCCGGAGCTGGCGGTAGTCGCCCCGCCGGATGCGCCACCCACGCTTGGCCTGGATCCACCGCTGCCGCTGTTCTGGGCGTTGTTGGACGAGCAAGAGGCGGCCAGAATCGCCAATGCGCCAACCATGAGCTTCTGTGAACAGCGGCCGCGTGTCATCGACTTATCTTTTGGTTTCCTTCGTGGCGTATGCGGCTCGGCCTCGACCGCAGACAATCAACGAGTGATTGTAACGGTGGCGTCCTGCTGGTTTCGGTAGATCCCAAGCGTCACTTTCTGACTGGCCGTGGTTGCGTTGTACAGACGATTGAGGTCATCCAGCGAAGTAACGCTCTGACCGCCGAGTTGCAGAATGACGTCGAGTGCCTGTAGACCGTCGGTCGCAGCCTGGCTTCCCGCCGGGACGGTAAGCACGAAGACACCTACGGGGTAGCCGAGACCAACTATCGAGAGCTCGCCCGGACATAGATTCTCGATGGTTGCTCCGCGCCAGGTCGTCTGCGTCGTGCAGTCGCGTGTCCCTCCGTCCGTATTGACGGGCTTCAGGCCGACATTGCCGAATGGCGGCGTGGCCGCCTGCGCGCGCAGCTGGGGAATCGTCACGCCGTACTGTTCAGTCGTCGGTGCTGGCAGACTCACGATGCCGAGCGCAGTGGCGGGAGAGGTCGTGCCAAGTTGGAAGTTGCCGTTGGTCGGGTCAATGAAGTTGGGATTGCCCGATGCCGAGTGCGAGTCCGTATGGTAGGTACCCTGCGCGGTGGACAGCTGCGACGCGCTTTGGAACAAGTTGTAGTCGATTTCCTTGCCGTAGGCGTCGGGGCTGTCAGGCGCGAGGCCCCAGAAGATATTGTGAGTGAACACGTCGCCGCTGCCCTTGGGCCACACGTGGATGCTCAGACACCCGGACACGTCTTCCACCGCCGCGTTCGGCGCGCACGGGGTCGTCCGCTGTTGCACGAGCACGTTGTTGTCGCCGGTACGGTAGTAGCCCTCGCGCCACTTGAGGCCGCCCGACAGGAAGACGTTGTTCGTGATCACGTAGTTGGTCGAGCCGTCGTCGAGATCGACGTCCCAGCCCTGGTCGCAGCGCCAGCGATTATGCGTGAGCGTGATGGGCTTGACGACGTCGAGGAGAGGAAGGCTGCTCGGTGGATCGCCGACCCGCGACTCCAGGGCGCCAGTACTGGTGTCCCAGAAACGGTCACGACCCCAGCTGTTGTACGCGCCGTGATCCCCGGTGAACAGCACGGTGGCAAACACGTCGTTGTACGAGATCATATGGCCGCCCCAGCATCCGTCCCCGACGTTGATACCCGCGCGGGGCACGTTGTAGATGCTGTTGTGGCTGACAGTGATGTTGGCGGCCATGTCGATGCCCACGCCCGCCACTTGCAGCTCGGGGTCGCCAATGTCGTGAATCAGATTCTCGGTGGCGCTGCAGTTGCTTGGGTAGTCGTTGGTCTGCGGGCCGGGAGTCATGTCCAGTTGGTTGACGGCGACCCCGCCGCCGTAGCCGAAGATCGGGTTGCGGACGGCGTTGTTGTTCCCCATGAACAGAATGGCGCTCGACCCCGTGCCGATGAAGAGGTTCCCGTTGATGGACACGCTGTCGTTGTAGCCATTGACAAAGACACCGGCGCCGCCGACCTGGTCGAAGAAGCCGTTCGAGATGGTCACGTGCTCGCCGCCCGTAACGAAGACGGCTCCTCCTCGGTAGATTCGCCAATCGGAACGCACGATCTGTTCGTTGCAGCTCGGGAAAGTCCGCAGCGTGTCGATGTAGTGGAATCCGTCGAGCGTCACCCATTGCACCGGGGCCGTCGAGGTACACGTGCTCGTCTTCGGATTGGTCGGCAAACCGACTCCCCCGTCGGGAATCGTGCGAGACGATCCCGTGCCGCAGCCACCGTCGAACTCGAAGATGCGCTCGAGCACGGCCATCTCGAGGGTGTACGAGTCCGCCTTCGTCAGGTCGACCCCGCTCGGCGGATAGAAGTACAAGGTGTTGGCCGTGCCGGCCACACCGGTGCGATCGAAATACCACTCGCCCGAAGCGTCGAGCTCGTCGAAGCCATTCTCGATGAACTGCGTGCCGTTCAGCCCCTCGGGCCGGCCGTTGCAGAGCGGACCGTTCTGCTGGGTCTTGCTCGTGATGACGTAGTCCTCGCTTCCCCAAAGCTTGCCGTGCACGCCGTGCAAGTAGGCCGGCTGCGACGAGGTCGGCGGGTGCGCCCAGCTGCCGGGCCGCGAACTTGCGTTGCTGGAGTTACCCCCGTACGCCTGGGTCGGGTCTTTGTAGTTCGGGTAGCGCGCCATGTGCTGGCGCTGACCATTGAGGAAGAGGGCGCTGGAGAAGCCGTACGTCGCATCTTTCACCCCCGGCGCTTTGGTATCTACAGTCGGCGCGGCCTTGCCGTCGTCGAACGAATAATTGGCGAACATGCTGGCCGGCACCGTGGCCTGCATGATTCCGTTCTTGTACGCTGTCCACGTCAGACTGCCGAGGGATAAACCACCACTCAGCGTGGCGTTGCCGCCGCCTCGGTACGTAACGGGTGCCGCCTGCGTTCCCGAGTCGGCCGACGTGAATACGATGGTCTTGCCGACGTAGTACGTTCCAGGGAGAACTGCCACGGCAAGAGGGGACTTACGAAAGTTGGGATGGGCTCGGACGGCGGCCTGCGCGGCCGCGATAGTCTTGAGCGGCTTGGCCTGCGTTCCAGGATTGCTGTCGTCTCCCGTCGGGGATACGTATATATCGCCTTGAGAGCTGATCCCGCCGTCCGCTCCGCTTGCGCCGCCGGCTTGCGTACTTCCACCTGAGCCAGTCGGCGTGGTCCCGCCGGAGCCGCCCAGCTGTGCAATGCCACCCGAGCCGGTCGCC
>PMJO01000054.1:11930-15060 GCA_003158455.1 Myxococcales bacterium | reverse complement strand
GGGCGACCTGCGGTCGCCCACACACGGAAGGCGGAGCCCGCGATCCGTGGGCGACCGCCCATGGGGCGACCGCAGGTCGCCCCTACGCGGAAGGCGGGGCGTGCGATCCGGGGGCGACCTGCGGTCGCTCCGCCCTTGCGCTGCCCTGTTTGCGGAAAACCGCGCCACGCCCGGCCTCCAGAGGAAACACGCGGAGTCTGGTGCCGATAAAACATCGTCCACATGACTTCGGATTTGCATCGGCGCGCTCGCCGATCGATTCGTCTGCGCGGGTACGACTACGCGCAGACCGGGACGTATTTCGTGACGATTTGCACGCGGAACCATGCCTGTCTGTTTGGCGAGGTCATGGACGGCAAGATGCGTGTGAACGACATGGGCCGACTCGTGCAGGACGAATGGTTGCGGACGGGAACCATGCGCCCACACGTGTCCCCGGGGCGACCGCAGGTCGCCCCTACACGGAAGGCGGGGCACGCGATCCGTAGGGGCGNNGGTCGCCCCGCCCTTGCGCTGCCCGGTTTGCGCAAAACCGCCCCACGCCCGGCCTCCAGAGAAAACACGCGGAGTCTGGTGCCGATACGACATCGTCCACATGACTTTGGATTTGCACCGGCACGCTCGCCGATCGATTCGTCTGCGCGGGTACGACTACGCGCAGGCCGGGACGTATTTCGTGACGATTTGCACGCGGAACCATGCCTGTCTGTTTGGCGAGGTCATGGACGGCAAGATGCGTGTGAACGACATGGGCCGACTCGTGCAGGACGAATGGTTGCGGACGGGAACCATGCGCCCACACGTGCGGGTCACTCCGCAGGAGTTCGTGGTCATGCCGAACCACGTGCACGGAATCGTGTGGTTGTTCGGCGTCGTCGTAGACGACGTCTCCCCGGGGCGACTGCCCGTAGGGGCGACCTGCGGTCGCCCAACAGTCGCCCCTACGGGCGGTCGCCCAGTCACCGATATTATTGGTCGATGCGACCGGCCGGCCGGACCCTGCGGGCGGTCGTTGGCGGCGCTTTTGGCGGGCTTCAAGGCGGCATCGACCAGACGTGCGAATGCCGAATACGCGATGCCCGGCGTCTCCATCTGGCAGCGCGGTTACTATGAACACATCATCCGTAACGACGAATCGCTCGACGACATTCGGCGCTACATTGTCGAAAATCCGGTGCGATGGGCATTGGATCGCGAGAATCCTACCCAGCGCGTTCGCGGCGACCGGTGGTAGAGGCGGGCGACCTGCGGTCGCCCACGCACACAAAACAACTTGATGCGGACGGGGGCGACCGCAGGTCGCCCCTACGGGAGGTCGCCCATGCACCGGTTCTCCGGAAAGGCAGCGCTACGCCGAGGCCGCGAGGCCTGCCACCGACTGCGTGACCAGTTTCATCGCGTTCGCCAGATCATCGAGCTGGGCGTCGAACGGGGCGGTCGCCCCCTCGCGCAGGATTGACTCCAGCACCGCCGCCGAGGCGAACACCTGCTGCGCCGCCAGGTTTCCCGCCACTCCCTTGAGTCGGTGAACCGCGGCACGTGCCCCAGCAAGATCCCCGCGCGCCAGGGAGGCGCGGATGTGCTCCGGATCGTTGGTGTGCTCGCTGGCGAACTGGCGCAGCAAGCGGACCAGCAGATCTCGGTTTCCCATCAGCCGCTGCAACGCAACCCCGGTGTCCACGCCCGGCAGGATCTCGGGCAGCGAGTTGGCGACAGGGTTTCCCGCGACCGCGATCGGCTCGACCAGCAGGGGCGCGGGAGCGCGTCGGGGCTGCACCCACCGTTCCAGAACAACGCGCAGCAGGTCGGGGTCGATGGGCTTGGGGACGTACTCGTTCATGCCGGCCTGCAGACAACGCTCTCGCTCGGACGGCAGAGCGTTTGCGGTCACCGCTACAATCGGCAACCCGGCTGTGCCCGATAGCGCGCGCAGGGCACGCGTGGCCGCGTAGCCATCCATCACCGGCATCTGCAGGTCCATGAGAACGGCGTCGAAACGGTCGCGCTCAGCCTCGATAATGGTGATCGCCTGCTGGCCGTTCTCGGCGATCTCGACCGTCAGCCCCAATCCCTCCAGCAGCGCCTGACCGACCATCTGGTTCACCTTGTTGTCCTCCACCAACAGTACCCGCGCCCCGGCGAGCGCGGCGCGAGGATGTCCGTCCGGGCTTGCCGCCGTCTGCGCACGCGGGGCCGAAGCCGCGTCCCGGCCGAACGCGTTCACGATCGCATCGAGCAGGACAGAGTCGCTGACCGGCTTGGGCAAGAAGCCGTCCAGGTCCAGATCCGCCGCCCTGCTGACTACCTCTTCACAGTCGTAAGCCGTGAGCAACACCATCCTGGGCACACGGGACAGAGCAGGGTGGGCCTTGATACGGCGAGCGGTCTCCAGGCCGTCCATGCCCGGCATGCGCCAGTCGAGCAGCACCAGCTCGAAGGGGGGCCGGGCCGCCGCCAGTTTCTCGATGGCCTCGGGGCCGGAACTCACGGCCGCGACGGCGAACGACATCGCTCCGAGCGATTCGCGCAGGACCATCCGCGCAATCGGATTATCGTCCACCACGAGAACGCGCATTCCTCGGAGGTCCATCGGCACCATGCGCACGAGCTGTCCGGTCTGCTCCGGCAAGCCGACGCCTACCGTGAAAGTGAAGGTGCTGCCTATGCCCGGCGTGCTCTGCAGGGAGATCGTGCCGCCCATCAGTTCGACCAGTTGCTTGCTGATGACCAGCCCCAGGCCGCTTCCGCCGAACCTGCGCGTGGTCGAGTTGTCGGCCTGGACAAAGGGCTGGAACAGCCTGTCACACTCTTCCTTGGTGATGCCCAGCCCCGTGTCACGCACCGAGAAGCGCATCTGCGCTGTCGGTCCGCTACGGGAAACCACCTCGACCGACACGACCACGTCGCCCTTGTCGGTGAATTTCACCGCATTGCCGACCAGATTGAGCAGCACCTGTCCAAGCCGCATGGCATCCCCCGCCAGGGCTCGCGGCACGTCCGCCGCCACCTGGAAGTGCATCTCCAGATCCTTCTCGGCGGCCTTGCCCGACAGGGTGTTGCTCACCTTGGCCAGTACCTGGTCGAGGTCGAACCGGATCGATTCGATCTCCACCTTCCCGGCTTCGATCTT
>PMJO01000054.1:0-11854 GCA_003158455.1 Myxococcales bacterium | reverse complement strand
CGCCTCCGCCTCCTCCTTGGCCCGCCGCAGTTCGGTCTGGTGCCGCACGCGCTCGGTCTCGTCGCGCACCGTGGCCTGCAGAAACGCCTGGCCGTCAATCTCGATCCGCGTGAGCAGGACGATGGCGGGAAAATTCTCGCCCGAGAGGCGCTGATGTACCCACTCGAAGGAGTGGGATCCCTGGCGCATGGCCGTCTCGATCATCTCCTTGGCCTTGTCGGCAGAGACACAGCCGTCCGGCTGCCGCTCGGGCGAGTATTGCCACGGGCCACTCGACACGAAGTCCGCTTCATCCCGCACGCCGAACATCGCGATCGCGGCCGGATTGCCTGAGGCGAAGCGCCACGAAGGCGGCTCGATGGTCATGAGGGCATCGCGCGACTTCTCGAACAGCATGCGGAAGCGTGTCTCGCTGGCGCCCAGGGCAGCCTCGATCCGTTTGCGCTCGGTGATGTCGCGCTCTACTGAAATGGCAACGATCTTCGAACCGATTCGCATCTCCCTGACCGAGCACTCGAAATCCCGGATCGTGCCGTCCTTACACCGGTGCCTCGTCTCGAATGCGGCCCCCTTTCCAGAAAGAACATCTTGCCGCCTCGCGGCGATCACGCCAGAGGAATCGGACGCAGCGGGCATCACCTCAATGAAAGACACCGGCTGGCCTATCAACTCGTCCCGTTCGTAGCCGAGGAGTTTGAAGGTCGCGTTGCTCGCACCCACGATCACAGGCGTGCCTTCGGGCTTGATATCCAGTTGAAGTATGCAGTCCCCGGCCTGCTCGAAGAGGGTTCGGAACCGCTCCTCGCTGGCGCGCAGCGCAGTCTCGGCCCGCTTGCGCTCGGTGATGTCGCGGATCACTCCGACCAGGAACCGCCGTCCGGCCAGGTCGATGAAACGGGACTTGCGCGTGACGATCGTGCGCACCTCGCCGCTCGACAGGTTGCTCAGGGATTCCTCGTTGACATTCTCCTCGCCGGTATCGAGGACATCTGCGTCCATCTTGCGGAAGACCGCGACCTGGTCCTCGGGGAACATGTCGTCGCCATCCTGGCCGAGTAGGCCCTCTCTGGGACGGCCTACGATTGTGCACAGCGCATCGTTGACGAGCACAAAACGCCGTTTGTCATCCTTGACGAAGATCGGGTCCGCGATCGTGTTGACGACGCCGTCGAGGAAGTCCTTCGCCGACCGCAAATCGCTCTCGGCCTGCTTGCGCTGGGTGACGTCATGCTTGACCGCGACGAAATGGGTGATGTTGCCTTGGCCGTCGACGATGGGCGAGATGGTGGCCGATTCCCAGTACAGCTCCCCGTTCTTCTTGCGGTTGCAGAATTCGCCGTGCCAGGTGCGTCCCGAGTTGATGGTGGCCCACAGTCGCTCGTATTCGGCCGGTGGCGTCGTTCCCGATTTGAGGATGCGCGGATTCTGGCCCAGCGCCTCGGCAGCCGAATAGCCGGTCAGCTCCAGGAACTTGGGATTGACGTACTCGATGCTGCCCTGCAGATCGGTGATGACGATGCACGCCGGGCTTTGCTCAACTGCCACAGAAAAACGTCGCAGCAGGCCGTTTTCGCGCTCCAAGTCCGCGATCCGTTGCTCCGCCGTGGTCATCGTCTCTCCGTTGCCTTGTCCGCGCATGTTAGGGCTCCATGATCTTGGGAAGGTGATCCATCCACCACGCCCGGGCGGCGCGGTCGTCCCATGCTTCGTGCAGGCGGCTGGCTTGCAGGCCACCCAGCAACTCGAGGGCGGTAGGGCGATTGTCGCGCTGCTTGGCCAGGCAAAGCATCACCAGCTCTTCGAAATCGCTGGGGATGTCGATGCCCGCGCGCTCCGACGGACGCACCGGGGCTTCCTGGATGTGCTTGAGCAGCATGGTCATGCCCGAGGGAGCCTCGAACACGAGCTGACCGGTCAGCATCCAGTAGGCCACGCAGCCGAGGCCGTAGATATCCGCCCGCCCGTCGAGATTGTTCGCTCCCGTCGCGGCTTCGGGCGAGATACACTCGATGGTGCCGTAGATCTCGTCGGCCACACTCAGGCGCGTGTCCTCCACCAACTTCCCGCCGCTCACCATGCCGAAATCGAGCACCTTGAGCACGTCGACCTCGAGGCCGAGCTTGCAGATGAAGAGATTCGCCGGCTTGATGTCACGGTGGACCAAATTACTGGCGTGCGCTTCGGCCAGTGAGCGACAGGCTTGCATGAGCAGAGCGGCCACCCGGGCCGGGGGCATGACGCCGAACTCTTCTACCGCACGCTGTATGTCCATACCGTGCAGCAGCTCCATGACGTAGTAGAAGGCTCCCTCCTCGGACACGCCAAAGTCGTACAGGGTGACGGTGTGCGGACAGGCCAGGTTGGCGGTGGCTTTGGCCTCGCACTCGAAGCGCCGTCGCAACACCGCGTGGTTCTTTCCGGCTATGTGCTGGGGTCGGATGAGCTTGACCGCAGCCGGACGCGCGAGGAGCTGGTGCCGCGCCTCCCAGACTTCGCCCATGCCACCTTCGCCCAGCTTGCGCAGCAAGCGGTAGCTTCCGAACGGGATGCCGTCGCTGAGCAGCGCCTGGTCCACATCGAGCAGCGGTCCCCGGCTGGAGATGATGCTGCGGCGGACGACGTCTTCCAGTTCGCGCAGGTTGCCTGGCCACGAATAGGCGCGCAGGCGCGACAGCGTCAACTCGCTCGGCGATTCCAGCACCCGACCCAGGGCGCGCACGTGGCGCGTGACGAACAGTTCGACCAGTTCTGGGATGTCATCGCTGCGCTCGGCCAGGGTGGGCAGCCGCAGCACCCGGCGGGTCAGCTTCTGGGCCAACTGCAGATCGAACCCGTCGGGCAGACCGCCGCCCGTGGGGGCAGACGCAGCCGACGCGATGAAACGCACATCGTCCTGGCCACCCGCTGCGGCCACGCGCGCGTTCTCTTGGGCCAGCAAGATCTGCAGGAGACGACTCTGGGCCTTCTGGGGCAGGAGTTGGACTCCCGAGAGAAAAAGCGTTCCGCCGGCCGCTAATGCGAGCTTGTTTCTGCCGTTCGGACAAGTCCGATCCTGGAAGGCCGTCGCCAGGTCGCAGTCCACCATCTGCCCACACTCGATCGCCACGAAGGGGCGCTTGCGGCGCGCGGACGCATCGTGGATCGCGCGCGCCACCGCCTCGTCGCCGCAGCTCGCTTCAGCGAGCAGCAGTACGGGAAGCGAGGAGCGTGCCTCATCGACAATCGAGGCGCGGAGTCTGGCGACCGCATCCGAGCGACCGAGCAGCGCCTCCTGCATGCGCCGAAGCGCGTCCTGGCGCAGCTCGTAGGCCAGGGTCAGCTCGCGCTCCAACTCGCTGTTGCGCATCTCGAGACCACGTTGCAGGCGGCCGAGCGCAAGATGGGTGTTGACCCGGGCCACGACCTCCGCGGGCTCGTAGGGCTTGGCAATGAAGTCGACGGCCCCTGCATCCAGTCCCCGCACCTTCGCGGCGGTGTCATCCAGCGCGGAGCAGAAGATGATCGGCACGTGCTTCAAGGCTGGATCGCCCTTTAGCTGNNTCTCTCAGGATCTCCAGGTTCAGCATGACATCGTCCACCAGCAGGATGCGCGTGGTCTCGCCGGGATCGACGGGCGAAAGGCCGACGGGGATTCGGTGGCTGCCGGCCGATCTTCCCGACGCCAGATCGGTTGGTTCGTCCAGGCACGATGGTCGTTCAGAAGTCTCCATGCCCCCAGTCAGTGCAACCACGGGACCAGCCCCAACGAAGCACAACCAATGGTCTTTTTCTCAGGAGCGTCGGATCGCCGATGTCGATGCGCGGCACCAGCCGTCAGAAGACCGACGGTGGATCGCGTTGCCCGTGGCCTAAGCGAGCGCGACATGGACGCGCAGAGCGGCGGTTGGCGGGCGTTCGCGGCGTAGGACTCGCAGACTCGTCATCAGTTGGCGCGTTCGTCTTCGGCACCACACGCGCTTTCCGGGCACCAGCGCTGGCGGTGCAATTCGACCAAAGCCTTGCCGATCTCCAGACGCAGCCCGAAATCGCGACCGTCGGCCCGTTCGCTCAGGCAGTCGCCGACACCAGCACGCAGCAACTGGACCGTGAACGGCTTGTGTTTGCTCGCCGTGAACACCATTAGGTACGTCGCGACCACGTCTGCGCGCCTGCTCATTTGGCGGACCGCACCCAGGCGGTTGAATTCCGGCATCTCGCAGTCGAGCAACGCCAGATCGGGTTCGTCCCGGCTGTTGAGCGCCGCGATGGCTTCGGGCGCACTACCCACGACCACCACGTCGTGACCCCAATTGACGAACCACTGCTTGAGTGACTGCCGGAGGTCGGCGTCATCCTCGGCGATGAGTACTCTCATGGTTGTGCTCCGTGTGTGCGGCGGGAGAAACGGCAACTTGCTGCGGACAGGGTCATAGCCAGGTCACCGTTTGGGTCACGACGCTAAAGAACGATCTCAAGGGCGCGGCGTTCATGCCTCGTTCCATACGCAAGGACGGGACCAGCGCGAGAGGCGCTTGCTCGCGTGGCAATGGCGCGCCCTCGAAGGCATTCCGATATGCCGCCCACCACTGCTCCATCGGGATTCCGCCGGTAGCCTGCTCGGCCCTCGCGGCCCCGCACCGACGGCCGGCCAGCACCAGCGCCGTCGGTGAGACGACGGGTTTGCGGCCAGTGCTCGGCCGATCGCCACATTCACGCTGGCCCCGCGCATGCACAGGTGGATTGGCGGAGGCCTCGACCAAAGTGAATGTGCTGCTTCGTGATATACTCGACTCTATGGCGCGAGTCCTGATCGTTGATGATGAGCCAGAGGTGCGGCAGTCATTGCGCCGGACGGTCGAGCACATGGGCCACCATGTGACCGAAGCGGCCGACGGCGTCGATGCGATGCAGGCCCTCGACAGCGCCGCTTTCGACCTGGTGGTCAGTGACCTGCGCATGCCGCGCGCGGATGGGTTCGCGGTCCTGCGCAAGGCGCAGGAGCCGTCCGTGCGCACGCCGGTGGTGATCCTGACCGCCAGCACGAAGGTCTCCGATTGCGTGGATGCCATGCGCTCGGGAGCGTTCAACTTCCTGGTCAAGCCGTTCCATGCCGAGGAGCTGAAGTCGGTGCTGGAAGCGGCCCTGGCCCGCGGCCGGCCGAGTCCCAAGGCTGCTGCGCACCGGCCCGCGGAGCCAGACCAACCCCAGGCGGCTCTGGTCGGCGATTCATCCGCCCTACGTGGCGTGCTGGAGATGGTCACGCAGGTGGCGGGCACGGACGCCACGGTGCTCCTGCTCGGTGAGAGCGGCACCGGCAAGGAAGTGGTGGCACGCCTGCTTCACGCCTTCTCGCCGCGGGTGGGGAATGCCTTTGTTGCCGTAAACTGCGGCGCCATCCCAGAAGGGCTGGTGGAGAGCGAGCTGTTTGGCCATGCCAAGGGCGCGTTCACTGGGGCGACAGAGGCGCGCGCTGGCAAGTTTCTGGAAGCCGACGGCGGCACCCTCTTCCTCGACGAGATCAGCGAGCTGGCTCTCAGCCTGCAGGTCAAGCTATTGCGGGTACTACAGGACCGCATCATCACCCCGGTGGGCGAGTCCAAGACCCGGCAGGTCGACACCCGGGTAGTGGCGGCGTCCAACAGCAACCTGCAAGCGCTGATCAAGGAGGGGAAGTTCCGCAGCGATCTATTCTACCGGCTCAACGTCGTTCCCATCACCCTGCCGGCCCTGCGCGAGCGCGCCGAGGATGTGCCGGCCCTGTGCCAACACTTCCTGGCATCGGCCAATCGGCGCACGAAAAAGAACGTGGTCCTGTCGGATGCGGCCCTGGTCGCCTTGCAGCTCTACGATTGGCCCGGCAATGTGCGCGAACTGGAAAACCTGGTGGAACGCATGGTGATTCTGAATCGCACCGGCGTGGTCGGCGTCGAGGATCTTCGGCGCAACCTGCAAACCCCTTCAGCCGATCTAGCGACCACGGTCGCGTCGGATTCCTCGGCCGAGAGCATCGACCTTCCGGCCACCCTCGCTCGCATCGAAGTTGTGCTCATCGAGCGGGCCATGCGCACCGGAAAAGGGAACAAGACCCGCGCCGCCGAACTCCTGGGCATCAGCCGCACCACGCTCTTCGACAAGCTCAAGCGCGCCGGCATTGAACCGGCCGACTGATGCGTATTGGTTGTCGTTCGATCAAGCCCACGGGGCGTGGATCTCGATCAGCTTGTGCGCCACCGGCTCGCCGAAGCTGCGCCGGCGGAAAGCGGGGAGACGATCTAGATCCGCGCGAAACCCAGGTTGATCTTCTCGAAATGTGCGTCTTCGGTCAGCACGACGTCGATGCCCAGTTCCTGCATAACCGCAAACGACGTACAGTCCGTGAACGACAGGCCGCGAAGCTGATGGTAGCGGACAAACATCTTCCAGGCCATCTGTTCACGCGTTTCCGTTATCCACTCCACGCGCAAGGCGCCCCGGTTCGCGAGGGCGTGGAGGTTTTCGCCAAAGCTGATGGCGGGGTGGGCGCCGGCGCGCATGCGAATTCCCGTCAGGGTCTCATCGAACACGTAGTTGGTTGTGACGGATTCGCGACGATCCGCCATCAGACGTTCCCATTTTGCGACGACCACGCTGTGTGCGGGATCGCGCCGGTCGGCCATGGCCCGAAAGGCCCAGGTGTCGACGAAAAAAAGCCGCGCATTCATCGATAGATATCGTCGGGGTTGTTGCGCTTGCCGTCCCCGTCGTAGCTGCCCGCGAGTAGCGCGACCCATGCCTGG
Organism: Myxococcales bacterium; assembly: GCA_003158455.1. Classification (GTDB taxonomy): domain Bacteria; phylum Myxococcota_A; class Polyangia; order Fen-1088; family Fen-1088; genus Fen-1137. The sequence continues at coordinate 5,099 of PMJO01000054.1, read as the reverse complement.
GCCACGGGCCGGTCGGCGTATTCACCGTCGTGGCGAACGACATACTCAGCGATGGCCTCGCGCACGACGGCTGCCTGCGAGACCTGCCTGCGCCGGGCGATTCGTTCCAGGCTGACCTTTTGCTGCGGTTCGAGATATGTGTTGAGAGCCTGCCTTGCCATGAGTGCTACCAGTAGCTACCATCATTTCCGCGTTTGGTCAAGCCGGCTGCAAAAAGCCCTGGGCGAGGCAGCGGAGCGAACGTTCCCTGAGTGCACCGCGACGCCGACCGGCTGTGAAGTTGAGCGCCGCTTCAGTTCTCCTGTTGCGTTGCCGCCAACTCGCACAGGAGCAATCATGGGTATGGGTGTACCCTTAGGATGAATGGCCAAGGATGGCTCAGGCGCGGTCCTGTGAAAACTCCCGAAACCGACGCCAGCCCTGCATCCGTCGACCCTCTGCTCTCCCTGTCCCGCTATGAGGTTCTGCGCGAAATCGGCCGCGGTTCCACCGCAACCGTCTACCTGGCCCGCGATCGCAGCCTGGGCATCGAGCTTGCGCTTAAGGTCTTCCACTCGCCGGCCCGGCTGAGCGAGGCCTGCCAGCGCTTCTTCGCCGAGGCGCGCCTGGTGGCCGGTTTGCGCCACCCCGGTGTGGTTGCTATCTACGACCTCGACGAATCGGCGCGCACGCTGGTGATGGAATACCTGGCCGGCGGCACCTTGCGCGACCGGCTCGCGCGCGCGCGGCCCGCTGCCCTGCCGGGCGATGAGACCGAGGCTTTGGCACGCTCGCTGTTATCTACGCTGACCTATTTGCACGCTGCGGGGGCCGTTCACGGCGACATCACCCCGCGCAACATCCTTTTTCGCAGTTCCGGCGAACCGGTTTTGGCCGACTTCGGCTCGGCCCACCTGCTGGGGGCCGACAACTCCAGCGAACTTGCCGGCGGCACGCCCATCTACCTCGCGCCCGAACAACTTCGGGGCGCGGTCTCGTCACCTCTCACCGATCTCTTCGCGGTCGGCGCCATCTTGTGGGAGGCCCTGGCGGGCCGACCTATGCGACAGCACGCGGACCTGCTCGCCGGCCGTCTCGAACGCCCGCCCCTGCCCCGCGGAGAAGCCCCTGCTGGCCTGGCCGAACTAGTCGTGTGCCTGACGGAAAGCGATCCAGAAAAGCGGCCCTGCAGCGCCGGGCAAGCGCTGCGGAAGCTCGCCGACTACTCCTCTGGCTCGTCTTCCTCGGGCAATCGCTCCATCGGTGGGGCGTCTCCCGGTTGAGCCGGTCGCTTGCCACCGAGCGAGAATTGTGCCGAGCCGTAGCCCTCGCCCAGAAGCCCCAAATGCGAGCCCGCCCCCAAGAAACGCAGCTCGAGGTTGAGTGCGAACCAGTGGGTGAGGTGATAGACGAACCCAACGCTGGCGCCGTAGAGAAATGGCCCGCTGCGAATGCTGTCCGTGAGCAACGTGGGCGCAGGTATACAATCATTGGTCGCGGGGTCTATTTTGCAGGGTCCATTCGGTTTTGTCGGGTCTGCGGGCACTTTTGTCTTTCCGCCGGGATTGGTCGGCGGATAGTTGTAGCGGTAGTAGCCACCACCGAGATCAAGCGAAAACTGAATCTGCGCGTTGCCAGCGCCCAAGTCCAGGTAGTACAGACCTCTCCCCAGCACGGCAATCGCTCCGTTGGCCGGCCGGCCGGCCTGGGTGTCGCCCGAGCCCTCTATGGGGAAGTACTCTATCCGACCTTGAGCCGCGATCCCGAAGTGATCGGTGATGAGAAATCCGATCTCGGGATAGAGGGTCACCAAGCCAGCGATGTGCGTGCCGGAAGATTCGACCGGGCCGTTCCGCCCCTTCCATTCCAAGTAAGAGGCCCGGTGATAGCCAAAGCCGGTTCCGGCCCCTGCGCCAATCCAAAAAGCTCCCTGACGTCGGCGATGGATGCCCCGTTCCAGGATCTCGTTTTCCTGTTCGTGCTTGATCCCCGCCAGGGCATCTTCCCCCTCGCCCTTGTCGCCGGTCGCCACCTGTGGTGGCAACGTGGTCGTGCCGGGCGCGGCGGGCTTGAGTATAATGGGGTTGGGAATGTCCTCCTGCCCATTGGTGGCCACAATGTTGTCGGCGCTGTCTCTAGCTTCGCAGTAGTATTGCAGGCTCTCTCCGGTTGCGGTCTCGGCGGGGATGCTGGCCTCCAGCCAGCCCTTGGGAGAGTTTTGCATGGCCGCCACGGCGTAGGTGGGCGCACCGGAGGCCCGGAAGTACAGCAAGATGCGTTCAGCTTTTAGCGTGGGTTTGACTGCGCAGCGGATGACGATCTCCTGACCTTCAGGCGCCTCTTCCATCGCCGGGCAGTAGAGATCGGCAGGCAATACCGCGGGCAATTCCGGCACGCCATGGGCAACTACAGGAGGCGCAGCCTCCGACGCCACGGCCTGCGCAGGCGCACGCGGGGGCGGACGGCGGCTCGGCTTGGCGCTGCCTTCTGCTGCCTCGGCTGGCCCTCCCTCGGCTGACGCCTTGTCCAAAATGGCGGTCAAGTTCGGGGTTGCCAGCGACGGGGTGAGCTGGATGTCGGCCCGAATACTCTTGGCCAAGCCGAAATAGCGCAAGGTGGACTTGCGATCTTCGAAACCCATGAAATAGACCGCGCCCAGGTGGACGTAGGTCCGCGCCAGCATCTTGTGGGTGAGCAGGTTCGCCTGCTTGGCCACGTTCACCGCCTGCAGGAGGCTGTCCCGGGCGACGTCGAAGTGCTTGGCGTCTATCGCTGCCAACGCCTTCTTGTTCAAGTCGATGATCTTCTTGACCGCTTTCTCATCTTCTTGCCCCAGCACCGGCGCGGCCGACGCCGCCAAGACAAGGCCAATCAAGCCGACCCGCACCGCCAACGACGCCCATCGAGCCGCGCGCGACACTGTCGCTAGCTGTCGTGTAGTCGTGTTTCCCATCTGACGCTTGTCCTCCACTACTGCTGCAATATCATGAATTCGACCCGTCGGTTCTTCTCACGACCCGCCGCGGTCCGATTGGTCTCGATCGGCTGATCGGGTCCATACCCTGCCGATATCATCCGGCTTCCGTCGATGCCACGGCCCACCAGGTAGGCCTTGACCGCATCGGCCCGCCCCTGCGACAGCAGCATGTTCGTGGCCCGTTTGCCGCGGCTGTCCGTGTGTCCCTCGACCCTGACTTGCATGGTGGGCCGCGACTTCAACACGTCCGCGACCTCGTTCAGCAGGGGGAAGCTCTGTGCCATGATAGTCGACTTGGCCGTGGCAAAAAAGACCGCCTGGTGAAGCTCTATCTTCTCCTGGGTTACCGACACGAGCGAGTACTTCTTGGGGCAACCACGCTCCTCAGGCGGGCCTGGTTCGTTGGGACACAGGTCAGACGCGTCGGGGATGCCGTCTTGATCGTTGTCCGGGTCGGGGCAGCCGTCTTCGTCCTGAAAGCCGTCTTTATCCTCGGGCTGGTAGGGGCATTTGTCAATGGCGTCGGGGATGCCGTCGCCATCCGTGTCCAGAGGTGGCTTCGGCGGTTTCCCGCAAGCATCCTTCGACAGACGCAGGGCCGCCTGCGCGTTGTCCTCCGCGATCTCGACGTAGTCCAGCGCCCGGAAGTACTCACCCCGATCAAGCTCACTTTCGGCGAACTCAACGTTGGCCTCGGAGAGAGCCAGTTGGCGAGGCGCGCACTTGTAAGCTCCGCTTTCGCGTGCCTTGTGCAGGCTAGCCCGAACGCTATCTGTCCGCGCGGCCAAGTCCTGACCGGCACAGCCCAGGAGCAACAGTAGAGCGGCGCTCCCGATTGCCGCTCGCCGTCGGCCGTTCATGGCTCACCACATGTTGTCTGCTCAGGGTTTGCCGTCGCCCCTGCGGCCTGGGCTTGCTTGGCGCGCACGATCGCTTTGCCTGAACAGTCCTCGCTGCGGCGGCCCCAATCGAGGGCGGTCTGGAAGTACGCGTGGGCGGCGTTTTCCCTAGCCTGGCGAAGGTACGCGTCTGCCTTCGCGTATTCGTAAGGCGCTTTCTGCTCCGCGCCCGCTTGTTTGGCCCGCGCCAAGGCAGAAGTGGCACGCGAGCTGACCTGAGTCAGGTATTGGATCGGTCCGCAACCCAGCGGAAAGACAATGCCCAGTGCGAGCGCCCAGGGGCAGCTACGGGACAACACTGTGCGACGGTAGACAAATACTGAGAGACCGTCAAGACGTAGCGCATGTACCCCCTCGTTCCGCGATAGCCGCAGGAGGTCGAGAGGAAAAAAGCACGGACCCACATCCGATTCTCCCTTGATTTTCATAGCGTTTTCGGGATATTAGCAGACGCTCTTAGAGATTGATTGTTACCCCCCGTCGGAGGACACTGTGAAACAACTCATCGCCTTTCCTCCTTGACCACGCGATGCTCGACTTCTCCGGCGGGCTCACGATCGAAATGGTCAAGGATTTCATTCGCGATGACGACAGCCGGGAGGCGCGCGCCCTTCTGGCCAAGCTCATGCAGGACGGAGGGGTAGAAGACATGCAACTAACCCTGGCTGACTGCCTGCAAGAACAACTGCGCACTGGACTCAACGAAGACGTTGTGCGTGAGCAGCTCAAGCTCTACGTAGAGAGCTGATCTCGCCTATCCCAAACGCGCAAGCGCCGCATCCAGACGCGTTATGGCCGATTCGATTTCGGCCAGTCGGGCTCGGTCCTTCTCCAGAACTGCGGCAGGGGCACGTTCTAGGAATTGCGGGTTGGCCAACTTCTTGGCCAAGTGATCGCGATCCTTGTCCAGCTTGGTGCGATCCTTGTCCAGCTTGGTGCGCTCGGCGGCAGAGTCGGCCAGGGCCTCCAGCACGAGAATGACTTCCACATCGCCAGTCAGAGCAGTCACCACGGCCTCGCCCGGGGCCTCGCCGGTCCGACGCACCAGTAAGTCGCCCAGCTTGGCCTGCTCGAGCACTAGGTGGCGGTAGCCATCCAGGATGGTCTTCTTGTAGTCGTCAGCCACGTTCAGGATCACGCGCGGCCGCTGGACGGACGGAACGTTCTTTTCGGTGCGCAGCATTCGGATGGTGGTGACCACCTTCTGCACCAGCGCCATCGACGCCTCACTGGCGTCGTCGACG
>PMJO01000333.1 GCA_003158455.1 Myxococcales bacterium | reverse complement strand
GCGGTATTCAAGCGAGCGGCGACGCAGCAGACGGCCCAGAATTTGCCCGAACGGCGACGCGGAGACTTTCACTACGGGCTGCTAACCCTTTGTTGGTCCCGGGTTCAAGTCAAAGAAGCCAGATGGCAAGGTGGACGCGCAACCCGCCGTTGCGAAGCGCGTGGGTCTGGCTCGGCGTCCGCCGCGTTCCCGCCGCAACCGCTGCGACGAATTCCTGATTCGGACAAAGAACGCCCAGGCGCCAGCCCCGGTAGCACGCGGCCGCCGTTTTTCCCAGTTCGCGCGCCAGACGGTTGGCTTGCCCGTGGTCGCCGAGGCGGTGGCCGTAGGGTGGATTGACCACGAGCAGCCCCGCTTGGGCGGGAATCTCGCCGGCGCCAAACCCGGCGGTGGCAAGAGCAACATCGTTCTGCACGCTCGCGCGCTCGGCATTGCGGCGAGCGGTGTCCACGGCGCGCGCGTCTCGATCCATGGCGAGAATCGGGGCCGGCGCGCTCGCAAGAGCAACCGCCGAGTCGCGCAAGGCTTGCCACAAGGATGCATCGTGGACCGGCCAGCGTTCGAAGGCAAAGCGGCGTGCCAAGCCGGGTGCCATCTTGCGCGCCAGGGCTGCCGCCTCGATGGCGATGGTGCCCGCCCCGCACATTGGGTCCACGAGAGGCAACCCGGGATCGTATGCGCACAAAGCCAGCAGGCCCGCGGCCAAAGTTTCGCGCAGGGGCGCACGTCCTGCTTCCAGACGCCAGCCGCGGCGGTGCAGCAGCGCGCCCGAAGAATCGATGCTGGCGGTGAAGCGATCGTCCAGTCCGCGCAGAAGGATACGGGTGTGCTCGTCGGCTTCGGCCAGCTCGGACGGTTTCTCGCGTCTGGGCAGTTTGCCCACGCAGTCGGCAAGCGCCAGTTCCACTGCCTCCGCCAAGGCGCCCGTGTGGTACAGACGGCAGTGGCTGGTCGAGACGTCGATGCGCAGGGCGCGGTCGCGCGGGACGCAGCCTTGCCACGGCAAACCGGCCAGGCCTCGGCGCAGCGGCGCGAAGTCGCGTGCCTTCACCTCGCCCATGCGCAGCACAATACGGCTGGCGATGCGGCTGTGCAGATTGGCAGCCATGCCGGCGGCCAGGGTTCCCGAGAACTCGACGCCGCCGTCTACCACGCAAGGCTTCTCGATCTCCGAAAGTACTGCCAATTCGGAATGCAGGGGTTGCTCCAGGCCGGGCGATGCAACCGCGAACCAATGCAGTTCGCCGGGAACCTGCCGCGGCTTCTTCGTCTGCAGGCGAGCGGGCTTGCGCTCGCCTATTCTTGGCATGGTCTCGGGCCGGCCGGCAAAGCGCAAATGGGCCAGGATTTCGATGGTGCCACTGCCGCCAGCCACAGGCGAATCCATGCATTCCAGCAACTCGAAGCCCAATCGCTCCGCCTTGGCGCGAAAGGTTTCAACGGCGCGCTTGCGCAGAGCCGGAGCGTCGACCTTGCCGTCCTTCACCAGATGGCTGGGCAGTTCGAACTGCGGTTTGACCAGGACGACGCCTTCCGCACCGGCGCGCAGCCGAAAGGCTAGCCCGCGCAACATGCTTCGCGCGGCCACGAAGCTGACGTCCACGGTGAAGAAATCGAAAGGTCCGGGCGCCACCGCTAGCGACAGGGTTTTGAAGTCGGTGCGTTCCAAGCTGGTCACGCGCCGGTCGCTAGCCAGGTCGGCCAGAAGCTGCCCGTGTCCCACGTCAACCGCGGTCACATGGTCCGCGCCCTGTTCGAGCAGTACGGCGACGAATCCGCCGGTGGACGCGCCTAGATCGAGAGCGTTGGCTTCCCGCACCCGCGCGGCCAGATCGAAGTGCACGAGCGCGGCTTCCAGCTTGCGTCCAGCGCGCGTGTGATCCCCGGTCATGGGCCGACGAATCTACGTGCTTTCACGCCTGACACCACTTCTTACTCGCCCATCAGCGGTCAGGCAGACACGCGGGGGCGTGATGACACGCGGAGAAAGGCGGCGCATGAACCTGCTCCTTGACGCGTGAAAGGGCGGTGCTTACTGTACGCGGCGACTTCGGACACAATCTCTATCCCACGAAAAGGACAAGCAAATGGGCAAGATCATAGGAATCGACCTGGGAACCACGAACTCGGTGGTGGCTATCATGGATGGCAAGGAACCCAAGGTCATCGCCAACGAGGAGGGCGCCCGTCTAACCCCCTCCGTAGTCGGGTGGGACGACAAGGGTGAAGTCCTGGTTGGGCAGATCGCGCGCCGTCAGGCCATCACCAATCCTGAGAACACGGTGTTCTCGGCCAAGCGTTTCATGGGACGGCGCTACGAAGAGGCGAGCGAGGACGAGAAGCGCGTTCCGTTCAAGACCCAACGTGGTGCCAACGGTGAGGTGGTGTTCGAGATCCGCGGCAAGAGAGTCACGCCACCCGAGGTTTCGGCCAAGGTCCTGCAGAAGCTCAAGAAGGCGGCCGAGGACTACCTGGGCGAGAAGATTGTGGACGCCGTGATAACGGTTCCGGCCTACTTCAATGACGCCCAACGCCAGGCTACCAAGGATGCGGGCCGCATTGCCGGGCTTGAAGTCAAGCGCATCGTCAATGAACCGACCGCTGCGGCTCTGGCCTACGGCCTGGACAAGAAGAAGGACGAGCTCATCGCCGTGTATGACTTCGGCGGCGGTACTTTCGATATTTCCATCCTCGAGGTCGGCGAGAACGTGGTCGAGGTGGTATCCACCAACGGGGACACGCACCTGGGCGGCGACGATATCGACGTACGCATCATGGATTGGCTGATCGCCGAGTTTCGCAAGGATCAGGGCATCGACGTATCCAAGGACAAGATGGTCCTGCAGCGCCTGCGCGAGGCGGCGGAGAAGGCAAAGATCGAATTGTCACAGGTGATGGAAACCGAGATCAATCTGCCCTTCCTCACTGCCGACGCCAATGGCCCCAAACACCTGCAGATGCGCCTGACTCGCGCCAAGCTGGAACAGATGATCGAGGATCTCATCCACCGGACCATCGAGCCGACCAAGAAGGCGTTGGCCGATGCCGGCAAGAAGATCACGGAGATAGACGAGGTGGTGCTGGTGGGTGGCTCCACCCGCATCCCGCGCGTGCAGCAAGTGGTCAAGGATTTCTTCAACAAGGAACCGCACAAGGGGGTCAATCCCGACGAGGTCGTGGCTTTGGGCGCGGCCGTGCAGGCGGGCGTGCTCTCGGGCGAGGTCAAGGACATGCTTCTCCTCGATGTCACGCCCCTGTCGCTGGGTATCGAGACCCTGGGCGGCGTGATGACGGTGCTGATTCCGCGCAACACCACGATTCCCACCAAGAAGTCTGAGACGTTTTCCACTGCGGCTGACAACCAGACTTCGGTCGAAGTCAAGGTCTTCCAGGGCGAGCGGCCCATGGCCAACGACAACCGCCTGCTGGGCAAGTTCGGGCTGGAGGGCATCCTGCCCGCGCCGCGTGGCGTACCGCAGATTGAGGTGACTTTCGACATCGACGCGAACGGAATCGTCAACGTGTCGGCCAAGGACAAGGCGACCAGCAAGGTACAGAACATCACCATAACGTCGTCATCAGGTCTGACCGAAGCCGACATCCAGCGCATGGTCAAGCAGGCGCAGGAGCACGAGGCGGAGGACAAGAAGCGACGTGAGGCCATCGAGGCGCGCAACCGTCTGGAGACCTTGTCTTTCAGCGTGCAGAAGCACTTCGACGAGAACAAGGACAAGATTCCGTCGTCCGAGCGGCAAGCGCTAGAGGACGCACTCAAGGACGCCAAGACCACGCTCGATTCGAACCGCGAAGCGAGCGACGCCGATGCCTTCAAGGGCTCCTTTGAACGTCTGGAGAAGGCGTCGCACAAAATGGCCGAGGCACTGTACAAGGCCGCGGGCGGCAGCGAAGGCGCCCAGGCCGGAGCCGCGCCCTCAGGCGGCGACGGCAAAGGCACCGGCGGCAAGGACGACGTTATCGACGCCGAATTCACCGAGACACCGAAGAATCAGTAGCCGTGTTGCGGCGGACGGGGTTGCGCTCCGCCGCTGAACCTGGTCGCCCGCTGCAGCCGCAGATCGGCCAGCGTGAGCGGCAGCGGTAGATTGCGCAACCAGGGTTTGGCGGCCCGCTTTCCGTCTCTCCCGTGCCCCGCACGAACTAGCTCTCCCCCAAGCTTTCGCGAGCCGCGAGCCGGTCCCGCGGGCGGCCCCGCTGACTATGGATAGCCCCCAAGGTCGTGCCTGTCGACTGGCAGGCGACATCGGGGTATGGTCAGTCATGCATCCGATCCTCGTGCAGCTTCCCTCGAAGGTGCTCTTCGTCGCGGCGTTGGTCTTGGCGGTCGCGTCTTTTGTGCGCCATCAGGTACAGCGCCGGCGCAACCCCAAGCTGCCGGCGTCGTCCACCCCGCTGCTCATGGTGGCGGGCGCGTGGGCGCTGCTGGGGCTGCGGGGCGGAACCTGGATTCCCTCTGCCGAAGCATTCGGCAAGCCCTGGTTGCCGGTGCCCATCTTTTCCTACGGAGTAATGTTGACCACCGGTCTGGTAACGGGCTGGTTCTTGGCCATGCGCCTAGCGCGCAACGACGGCATCCGCAACGAGGACGCTGGCGCCATATATATGTGGACCGCGGTTTGGTCAATCGTGGGGGCGCGCGTGCTCTACGTCATCACGCAGTTCCATGAGTTTTCCAATCCCATCGACATCGTCATGCTCAACAAGG
>PMJO01000329.1 GCA_003158455.1 Myxococcales bacterium | reverse complement strand
CTCTAGAGTGCGATGGCAGGGAGACGGTCCGGTGTCCAAGGATTTCGCAGAGTTGGAACGTCAGCAAACGCCAGAAAGCGTCCCCGAGCGTCCCATTCTGGCTACATGTAGCCAGAATGCCGCTGCGGCGAACCGGGTGACCGAACTCCTCGATCAGGCAGGACGAGCTTGGAAAGAGGGAAGCGACCGCTCTGGGTTGCGCGAACTGCTTCTCACCATCATGGCGTTGCTTGATGAGTAATCCGCGCATTGCCATCTCGCGCGGGTAGAGACCCGGTTGGCACTCTCGGCCGCCGGAGACGTGGCTATCCTGTCAGGCGGCAGCGGTCAAGCAGCACCTTCACGAAGCCAACCACGTCCGCCTGGACGTCGGCGTCTGGTCCACCCTGTAGGAACTCCGCGACCCGACGCGGGCCAACCCCTTCGTGATCGAGGAAATCGTCGCGTAGTATCTGAAGAGCCCGCCGGGCGTCCGGGTCGGCGAGCAACGGGCGCAGGCAAGCCGCCACCTCCTCCACTCCATCGCCGAAGTTGCGCACGAGGTAGTAGAGGTCGTAGGCGTCCTTGTTCTCACCGCGCCCGCGGAAAGAGAGGGCCTTGAGCACGACGAAGGCCCCTGGCCCACAGACCCAGACTTCGCGGGCGGCCTTCTCGCCGAGAATCGTTCTGCCGTCGATCCTGACGCGTCGTCGATCCTGGAAGGCGAGCATCAGACCCGGCGCGATGACGGCGGCAAAATCGGACTCGATGTCGCGTAGCTTGCCGCCTTGGTCCTCGGGCCTGGATGGAGGGATGAGAAAATCCACCGTGACCGAGGGGGCGCCGCTCATCTTCCAACGCTGCCGGGTTGGTCGCCCTTCGTCGGTTTGGTCCGGCTCGAAATTCGCGCCTCTCAGTCGTTCCGTCAGGGTGCGATAGCGCCCTTCGTCGAGAAGCGCGAGCTTGAGACCCACATCGAGGTCCATCGTACCGACGTGCGCCGAAGTGCCCTCGGGAAGCCTGCCCTGATCGATGAGCAGTGATGGTGCGAGCCCGCCGACCACCACGACTTCGTCCATCAAGTCGCCGAGCTTGGTGGCGACGTAGAGGCAGGTGTCCCGCACGAGCACGAGCTGCTCACTCTTGTATTCCGACGCTCGCCTCGGTTTGTCAGCCATCGTTTCTCCATGTCAACAACTTGGTTCGAAGGCGTTCCGCGGCCTCGGTCGCGCGCTCGGGGTGGGACTTGAGGTCAACGTAGACCTGCACGGGATGCACGCAGCGAATCCCATCCTTCTCGACTGCGCCGTGGAACACACCGGCATCGTTCGGGACGACCAGCCACAGATTCGCGCCGCGCGGATCCTCGCGGTAGCCGAGTTGTTCGAGAAGTGCTGGCGAGGGATCCGTGGGCAGGTAGAGCGTGGCAATGCGGAATCCTGCGAAGTGGGTGAGTGCCCAAGCTGCTGCGAGCCCGGTCGCTGCATGCTCGATCCCCCGTGCAGCGAGGGCGTCGGCGACGAATCTGAGAAGGGCATCGCCTGAACGGGCAGCGACGTGCCCTTGCTGGAGGCGGTGTTTCGAGAACTGGTAGGCTTCCCGCCAGGCAGCAAGCAGGAGCGCCGGATCCTTCGCACGGACTGCGCCATCATCGTCGCGGACAAGAAAGCCATCGTTTTCCAGGCGGGCCACGAGACGGCTGACGAAGCCTTCACCGAGACCCGTCGAACGGGAGATCGCTCTTTGACTCAAGCTTTGGCCGGCATGGATGAGAAGCCAGCGGACGATACGGGAACTCATCGGAGCGAACAGGTTGGCCGGCCGCCCGGGCGCGATGAACCGGTTCGGCTTGCCGTCGATGATCACACGGAGGCCAGGCGCAGTGATGTGCGCGTTCCCGGAGAGGTCGATCCAGGAAACGCCGGCCTCCTCACAGATACGGCGACCGACCTGACCCATGAAAGGCACGGCGACAAGCGGCACAACATGCCGGTGAACACGGTTGGCATGCGCCAGCACCTGCTTCGTCGCTGCCGCGATAGGTGCGGCACTGGTGGAGCTCTTGAACTCGACGACGAAGGTCTGGCCGGCATCGACCACCAGGTCCGCTCCCGAGGGGGTGCCCTGGCGCACCTTGAGATTCGCTGTGCTGAGGCCCAGAACGTCAGCCAGCATCCCTGGAACCTTGCTTACCAGGCGATCATGCTCGGAATGCGAACCCATGCTTGTCTAAAGTATGCGACTTAAGCGGTCTGTCAAGTGGCATAATTTAGGCAAGTACACCAGATCATAAGGGGCTTGGACAGGCCTACGAAGCATGGCCGAAAACCATACCGCACGGCTTCCCGAGCACTACTCCCGTGGTCTGCACGGAGTAACCGCCCGATGGAGCGGTGAGCTTTGCAGGCGCACAGTGGTGTAGCGTGGACGTGGATGCCGGTTCAGCGCGCGAGGCTGGGCTGCCAGCGGGCGGGCAGGAGCTCGTCAAGGGGTTGGGAGTTCCCTGCGCTTACAGGCCCGCTTTCGCGAGACGCTGTATGAAGGAGGGTTTCCTTGCCTGGGCTTCGCGTAGCGCTTCGATACGGAGACCGAACTCACCAGCTTTTCCGCGCGCTGCGAGGTCCCGCAAATCGACGAGGATTGCCACGGCTTGGTCGTAGCTCTTCGGCTGCTTGCTGGCCACGAAAGCATCGACCTTGCCCCAAAGCTTGCTTTCGCGGCCGGCGAGGCTGTCGAGGTGCTTCTCCCTGGCGATGGCCGCCTCGCGATCGCGCCGGGCCTTCTCCTTCGCCCGTCTCTCGGCCTCCGCACGGCTGCGTTCGCTCGCGTGTTCCTCTGCCGCCCGGAGAAGCTCGCCGACGGTCCTCCCTGTGGTCACTGGCTTGCCCTGCCCTTCGCTGTGCTCCGTGACAAAGCGCTGTAGCAGCTCCGTGACCTGTGTCTGGTCGGCATCCACGACGAGGCTGGTGAGTATCTTGTCCTTCTCTCTCGGCGGGAGCTGGCTGATCCAGGCGGCCAC
>PMJO01000323.1 GCA_003158455.1 Myxococcales bacterium | reverse complement strand
CAAATAGGGTAATCGAGTTGGTCAGATCGGAAAGGTTCAGTCCAATATCAGCGAGATTGACCATGGCGACGGCCTGCAGGCGGTCGTTCGACTTGACCGCGTAGAGCTGGCGTTCTCGTTTTAGTCCCAACTTGCGGAACTCCTCGCTCAGGTCGCTGTGCTCCGTATCGCCCGGTTCGAGGTCGAGCGCGCTGATCATCAAGCCACCAGATTGGTGCTGGCAGAAGCTAGATAGTTCGCGCAGATCGTCGTCGTTTGCGGGACTCAAGGAATACCCACCCGGTCTGCCTTTGACATCGTGGTCGCACTGCAGATGGAGATAGGCGAAGGTCGCCTCGGAGCACTTGCGCGGATCGTCCATGCCGCGACACAGACCCCCGAACACGCTCCGGGGAAAACGGTTCTCCGGTCGATAGAAGCAAACTACGTACTCCATGTGCATGAACGAAAAACGGCACGATTCAGTAACGAACCGAGAGATCTGATCGAGCACGTTCAGGCCGGCCTTGAACGAGCTGTTACTGCGCGCCGCATGGTGGTGAATCAGCCAGGTGCTGTCGTAGAAACGCACCATGGCCATGTGGCCGAGGATCTTGCCCCGGTCCTGATAGATGAAGTGGCGGGCGATGCTAGGGCTATGAGTATAGAGTTTCTCGTAGGTCTGCTTGATCTGTTCCCGGTTCTTCTGGATGAAGCCGTACTTCTGCGGATAGATGAAACCCGTCTCGAAGAAGAAGCTCCACAGATCGTCCATATCGACCTGGTTGCAGACATAGGAGTGGCGGTCGTCGGCATGGTGCAGAAGCCCCACCAACTGGACATGGTCCGCGACATCCATGTCGAGCAATGCCAGCCCGTACCTGAGGCAGGAGTCTTCGGACTCGGGATCGAGTACTTGGCGATGGACCACCTGAGCTCGACAAGAAAACCTGAAGTTGCTGGCAAGGCAGAGATCGAGCCGGGGTATCATCAGGCCCGGCATGAGAACGGCGTTGCGCGCGTTCTCCTCCACCGCCAGGCCTGACGCCGAAAGGTCCAGCACCTTGAGCGACACCAGCCTGCCGGTGAGCGGGTGCTCGAACACGATGTTCGGCGCAGGAACGAATTCTTGGCGAACGCTGCGGTAATGTTTGCCTTCGAACCGCTGGATACGGTCCTGGGTCGGCTCGAGCACGTATTCCCGGGATTTCCGTCCGCCGGTCTTGCTGACGATCCTGCAGTCGCCCGAAAAGAGAATCTCCCGGTCGTTCGAGAGAACGACCATCACCGGAGCGCCAGATGTCAGCCAGCCAAAGGTTTGTGGCGGCGAGGTGCGAACCCGCACGCGGAACGAGAGCGGACTGAAATCGTCGAGCGTGCCCTCGAAACGGGAGCCGTTCTTGAAGAGCTGAACCTGAACGCCTCTACAGAGGTGCCGCACGACCCTTCGGGAACGTACCTCGGTGCATATCTCGGGAAGCTCGATGACGATCCCCTCCCCGTCCATCGAGGTCACTTGACCAATACCCTGCAGCAGCTTTTGCTCGTCCGGGACGAAGAGGGAGGAGAAGACGTAGGACCTGGAGATGGCACGGGCGACGCGCGGATCGACCCAGGTGCAGCGCACGCGGTGCTCCCGGCACGGTTGCGGCCTCGCCTCCACCCGCAGCGTGTGTCCGTACCTCGCATGCTCGAAGGCGAGCAGGACGGTCCGGTTCTGGAAGTTGAGGTAGTTGAGCTTGTTGATCAGACGCTCCCGGCTGACCGCTCGCGGGGCAGCGGTGGAAAAGACCGGATCGATCGTTTCCAGCGTCTTCAGTGGTCCGGACGCGGCTTCGCCGTCTACTTGGGCGCCGGCCTCACTGACATTGAGGTGCTCTTGAGCCTGATCCATGACCTTCATGTAAATCTCACAGATCCGTTTTTTCGGCTTGTGCGGAAAGAGGTGTTCGTCTTCTTTCGGATATCGCTCACAGTTGGCGGTCGACAAAGTCTTCGAGGCGCGAGCGAAAGCGGGAAAGCCGCGCCATTGTACCCGAGGATCGGCAGGCGCTACCAGACGGGAAAAACAACAATCGTGTGACAACAATTGTGTGAGCCCTGTCTATTCTTTCCTGAAATCCGTTCGTCTTGTTGATCTCATGACAATGAGAAAACAGTGCGGCATAGGATCTGGCAATTAGCGAACAGCTGGTCGGGGTTTCTTGTAATCCGATGTAGGCATAGCTACTGCTTGTCGGGCAATTCGGGTGGAAACGAGCCGAGGTGGCTACCTCTCTCAGCCCTAGCTAGATGGGGCTGGAACGCGCCATCATGCGCAATGGCGCGAGGGTCGCCCTGGTTCGGAGCCGCCTTAGCGCGTTGCGTGCTCCTATCCCTTGCCCCGCGGCGGCTCAGGACATTTTGGGGTCCTTATCTCTTAGCGGATCCCTCGCCCGGCATCAGCTTGCCAGCTTCCTCGTCAAGCCGGAACGCATTCGTCTGTGCTGGCTGCGCCGGAGAGCACATGTCGGCTGCCTCGCGCGCGTTTGAACTCCGCGTAGGCGTGGCGGTCGACGGGCAGGTTGCTGCGGTAGGAGAGACTGGCCACCAGGCTGATGAGCAGGCCGCGACGCTGCCACAAGCTCCTGCCCGCGCGACCTAGGATACGCGGGATGGAATAGAATTTCCGTCCGCACTGGTCCATCTCGGCAATGACCTGGTCGAGAGAGAGGTGCCGATAGTGCGCCACCGGAAAGGTCAGGGTGTAGTACTTCCAGTCCAAGGGGAAGTCATCGACCGCCAGGCGCTGCTCGGCAACCATCTTGTCCCAGAGCTGCGTCCCGGGCAGAGGCGTGAGAAAGAGTGCATTGAGGTTGTCGACGCCGTATTGGGTCGCCGCCGCGGCGATGCGCCCGCCTATACCCGGTTGGTCTGCGTCCAGTCCGATAATGAAAGAGCCCACCACCAGCATGCCGTGCCGGTGGATGCGCTCGACTGAGGCGCGGAAGTCCCGACCTTTGACCAGGTTGATCTTCTTGCCCAGCTCCCGCAGTCCCTCTGGGCTCGGGCTCTCGAAGCCGATGAACACGCCTTTGCACCCAGCCCGGGCGGCTAGTTCGAGCAGTTCCTCGTCGTCCGCGAAATTGATGGTGGCTTGCCCAATCCACTGCTTGCCAAGATTCGCCTCGGCCATGGCGCGAAACAGAGCCTTGGCTCGCGCGATATGCTCAGTCCGCGTCCCGATGAGATTGTCGTCGACCAGCAGCACGCGCTTTTCCGGGATGCGCTGAAACTCCCGCACGACGTCCGCGACAGGTCGCTGGCGGTACGAGGCGCCGTTGAAGGAGGTCACGCTACAGAAACTGCAATTCAGCGGGCAGCCACGGGTAGTCTGAATGGCGCCGAAAGCGTAGCGCGGCTGGAGCAGATCGTGTCTGGCCGGACGGATCCCGTCGATCCGGGCCAACCCACCGTCGTACCGGCGTTGCATGCGGCCTTGCCGCGCATCCTGCAGGACCTGGGCCCAGACACCTTCCGCTTCTCCGGTTACCACTGAGTCCACCCGCTCGCTCACTTCTTCCAGGCACATGGTGGCGTGGATGCCCCCCATGACCACGGGTACACCGAGTTTGCGAAAAAGGTCCGCCACGATGTACGCCCGACACGCCTGCGAAGTGAATGCGGTGATCCCCACCAGGTCGGGCCGTGGCATGGCCGAGTAGTCCGGCATGCCGAGGTTCTCGTCCACGATGTCGACCTCCCACTCCTGGGGGGTCAGACCGGCGAGGGCCATCAGGCTGAGCGGCTGCCAGACCCGGTAGCGGTTCCAGCGGCTTTCGCCGAGGTTGACGATGCTGACGAGCGGATTCGATGGATTGATCAACAACAAATGCATGGCCTGCCCCGATCCGTTGACTCCGAGTACCACCCTCGGCCTCGCAAGGCCAGGGCCATTTACCGCCGCGAGTCCAAGTGGTGCTTGGATGCTGCGAAACTGCCGTGAATTACTGCTTCGGGCTGGCGATGGCGGGGCTGTGGCCGGGATAGTTGGCGTGGGTCGCGCATCTCATCCGATTTGAAGGAGATGGTCATTCAATTTGATGGTGTGCAGCGCAGAGTATGGAAGTTGGACGCCGCAAGTGGATGGAAGCGCGGGCGTCAGCGGCCTGAATCTGTGGTTCGGGGTTTGCAAGAATGGCGGCAATGAGTAGGGGGTTGCAACCTTGCTTCGGTGGATGACCCGTCTGCGCGGGAGCCGCCTTGCGGACAGCACCGTCGCCGATGAACCCCCGTTGCGCGCCGAGTTGCTCAGTGCCGACCAGATGAAGCAGCATGGGCGGTCCTTGGCTGGATCGCACGAACTGGCGCGACGATGGGCCCCTGATCGCTTGCTCGCGCGGCTTGCCGACAATGAACGAATCCTGATCGAAGCCTGCGAGCTTCTGACCGAGGCGCTGGCGGCCGACCGCCGCATCGTCCCGGCGGGGGAATGGCTGCTCGACAACTTCTACCTGATCGAGGAGCAGATTCGCACGGCCAGGCAGCATTTGCCGGAGGGCTACAGCCGGGAATTGCCCCGTCTGCGCAGCGGCCCGTCGGCAGGTCTGCCGCGCGTGTACGACATCGCGCTGGAAGCGATCTCGCACGGGGATGGACGGGTGGACGTAGAGAGCCTGGCTGGTTTCGTGGCGGCCTACCAGACGGTGACCGCGCTGAAGCTGGGCGAATTGTGGGCCATCCCCATAATGTTGCGCCTAGCTCTCATCGAGAACCTGCGGCGAGTGGGTGCGCGGGTCGCGGCTGCGCGCATCGAGCGCGACCGCGCCGCCACATGGGCGGAGCAGATGGCGGCCGTGGCCAAGAAGGATCCGAAAAGTCTGATCCTGGTGACCGCGGACATGGCGCGGGCCAACCCGCCGATGGCCAGTTCGTTCGTTGCGGAGCTTGCGCACCGACTGCAGGGACTGAGCCTGACCTTGCCGCTCACCTGGATCGAGCAGCGGCTTTCCGAGTCCGACCTGACCATCGAGCAGGTGGTCCACGCGGAAAACCAACAACAGGCTGCCGACCAGGTTTCCATCAGCAACAGCATCGGCAGCCTGCGCATCCTCGGGGCAACCGAGTGGCGCAAGTTCGTGGAGAGCACGAGTGCGGTCGAGCAGATCCTGCGCGAGGATCCCGCCGACGTCTACCGCGGGATGGAATTCGCCACCCGTGACCGTTACCGCCGCACGATAGAGACGATCGCGAGGCGCAGCCCGCTCGACGAAAGTCAGGTGGCGCGCCAGGCGATTCGGCTGGCCCAGGCGGGCTTGAGCAGCGGCGAAGGCGACCAACGCACGCGACACGTCGGCTTCTACTTGATCGACCTGGGGTTGCCGCAACTGGAACGGGCGGCGCAGGTGCACGGTTCCACCGTGGGGGCCTTGCGCGGGCCGAGCGGCCGCTTCCCCTTCCCCATCTACCTGGGCGGGATCGTCCTTCTGGCGGGGATCGGCACCGGCGGCCTGGTTGCCCGACTCGAGGCCGACGGGGCACACAGGGGAATGCTTGTTCTCGTCGGCATCCTCGCAGCGCTGTGTGCGAGTCAACTGGCGGTGGCACTGGTGAATTGGCTGGCAACCGTGCTGGCCACACCGCACCTTCTGCCCCGCATGGACTATTCGAGTGGAATACCGCCGCAATCGCGCACCCTGGTCGTGATTCCGACCATGCTGTCCAACCCCGCAGATATTGCAGACCTAGTCGAGGCGCTGGAAGTGCGCTTTTTGGCCAATCGGGACGAGAATCTGCGTTTCGGCCTGCTCACCGACCTTCCCGATGCCGAACGGGAGACGCTGCCCGAGGATGAGGCGCTGGTTGCGCTGGCCCGAAGGAAAATCGAAGAGCTGAACGCGAAGTACGGCAGCCCCGACCCGTTCCTTCTCTTTCATCGCCCGCGTCGCTTCAACCCGCGTGAGCGGATGTGGATGGGCTACGAGCGCAAGCGCGGCAAACTCGCGGCGCTGAACGCCGTCTTGCGCGGTCGTAGCCCGGATGCCGACTTCTCGCTGGTTGTCGGCGACCTGGCGGGTCTGCAGCAGGTGAAATACGTGATCACCCTGGACACGGACACGCAGTTGCCACGCGACGCCGCCAGGCAACTGGTCGGGGCCCTGGCTCACCCCCTGAATCAGGCGCGTTTCGACCAACGCACACAGCGAGTTTGCGCGGGCTACGGAATCCTGCAGCCGCGCATGGCCGAGAGCCTGTCGGGTGCGAATCGCTCGCGCTATTGTCAGCTTTGGGGGAACGAGCCGGGACTCGACCCGTACACGCGCGCTGTCTCGGATGTCTACCAGGACCTCTTCCAAGAGGGCTCGTTCAGTGGCAAGGGGATCTACGAGGTCGATGCCTTCGAGCGCGCTCTGGCTGGCCGCTTTCCCGAAAACCGAATCCTCAGCCACGATCTGGTCGAAGGTTGCTACGCACGCTCGGGGCTGCTCACCGACGTGCAGCTCTACGAGAAATATCCCCCGCGCTACCGCACGGACGTTTACCGCCGCCACCGGTGGATTCGCGGCGACTGGCAGATCGCGCGCTGGTTGCTGCCGAGGGTTCCCGGCGGTGGACCGGCCGCACGCTGGCAGCGCAATCCGCTCTCTCTGCTCGCGCGTTGGAAGATCTTCGACAACCTCCGGCGCAGTCTGATTTCCACCGCCGCGACACTCTTGTTGCTACTCGGCTGGACATTGCTACCCCGGCCCTGGTTCTGGACCCTAGCAGTGCTTGCAGTCTTTCTCATTCCTCCCGCCGCCGCCGCTTTGCTGGATGTGCTGCGCAAACCGAAAGATGTGCTGCTCGTGCAGCACCTGACCGGGTCAGGCCGTTCGGCCGCCGGGCGCTTCGCCCAGGCGGGCTTTGCCTTCGCGTGCTTGCCGTACGAGGCCTTCTTCAGCCTCGATGCGATCGTGCGTACGGCATTTCGTGTGCTGGTCAGCCACCGGCGGCTTCTGGAATGGAGTCTGTCGGGGGATGCGAAACGCGGCCGCAGCGCCGATCTCGCCACGTCTTTTCGCACGATGGGGATCGCTCCGGTGCTGTCCGCAGCGGCGGCGCTCTTCCTTGCCCACTTTCGGCCGGGCACGCTGGTCCTGGCCGCGCCCATCCTGGCCCTCTGGTTCGCGAGCCCGGCCCTGGCCTGGTGGCTTAGTCGGCCCCTCCCGCGCCACGCCGCCAGGTTGACGGCCGCCGAGACCCACTTCCTCCGCGCAGTTGCCCGAAGTACCTGGGCCTTCTTCGAGAGCTTCGTCGGTCCGAAAGACCACTGGCTGCCGCCCGACAACGTGCAGGAGCATCCCGCAGCGGCCATTGCCCACCGCACTTCCCCGACCAACATGGGGCTGTCGCTGCTCGCGAACCTAGCCGCCTACGACTTCGGCTACCTGTCGACCGGGCGGCTGGTCGAACGCACGGCCAACGCCATCCACACCATGGAATCTCTGGAGCGGTATCGCGGCCATTTCTACAACTGGTACGACACGCAGTCCCTGCAGCCGCTACGGCCCCACTATGTCTCCAGCGTGGACAGCGGCAACCTCGCGGGACACCTGCTAACCTTGCGGCAGGGACTGCTAGGGCTACCCGACAAGAGGATCGTGGGACCGAATCTCTTCGCCGGGCTGGCCGACACGCTCAAGATGGTGGTCGATGCTACGGAAGACGTGGTCTCCGCTGAGATGGCTCGGGTAGAGAGCGCCGTGATTTCCGCCGCGGATGATCCGCCGCGCACACTCACCGCTGTCCGCCATCGTCTCGAATTGATCACGAAGGCGGCCGAAGCGCTCGCGTCTCAACTGGTTGCGGGCCCGGACAGCCAGGCCAAGGTGTGGGCGCAAGCCCTGGCCCGGCAATGTCAAGATGCCCTGGCCGATCTGGGTTTTGTTGCTCCCTGGACCTCGTTGCCGGAGGCTCTCAGCAGCTTGGACGGATTTGCAGGCCTCGATCAGATCCCGACGCTGCGCGAGTTGGCTGGGATCGCGTCGCGACTCCTGCCCGCCATCGAGGCGCGGCTCTGGCCGGGCGCCGGGGACGCGCAATGGTGGGCCGAGTTGCAGCGGCTAGTGGCCGAGTGCAGCCAGCGCGCGCAAAAGAGGATCGCGGTCCTGCAACAGCTTGCGCTTCGCGCCGGTGAGCTTGCGCGCATGGAGTACGACTTCCTCTTCGATGAAACGCGCCACCTGTTGGCCATCGGGTACAACGTGGACGATCGACGGCGCGACTCGAGCTACTACGACCTGCTGGCTTCCGAGGCCAGGCTGTCCACCTTCGTGGCCATCGCGCAGGGGCAAATAGCGCAGGAGAGTTGGTTTGCCCTGGGACGCCGGCTCACCAGCGCGGGCGGCAAACCCATCTTGCTCTCGTGGAGCGGATCGATGTTCGAATACCTGATGCCGCTCTTGGTGATGCCGACCTACGACGGCACGCTGCTCGACCAGACCTGCCGAACCGCAGTGGAGCGGCAGATCGAGTACGGGGCCCAGCGCGGGGTGCCGTGGGGCATGTCGGAATCCGGCTACAACACCGTCGACGCCCATCTCAACTACCAGTATCGGGCGTTCGGCGTGCCCGGCTTGGGGCTAAAGCGCGGGCTGGCCGAGGATCTGGTGGTAGCGCCTTATGCCTCGGCGCTGGCACTGATGGTGGCACCCAAGCAGGCGTGTGAGAATCTGCGGCGACTCGCGGCCGAAGGCTGCGCGGGCAACTTCGGTTTCTACGAGGCTATCGACTTCACGCCGTCCCGCCTGCCGCGCGGGCAATCGAGCGCCGTGGTCCGCTCCTTCATGGCCCATCACCAGGGCATGAGCTTGTTGGGGTTGGCCCATGTGCTCAGGAACCGGCCGATGCAAGCGCGTTTCGAGTCGGACCCAGCGTTCCAGGCCACCACGCTGTTGCTGCAGGAGCGGATCCCCAAGGCGGTCGCGCCCTATGTGCACACCGCAGAGCTGGCCCAGTCACAGACCGCCGCCAGCGGCCCCGAGACGCCGGTGCGGGTGTTCGACACCCCGCACACCGGCGCGCCCGAAGTGCAGCTGCTGTCGAATGGCCGATACCACGTGATGATCACCAACGCCGGCGGTGGCTACAGCCGCTGGAACGACATCGCCGTCACGCGCTGGCGCGAAGACAGCACGCGCGACCATTGGGGCACGTTCTGCTATCTGCGGGACGCGGCCAGCGGGAAGTTCTGGTCGACCGCCTATCAACCGGCGCTCAAGCGATCGGACAGCTACCAGGCGATCTATTCGGAATCCCGGGCGGAGTTCCGCTGCCGGAAGCACGAATTGGACGCCCACACCGAGATCGCAGTTTCCCCCGAGGACGACATCGAGCTGCGCCGGATCACAATCAGCAACCGTGGCCGCAAGCGCCGGACCATCGATCTGACCAGCTACGCCGAAGTGGTTTTGGCCTCGCCCGCCGCGGATGCGCAACATCCGGGACTGGGCAACCTGTTCGTGCAGACCGAAATTCTGCGCGACCGACAGGCCATCCTGGCTGCGCGCCGGCCGCGTTCAGTGAACGAGCCAGCTGCTTGGATGTTCCATTTGATGGCCGTGCACGGGGCCGAGGCGGGGGAAATCTCGTATGAGACCGACCGCTGCCGTTTCATCGGACGCGGCCGCACCCTCGCGGATCCGCAAGCAATGCAGAGTGACGCGAAGCTCTCGGGCAGCCAGGGCTCGGTGCTCGATCCCATCGTCGCGATTCGGCAGCGGCTCACACTCGATCCGGACACGTCCGCGACTATCAACCTCGTCTCCGGGGTGGCCCAGACGCGCGATGGCTGTTTGGGATTGGTGGACAAATACCAGGACCGACGTCTGGCGGACCGGGTCTTCGATCTGGCCTGGACCCACAGTCAGGTGGCGTTGCAACAGATCAACGCCAGCGAAGCTGATGCACAACTGTATGGGCGTCTGGCTGGGGCCATCCTCTATGCCAACGCCTCGCTGCGCGCCGAGCAGAGCGTGGTCAGGAAGAACCACCGCGGGCAGTCCGGCCTGTGGGGCTACTCCATTTCCGGCGATCTGCCCATCGTGTTGCTCAGAATCGGGGATCCGGCGAATATCGAGTTGGTCCGCCAGTTGGTGCGAGCCCACGCGTACTGGCGCCGGCGTGGATTGAAGGTGGATTTGGTGATCTGGAACGAGGATCACTCTGGCTACCGGCAGGTCTTGCACGACCAGATCATGGGGCTCATCGCCGCGGCCGGTGAAACCAACGTGACCGATCGACCGGGCGGCATCTTCGTGCGGCCGGCCGACCAGATTGCCGACGAGGATCGCGTCCTGGTGCAGACCGTGGCGCGCGTGGTTCTGACTGACGCTCGCGGAGATCTGGCTAGCCAGATCGAGCAGCGCAGCCAGACGGAACGCGTGTACCCACCGCCGTTGCCGATCCGTGCTGGGCGTACCCCATCCGTCGCGTCTTCCGCCCA
Organism: Myxococcales bacterium; assembly: GCA_003158455.1. Taxonomy (GTDB): domain Bacteria; phylum Myxococcota_A; class Polyangia; order Fen-1088; family Fen-1088; genus Fen-1137. The sequence continues at coordinate 1,363 of PMJO01000323.1, read as the reverse complement.
CACCGTCGGGTCGCGCCCCGATCTGATCTGCTTCAACGGGCTGGGTGGCTTCACCCCGGATGGGCGTGAATACGTCATCACGACCGCGCCTGGACGGGTGACGCCGGCGCCGTGGGTGAACGTGCTGGCCAACCCGCAATTTGGAACCGTGCTGTCGGAAAGCGGCAGCGCCTACACCTGGGCGGAGAACGCGCACGAGTTCCGCCTGACCCCCTGGGAGAACGACCCGGTCAGCGACCCAGGCGGGGAGGCCCTGTATCTGCGCGACGAGGAAAGCGGACAGTTCTGGTCCCCGACCCCGTTTCCCTGTCCGGGCGTACCCGAGCATCCCACCGTCACCCGACACGGCTTCGGCTACAGTGTTTTCGAGCACAGCGAGGGCGGCATTCACACGGAGCTGTGGGTCTACGTGGATGTGAACGCGCCGGTGAAGTTTTTCGTGCTCAAGCTGCGCAACGATTCAGGCCGTGCCCGCCGGCTGTCGACCACCGCCTACGTGGAATGGGTGTTGGCAGACGAGCGGGCGAAGTCGGCCCCGTATGTGGTCACCAACGCCGACCCCGGCACCGGCGCGCTTTTCGCCCGCAACCCCTACAGTACGGAATTCGCCGAGCGGGTCGCGTTTCTCGACGCCGATGACATGACCGGGAGCGTGACCGGCGACCGCACCGAGTTCGTCGGCCGCAACGGCACACTGCAGAGCCCGGCGGCTCTCTACCGCGAGCGCCTCTCGGGCAAGCTGGGAGCCACCCTCGATCCTTGCGCCGCAATTCAGATTCCTTTTGAACTGTACGAGGGGCAGGAGCGCGAGATCATCTTCCGGCTCGGGGTGGGGCGAAGCATCGAAGACGCCGCCAACCTGGTGCACCGCCACCGGGGCTCTGCCGCAGCCCGCAGCGCGCTGGAGGCGGTTTGGCAATATTGGAATCACACCCTGGGCGCGGTGCAGGTGGAAACCCCGGAAAAGGCCCTCGATGTTTTGGCCAACGGATGGCTCCTGTACCAGACCCTGGCGTGCCGGCTTTGGGCGCGCAGCGGATCCTACCAGTCGGGCGGCGCCTTTGGTTTTCGCGATCAACTGCAGGACACGATGGCGCTTATTCACTGTGAACCGCGCCTGTTGCGCGAGCAATTGATCCTGTGCGCGGCCCATCAGTTCCGCGAGGGTGACGTTCAGCACTGGTGGCATCCACCGTCGGGCCGCGGCGTGCGTACCCACTGTTCGGACGACTACCTCTGGCTGCCGCTTGCCACCTGTCGCTATACCCTCGGCACCGGAGACACCGGCGTGCTGGATGAGGTGATCCCTTTCCTTGACGGCCGTGCGGTCCACGCAGAGGAGGACTCGTACTACGACCTGCCC
>PMJO01000254.1 GCA_003158455.1 Myxococcales bacterium | reverse complement strand
CATGATCAGGTCGGGCGAGAGTTCGACACCGTAGCCCACCGCCTGCTTCCGGTTGCGCAGGAGTTGCAGCAGCCCGCCGTTGCCGCAGCCCAGGTCCAGCACCCGTGCTCCTCTCGGGATGTCGCGTGCGATGACCTCATCTTGCCAACGGGTGGCCTCTGGCGGCCGATCGGGTGCGGATGGGCGGCTGGCGAGAAGCTTGGACAGCTCGGCTGCTCGTTGGTCGAAAATACCCCGTGGCAGACGATCCACGCTCCGGTCGGTGACCAGGTGGGGGTCGATGCGGGGCGGTGGCCTTTGCGTCATGTGAGCCTCGAATCAATGAGCCAAGAAGCCACGCAAGAGGCGCCCAACCTTCTCGGTCTCGACCAGAAACGAATCGTGGCCGAAGTGTGACGGCACGTTGGCATAGGTGACCGGCCGGTTGACCTGGGTGAGGGCCAGGGCCAGCTCTTTGCAGTCCTCGGGTGGATATAGCCAGTCCGAGTCGAACGAGACGATCAGCATCTTGGCCTGAATGCGGCGGCAGGCATCGGTCAGGCTGCCCCCACCCCATGCCGCCGCAGCGTCGTAGTAGTCCATGGCACGCGTGATGTAGAGGTAGCTGTTGGCATCGAAGCGTTCGACAAAGGCGCGACCCTGGTAGTCCAAGTAGCTTTCCACCGCGAATTCGATGCCGAAGCCACCCTGACGGCCGTTGCCTCCGTCCTGCAAGCGTCGGCCAAATTTTTCGTGCATTCCCTCGTCGGAAAGATAGGTGATGTGGGCCAGCATGCGCGCCGCTGCCAGACCCGCCCCGGGACCTTCGCCGTCGTAGTAGTCGCCGCCGGCGAAATTGCGATCTTTCAGAATGCAGTAGCGGCCCACGGCGTTGAAGGCCAGGCCCTGCACCGACAGGCGCGCGCTGGCCGCCAGGACCACCGACCGTTCCACTCGCTCCGGGTAGGCGAGCGCCATCTCCAGCGCCTGCTGACCGCCGAGCGAGCCGCCCACCACCGCGCGCACGCTCTCGATGCCAAGCGCATCCAGCAAGCGCATGTGCAAGGTGACCCAGTCGCTCACCGTGACCATGGGAAAGCGCAAGCCATAGGGTTTTCCCGTAGCGGAATCCACGGACGACGGCCCAGTGGTGCCGTAGCACCCGCCCAGCACGTTGGGGCAGATGACGAACACCCGGTTGGTATCGATGGCCTTGCCCGGCCCCACGATGGCGTCCCACCAACCTGGCTTCTTCTGCCGCCAGATCCGGCCGGTCTCGGCGACGCGGCGATCCCAGCCGGCCACATGCGCGTCCCCCGACAGGGCGTGCGCGATGAAGACGACGTTGTCCTTGCGGGGCGAGAGCGAGCCGTAGGTCTCGTACTCGACCGTGACCGGGCCGATGCTGCCGCCGAGTTCAAGCGCCAGCGACGAACCCGCAGGCACCAAGCAGGTTGTCTGTGCCTCGGTCCACCCGACCGAGTCTGGAGCATCGGGCGGCGTGGCGCGCGCTTCGTCCCTTTTTGCAGGAGCCATGACAGTCGGTATGGGGTCCGAGTGGCGCTTCGGCAGGCCCTCGCTGGCTAGATCGAATAGGTGGGCGCCTTGGCGCGCAAGGTGGCCCGATAGTTGTCCGTCATGTCCTGGAAATTGGTCGAGTCGTAGACCGCGTCCACGGCCGAGCAAGCGCGCTGCCACAGCTTGGCGAAGATGCAGTCGGTACCATGTGGGCACTCGGCCTGCGGGTGATTTGCGCACAGGGTGGAAAGCGGCGGGCCCTGCAAGACGCGCAGAACATCGCCCACCGAAACCTCGGCCGGGGAACGTGCCAGGATGTACCCGCCTTCGTTGCCTCGGCGTGATGCGACGAAGCCGCCGCGTTTGAGCTGGGCCAGGATGGCCTCGAGGAATCGGGCCGGGATCGCCTGGGCCTTGGCAATCTGCGAGATTGAAATAGGCCCCTGTCCGAAGCGAAACGAGAGCTCGAGAACCGCTTTTAGCGCATACCGACTTTTCTGGCTAACGTCCACGATCGAAATCCTGTTGGGAGTCCCAAGGTCGCCAATTCCTACCGGGGTGATAGTGCTGGAGGGCAGGGGTGTCAAGGTGAGTTTTCGGCGGGCTGGAGCGTGGAGCTGGCCATGCGGTTTGACGTATCTAGTCCGAGCGTGACCGTAGCCCTTGAGTTTGGTGTCCACAATGATCTCGGACACCTTGCGCCGGTGCTATACAACCGCCCCAGTGTCTGACACTCCTGACTCCAATGCGTCGTCATTGCCGGCCAACGTCCCCCTGAGCGTAGCTGGGACGGTGGCCATCCTGGGCAGGCCCAACGTGGGCAAGTCCACCCTGCTCAATCGAATCGTCGGCGAGAAGTTGGCCATCGTCACCCCCAAGCCGCAGACCACCCGTACGCGCATCGTGGGTGTGTGGAACGGCCAGGCTGAACTGCCCGCCACAGATGCGCGCGCCGGGCGGGGGCCGGTCAAGGGCCAGATCGTGTTCGTGGACACGCCCGGCGTGCACGAGGCGCGCTCGGAGTTGAACCGTTTCATGGTACGCGAGGCGATGGCGACCATCGAGCAGGTGGATGCGGCCTTGCTGGTGGTGGAGGCGCACGCCGTAGCCTTTGCCCTATCCCCGTCCGCGGTAGCCTTGCCCGAGGGCGAGCGGCGTATTCTTGAACGCTTGGCTGAGACCAAGCGCCCCACGGTGCTGGCTCTCAACAAGGTCGACAAGGTCAAGGACAAGNNAAGGACAAGACCCAGTTGCTTCCCCTCCTCGACTGGTGGACCAAGACCTACGCCTTCCCAGCCGTGGTGCCCACTTGCGCGACCCGCGGGAAGGGCGTGGAAGGCCTGGTGCGCGAGTTGTTGAGCCTGCTGCCCGAGGGGCCGCCGCTCTATGGCCCCGACGTGCTCACCGATCGGACAGAACGATTCTTGGCCGGCGAGCTGATTCGGGAGCAGCTCTTCCTGCGCCTGCGCCAAGAATTGCCGTATGCCACGGCGGTCATGGTTGAGAGCTGGACTGACCGCCCGGCCGGCGACACGGTCATCGAAGCATCGATAGTGGTGGAGCGCGAGAGCCAGAAAGCCATTGTGGTGGGCAGGCATGGCTCCATGATCGGCGAGGTAGGCACCGCCGGCCGGCAGGAGATCGCGAAGTTCCTCGGCCGGCCGGTCCATCTGCGGTTGAACGTGCGCGTGGAAGAAGACTGGACCAACTCGCGCGCCGAGATAGCCCGCATGGGCTACCGAGAAGGAGACTCGTGAAGAGACGAGGTCGGCGGTCGACTGACGATCCCTCCCTGCCAGTTGTCTCTCTGGTGGGTCGGCCCAACGTGGGCAAGTCGTCTTTGTTCAATCGCTTGGTAGGCGGTCAGCCCGCGCTGGTCGAGGACGAGCCAGGGGTGACGCGCGACCGGCGCTATGCCGTATGTGAGTGGGAAGGCGCGCGGTTTCGCCTGGCGGACACCGGTGGCCTGGATCCCAGCGCGGGCGGGATTTTGGGTGCAATGCGCGGGCAGACCCTGCGTGCGGTGGAAGAGGCGGCTGTCTTGATTCTGGTGCTGGACGTGAAGGAAGGCATCACTCCGGTCGATGAGGCGGTGGCGCGGTTGTTGCGGCGTACCGGCAAGCCAGTCTTGCTCGCGGCCAATAAAGTGGACTCGGCCACGCGCGAGTCAAGCATGGGCGAAGCATTCCAGCTGGGGTTTCAGCAAGTCTTCGCCGTATCAGCCACGCATGGCCGCGGCGTCGGAGAGCTGCTCGATGCCACGGTTGGCGCCCTGGGTGGCGCGGTCTCGACGGTGCAGCCCAGCGAGCCGGACGAGCAGACGACCGCGCAGGAAGCGGACGAGACTGCGCCCATCAGCCTAGCTTTTGTCGGCAAGCCCAACGTGGGCAAGTCCTCCTTGGTCAATCGTCTCTTGGGTGAGGAGAGGGTGCTGGTCCACGACCAGCCCGGCACGACCCGTGACCCCATCGACACACCCTTCCGGTGGCAGGGGCGCGAGTTCGTGCTGGTGGACACGGCCGGCCTGCGCCGCCGCCGCGCCATCGATACCCTGACCGAGGCGGTATCAGCGAAGATGGCGCGCGACCAGTTGGCGCGAGCAGATGTCGTGGCCCTGGTCATCGATGCCCAGAACGGGGCCACGGCAGAGGACGCGAGGCTGGCTAGCTTCATCGAGGACTCGGGCCGAGCTGCGCTCATGGTACTCAACAAGAGCGACCTTTGCCGGCGCGCCGAGATTGACCGGAAGGTTGCCGCCGTACGCGAAGAGCTCGGCTTCATGGCTTGGGCGCCCGTGGTGGTGACTTCGGCAGTCACTGGGCGCGGCACGGGAGAAATACCGCGCCTGACGGTAGATGTCTTTGCACAATGGTGTCGAAGGGTTCCTACATCAGAGTTAAACAAACACTTTGAGGAAATTGTTACCCGCCGCCCACCCCCTGCTGGGCCTGGCGGACGCTACGTCCGCCTCTACTACATCACCCAGGCGCAGATTCGTCCGCCTTCGTTTTTCGTCAGCACCAACTACCCCACGGCAGTGGGCCTTCCCTACCGGCGCTACCTCGTCAACCAGCTCAGGGACAGGTATGGCTTCGAGGGATCGCCCCTACGCCTGGTTCTGCGTGCCCACAAGGGCAAGAAGCCAGTACGAAAAGACAGCTAGCCAGCACGTAGCGAAGCGCGGCTAGAACACCCGTCCTACGCGAAGGTCGGCGCAGGCCCACCAAGGCTGCGTGCCACCGGACCCCCTGAGGCGGAGAGCGAAGTAGTCAAAACGCACCAAGGCTGCCAGGGTCCAGCGCCGCGAGAGCTGATACTCCACGCCCAGCCCTGCCTGCGGTCCAAGACGCTGGGAGCTGGCGCCGTTGCCGCGCAGGTCGGCCAGGCTGAAACCCAGGTCCAAGAAAGGAACCCAGCGCACCACGTCGAACGAGTAGACCGTGCCCAAGGAGACCGCTGTCACGCGGTGTGGGCCACATGATCCCGCTTCGGGTTGCCAGGAACTGCTCACCGTCACCCGGCCGGCCCAGGCGTCGGTGAACCCCAGCGCGGCCTCGACGCTGGCCTGCATACCTGGACGCGCGCCGTTTTCACCCCCGGCCATGGCGAAGCCGACCGCCGCAGCGACCTGCTTTTCGCCCGAGTCCGTGGCGTGCGCAGGACAAGAAATCGCAGCCAAAATGGCAAAGTTTGCTATCAGCAGACCCTGGAAGGACTGGCCCGGCATGCCGAGCAGTGTACAAGGTCAGTTGACCCGACCGTATCCCTCTGTTATCTCCTCACCCTGTGGCCCGCTCCATCAACCGCAAAGAGCTAAAGCAACCCGACGAGTTCGTCAGNNTTCTCGCGCATCGAGAAGACGGCGCTCGCGCCACTTCTGCCCGAAAAGGGCGAGGAGGCCAAGGCGGCGGACGAGGAACCCAAGCCGGACGAGGATGAGGGCCCCCGTTTCAAGACCGACCAGGAACGCCTGCAGGCCACCATCAAGGAAGCCGACGCCTTTGTAGCCACGCACGGTTCGGCGGGCCTCGTCCGGCGGGCCTTGCTCATCAGGGCCAATGCTCTGCTTCGTCTCGGCAAGGGCGGCGACGCAGCCACCGCCTTCCAGGAGCTTCTGCAAGGCGAGACTGACAAGGGCATGCGTCTGGTGGAAGAGGATGGGTTGGCCTTGGCGCTTGAGGCTCAGGGCCAGGTCGACAAGGCCATCGAAAAGTATGGCACCATGGCTGCCGAGGCCCAAGAGGTAGGGAACTTCTATGCGGATCGGGCCCTCTTCGGCAAGGCGCGCTTGCTGCAGAAGCAGGGCAAGGGGAAGGAAGCTGAGAAAGTTCTGCGCGAGATCCTGGAGAAGATGCCCAAGACTCTGTTGCGCAGGGATATCGATGACCGCCTGGCCGCGCTTGGCGACCAGTAGCGAGCGGTCAATGTTCTTTCCTGGTCAACTCGCGGCTCGGGCCGGTCTTGCACTGAGCCTGCTGCTTGCGCTCTCCCTGACCGGCTGCGGAAGCGGGGCCCTTCATCGCGCCACCGAGGAGCGGCATGAGTATCCCGCCGGCGTCGTCCAGATGCGCTGGCGCACCGTCATCCACCCCTATGCCCCCAGCGATGCGCAGCCCGAAGAATGTGCCACGGGCGCTCTGGTGGGTTCGCGTCTGATCTTGGGCTCGCGCGCGGGCCAGGTGGCAGCGGTGGACACGGGAACCGGACGCGTGATCTGGTCCGTGCCGATAGCGGGTGGGGTTGATGGTGAGGCACGCTTTGATCAGGCGCGCGATCAGGTCTACGTGGGCAGCGACGACGGAGTCTTCTATGCCATCGACCCAAAGGACGGGAAGATTCGCTGGTCGTATCGGGGCAAAGGCTCGGTCGAGAGCCGGCCTGAGGTGGGACCGGCCTTGCTCTACTTCACCAGTGCAGCAAATCGTTTGGTCGCGCTGGAAGCAGCAACCGGCAAGCGCCGCTGGCAGTACGATCGCGAGGCACCCGAGGGATTCAGTATCCATGGTCACGCTGGGCCGCGCCTGGGTGGCGACGTCGTCTACACAGGATTCGATGATGGGTATCTGGTGGCCCTGGGCGCCGAGACCGGTGATCTGCGCTGGGCGCACTCGCTGGCCGCTGCCTCCGACCAATTCGTGGACGTGGATTCGACCCCGGTGCTGCATGATGATTTGGTCATCGCGGCGTCCTATTCGGGGGGCCTGTACGCGTTGCGGGCCAAGGACGGCGACCTGGTCTGGCGCATGGGGGTGGAGGGTGCGGTTGCCATCCGAGCCGGGGCGAGCCGATTGTACGTCGCCTCTCCGCGGGAAGGCTTGGCCGCGGTGACCATGCAAGGACGCATCGAATGGCGGCAAGGCCTGGCCCAAGCGGGCGAGCTGACCCCCCCCCAGGAATTGGGCCCGTACCTGGTTTTCAGCGGCGGCCGCGCCGGTTTGTTCGTGCTGGAGCGCTCGAACGGTCAGCTTCTGCAAGTGTACGACCCAGGGCGCGGAATGTGTGCGGCGCCCCTCATCGATGCCGACAGGCGCGAGATCTATGTGCTCGCCAACAGCGGGACGTTGTATGCGCTGTCGCTGATATGGTGATTAGACCCGCAAGGGGGCTTGCAGAACGGTTAGCCTGCGCACTAGTTCCTTGATGCGTCGGCCGCCGCCGGCGTCACGCGCACGCCATTCGATGCCAAATACGTTCTCGCTGCCGGACTTGCCGGTCCAGGCCACCCGACCCATGAAGGCCATGGGCACCTCGGCGCCAGGGGGGGCGACCTCCAGCACAACCCTTTCTTGAATGGCCACGATGGCGGGCGATAGCACGAAGGCGCCGCCGCGGCCCACGTCGCGCAGGTGGCCGGAAAACTTCTCCAGCTTGCCGACCGGTCGCCAGAAGATAGGCAGGTCAACCGGGATGCGTTCATGGCGCCGCCGGCTGTGTGCGCTGGCTCCGGCGCGCGCGAGATCGAGTAGGTATTCCCACTTGCCCCGCTCGCTGGCCAAGAATTCGACACCGATGCCGGCGCGGATCTTCAGGATGTGTCGTCCGGGCCGCCGCCAGGCGACCCGTCCGTACACCACCATGGGTGGTTGCCGGCGGCCGAGGCGAACCTTCACCGCCACCATGTCGCCCACGGGAATGTTGCGGCGGGTAGGACAGAATACGCCGCCACTTCCGCCCGAAGGCTGGAAACCGGCAAGGAACTCGCGCGTGTTCTTGACAACGAGCTCGGGAAAGTTGGCGGCGCCGGAAGGTGCCGACGAGGTGTCGTCTTTGCGTTCTCTGGACATTGCCTTTGTTCTGCCGACGGGCATGCTACGCCTTTGAGGAGTTGATACTACCTGCGAACCGAGGATTTCGACTACCATCTGCCATCTCGCTTGGTTGCCACGCACCCGGTCCCCCGGCGGGACGAGTCACGCCTGCTGATTCTTAGCCGAGACACGGGCGAGCGCAATCACGCTCTTTTCGGAGACCTCATGCGCTTCTTGCGCCCGCACTCTTTGCTGGTGGTGAACGACACACGCGTCATTCCAGCGCGACTAGCGGGGACCAAACCCACCGGCGGTCATGTGGAGATCCTCCTGGTCGAGAGGCTGTCGGCTGACAATCGTGATGATCGCAGCGGTGGGCCGGGCTGGAGCGAAGACTGGCGGGCGTTGGCGCGTGGGCTAGGCCGGCAGCCGCCGCGCGCGCGCCTGCGCTTCGCCGGCGATGTGGAGGCCGAAATCCTTGCGCGTGGGCCCCGGGGAGAGGTCGAGCTTCGCTTTTCGGGGCAAGGCAAGTCGGATCTCCTGACGCTCATTGAGGAGATCGGGTTCGTGCCACTACCGCCGTACATCGAGGCGGCGCGCAGAGCGCGGGGTGCGGTGGTTCGGCCGGACGACGACAAGGCTCGCTACCAGACAGTCTACGCTCGTCATCCGGGCGCCGTTGCGGCTCCCACGGCGGGCCTGCACTTCACCCAGGAGCTCATCTCGGCCCTGCAGGAGGAGGGGCACGCGATCGTGCGGATTACCCTGCACGTGGGCCCTGGCACCTTTCGCCCGGTCACCGTGCCTGACCCCACCCAGCACCACCTGGATGCCGAACGCTATGAAGTATCCGAGGCTGCCGCCGAGAGTTTGCGCCAGGCGCAGGCACAGAGCCGGCCCATAGTTGCGGTCGGCACCACCGTGGTGCGAACCTTGGAGAGCTTGGCCCGGCTCGGTCCCCTGGCTGCCGGCCGCGGGTCGACCAGCCTCTATCTTCTGCCCGGGAGCGAGTTTCGCGTGGTGACCGACCTGGTGACCAATTTCCACTTGCCCCGCTCGTCGTTGCTCATGTTGGTGGCTGCCTTTGCCGGTCGCGAGCGCGTTCTAGGCGCGTACTGCGAGGCCATCGAACGCGGCTATAGGTTCTATAGTTACGGAGATGCGATGTTCATTCGCCCTGGGAGCCTACCCGCGTGAGTGACGCGTTTGTCGTGCAGGCACGCTGCGGGGAAGCTCGGGCCGGCGTGTTGCAAACCAACCACGGCCCGGTCGAGACGCCCGTGTTCATGCCGGTAGGCACGCAAGCCACGGTGAAGTCACTGGCCTCCGGCGATCTGGAAGCGCTTGGGGCGCAGATTGTCTTGGCCAACACCTATCATTTGGCCATGCGTCCGGGCGCCAGGCTGGTGCGCGACCTGGGCGGGCTGCACGCTTTCATGGCCTGGCCGCGCGCCATCCTTACCGATTCGGGTGGCTACCAGGTATTCAGCCAGCAGGAACGCCGCAAGATCGACGACGACGGCGTCACCTTCCATTCGCATGTCGATGGCAGTTCGCAGCGCCTGACGCCTGAGTCGGCCATGGCCATCCAGGCTGACCTGGGCAGCGACATCGCCATGGCCTTCGACGAGTGTCCGGCCTCGGACGCGCCCCGAGATGATCTGTGCCGGGCGATGGAGCGCACCACGCGCTGGGCGCGTCGTTGCGCGGTCGCCACGCCTGCGCAGGGGCAACTGCGATTCGGCATCGTGCAAGGGGGAACTGACCTTGGCCTGCGTACGGAACACTTGGCCGCGATCACCGAGCTGCCGTTTGACGGCGTGGCGCTGGGCGGGCTCAGCGTGGGGGAACCACCCGAAACGATGCATGCGGTGGTGCGGGAGATCGGGCCGCGCATGCCCGATGCACGCCCCCGCTATCTGATGGGTGTGGGAACCCCGGCCGATCTTCTGGCCGCCATCGCGTCGGGCATCGACATGTTCGACTGTGTGATGCCCACGCGCGCTGCACGCAACGGCCGTCTGTTCGTGCGCGGGGGCCACATCAACATCGCCAATGCAGTTCATTGCACATCCGCGCTTCCCATCGAAGCGGGCTGTGCCTGCGAGGCTTGCCGGCGCTACAGCCGCGCCTATCTGGCTCACCTTTTTCGCGTGAAGGAAATCCTCTACTGCCGGCTCGCCAGCTTGCACAACCTCGAACACTACCTTTCGCTCGTGCGTGGCGCGCGCCTGGCGATCGTGCAGCGGCGTTTGCCTGAGTATGTCGCGCAGCAGAGCCGAGGCTAGTACCGCCTCTCGAAAATTCGTAGCTGGTTGAGCGGTAGGATTGACGGCGGCCCGAGCGAGACGCAGTACTAGTTCTGCCCGGTCTGTCCGATGTCGTGGTCCTTGCAGGACGATACGAAGACGACAAATGGGCTATTCTTCCATTCTGCTGGAGGCACTCTCACATGCGACCATTCCGGACGTTTCAACTCTTCCTCGCGGCAGCCAGCGCCATAGTCCTTGCCGGGAGCGGTTGTGGTAGGTCCGGTATTGCGATTCACGACGGAGCCGCGGGGGCAGGCGCGCCCGCGAGTACGGGCGGTATTCTAGGTGGCACCGGCGGGTCAGGCGGGAGCCAAAGCTCGGCTGGCACCGGAGCCGGCGGCGCGACGAGTGCGGGCGGCAGTAGCGGGACCACGTCTGGCGGCGCAGGCGGAACCGCGTCTGGAGGTGCCGGCGCAACCGCGGTCGCGGGCGGGACGGCATCGAGTGGCGCCGGTGGCACGGGATTCGGCGGGGCTGGTGGCATGAAGACCGGAGGGTCGGGTGGGGTGGGCGGAACGGTAACCGGTGGAGCAGGCGGCACCGGGTTTGGTGGCTCAGGTGGCAGTGCCCCCGGGGGCGCTGGCGGCTCAGGCACAGGCGGATCGAGCAGCGGTGGGGCGGCACCGACCGGCGGCACAGCCATCGGCGGCAGGCTAACGGGCGGGACGTCCACTGGCGGGACAGGCTCTGGGGGATTGGCCACCGGCGGGACAGGTGGCCTCGCCGGGACAGGTGGCGCGGACGCAGGAACGGCAGGCTGCACAACCGACTGCTCCGCCACCTCTTGCACAACCGGCTGGCAGCCCGCCTGCGATCCGACCGTACACCGGTGCGTGTGCGGTCAGGAGTGCACCTCCAATCCCGCAATGTGTGGGGCGCGCGAGAGCTGCCAGGCTGTCTGTTCCTCCGACGGGGTGTGCGTGTGCCGGGGTTCGTGCGGGACCGAGGGACAGATCGGCTTTTTCAGTGGCTGTTGTCCTGGACTGGTTGAGGTCACCTACTACCAGGACACCACGTCCTGCACCAATCCGGCAGGCGCGAGTTTGATCGTGTGCACGGCCTGCGGTGACCAAAGCTGCGGTCTGGGCGAAAATCGCTGCAACTGTCCGAAGGACTGCCCGTAGTCAGCGACGCCGAGTACCCCAAGTATCGCGTGTGCGGCAGGTCAGCCCTGCCTCCCGTCCTTTGCTCGCATGGACGACACACGCCCCTGCCCGAGCTACTGCGTCTTCCCCTGAACTACGAAGTCGCGCTTATTCGCAGCCTGCCCTGAGCGCGCCGGATCGACCAGACCTCACCCAACTTGGATCTCGCGCGAAAATCTGCTAGCGCTGTGGCCATGGCTAAGTGCGTGGGTGTCGTTCTATCGGGCTGCGGCTCCGAGGATGGTTCCGAGGTTCGCGAAGCAGTCCTGACTCTTCTCTCGCTCGAACGCGGCGGGGCTGAGCCGGTCTGCCTTGCCCCGGACCTCACCCAGTCGCAGGTGGTCGATCATCTGAGTGGCAAGGTCGACCCTTCTGCTAGCCCCCGACGAGTGCCGGCGGAAGCGGCGCGCATCGCGCGCGGCCAGTTGCGCGACATCGCCAGCGTACGCGACAACGAGCTTGATGCACTCATTTTCCCCGGCGGCCACGGCGTTGCTCAGGTGTTGTCGAACTACGCGGACAAGGGTGTGGTCTGCAACGTGCATCCGGATGTAGAACGCCTGCTCAAGTCCATGCTGGCGCGGCGTCGGCCCATGGGATTCATCTGTCTGGCGCCCATCCTGGCCGCACGGGTGCTCGGGCCGGTGGCCGGTGTGCGCATCACGCTTGGCTCGCGTGCCTGTGAGCCCGCCAAGCACGCCGCGGTCATGGGCGCTGACGTGCGTCCGTGCCCGGTGCGAGACATCGTAGTCGATCAGAAGACCAGCGTGGTCAGCACGCCCGCCTATATGTACGACGACGCGCGCCTGGCTGACGTGGCGGTGGGTATCGACAAGGCGGTGCGCATGGTGCTGTCGTTGGCTCGGGATCGGCGTCCGCGACCTTCGCCAGGTCCGATGGCCAGGCCTGAGGAGCCCAAGGGTCCGCCGCCCGCCAGGCAGCCCATCCCGGCGGGTGAACCGATCGTGCGCAAGCGACCGGGCTAGAAGCCCCGCGGTTTTCAGCCAGGCGTTGCTGGCCTGACAAGCACAGGCTAGGCTTTTATTTGCCGCCGAGGTATTAGAGACTCGTCATGACTGCCGAGATCAAAGGTCCCAGTGACGTAGTGAAAAACGCGCCAAGCGGACAAGAATCCGCGCCAGTTTCGAGCGCTGCCGATGCAGTAGTTGGAGCCACCAGTCCCAACGTGGTTGTTGCGCGAGCCACAAACGGCGCGGCCAACGGGTTCTGGCGGTGGTTGCGCCAGTTTTTTTGGATGGGCGAGCGGATGGAACTCGCCGCGCGACGAAGCTACGCACCTGGGCAACCCGGCTGGGAAGACTATCAGTTCGGATGCTCTGCCCAGACTGGCGCCAGGCAACTCGGTGAGTCAGAAGAGGGTGGGGGAGCGGAGCTCTTGCTCGATTGCGCCGCGGCTAGGTTGATGATCCGGGCACATCTGGCTCGGGCCGGCAGTGAACTGGGGCACACCGCAACCGGTGACGAGTACTGGGAGGCTCTGGCCAAACTGCCTCCCGCGGGACCTCTGCTCGCAGCCATCTCAGAGGAGCAACGCAAGCTGGCCATTTCCGCCCTGGGCGCAGAGGGGGAGTCTTTCCTGACGAAGCTGCCTTTGGCCAAGCGAAAGCTCGTCGCGTGCGCCGTGGCCAATCTGGCAATGGGATTGCGCGATCCTCTCGATCGTGACGTGACCCTGGTGGGAGTCGTGCGGCTGGTGCGCTGGATCAGGATTTCCGTGGCCCTGGCGCTCGTGCTCGGGGGCCTGACCATGGCGATCGACAAGGTCTTCAGTCGCACGAATTTAGCCCTGCACCGGCCGGTCACGGTGGTGACTCCGCACTCGGAATACGGTCGCGATCCCAGCTTGCTGGTGGACGGCGATCTGAGCAACCTCGGTTTTCACACCATCGAAGGCCCAAATCAGAACGTGACCATCGATCTGGGCAAAGTGAGGCACATCTTCCGCGTGGTCGTCTACAACCGCACCGACTGCTGCCAGCAGCGGGCAGTGCCGCTGAAGATCGAGGTCAGCGAGGACAACAGGAAGTTCCGTCAAGTGGCCCTACGCAAAGAGCAGTTCGAGAAGTGGAAAGCCGACTTCCCATCCACCGACGCGCGCTACGTGCGCCTGACCGATCTGTCCGCAGCGGCTTTCCACCTCTCCGAGGTGGAGGTCTACTAGCCTACTTCTCGTCGAGGCGCCGATTCTTTTTGATCTGCTCGAGCGCCTTCTGGTACTCAACTTCCCAGGTTGCGGTTCCCTCTTCCAGGTTCTTTATCCGGCGGCGCACCTCGGCGTCGATCTCGTCGTCAACCAGCATGTGCTTNNTGCATGGATTGCATGAACGACTCGATGATCTGCGCGGTCATCCACTCCAGCCCCTCGTCCCCTAGTCCGAAGCTCTTCTCGTTGGCCAGGGAGCGCTTGACCCTACCGAACTGCTCGTAGGGCAGATTGCGCTTCTGCAGCAGGTCCTTGGCCTTGTCGGTGATTTCCCGTTCCAGGCGCAGGTACTCCTTCAGCACAGCCTGCACGTCGAGCTCGGCTTCGTTTTGGTCGGTGACCGAGATCTCCTCCGCGTCGACCAGTGCCTTTATAATCTCGGCACCAATCACGGGAATCTTTCCGGCGTAGAGACGCATGGCTCTTGCGGCTTCTATCGGAGTGGCATGGGCGCCGTCAAGGAATCCCGCCGAATCATCTCTCGGAGCTTGACAGGCGGGTCCAGGCAAGCAAGATCCCCCCGCGTCTTTTTTCGCCTGTTTCTCGGCAGACGGGAGAGCGACGCATCAGACAACCGGCGGGTTAGCTCAGTTGGTTAGAGCAGGCGTTTCATACGCGCCGGGCCCTCGGTTCGAGTCCGAGACCCGCCACTACCTTCGCTTTTTCGGCGCCAGCCGCGCCAGGCTGTCGCACAGCGCGCGCCAATCCTCGCCGGTCTCGGTGAGAAAGATGCCGATGCGTGATGTGAATCGGGGGTCGATGCTTTCCATCGTAGATGTGTGCACGATGATTCCCACCACCGTGATTTCGCGCTGTGGCTCCCCAATCTGGACGGTGACCCGGATTCGGGTACCCACCGGCCGTGAATCGGGCATGACCAGCAGCATGCCCTGCTGGCTCGCGTTCATGATGCGCGAGCGGATGGCTGGACCCAACACGTCGACCCTGATGAGCGCAGTGGCTTCGAGCGCTACCCGGGGTCCGTCGCTGCGTCTTTCCATGGGCACCAGGACAGCTTCTCCCGTCGCCCGAACGGCTATTGCTGCTTGGCCTTTTTTGTCGAATCGGTACCGGCCGCGGGAGCGGGTGGTGCCGCGGCCGCGGGGCTCGCGGGTGCGGTACCTTTTGCCGCGGGAGCTGTGCCGGCCGCTGGTGGTGCTTCGGGGGCGGCCTCGGCCGTCTCAGGATTGCGTTCCCACTTGTCCGCCCGGCCTGATCCAGTCGTGTCTATCCCGATGCGATCCAGCCGACCGTTTTCGTAGTACTGCCATTCATCGGGCCTACCATCGCCGTTGCTGTCGCGCTCGACGCGAACAAGTTTTCCACCTTCGTAGAATTCCACGTAGTCGGGCTTGCCGTCGCCGTCCATGTCGCGCTCCATGCGCACCTTCCTGCCTTCCTGGTAGTAGACCCGTTCGTCGAACTTGCCGTCGAAGTCCAGATCGAAGTCCTCGGTCATGAGCATTCCGCCCGGACCGTAGCTGTAGATGATGTCCATTTTGCCGTCGTGATTAAGATCGACTTGGCGGCAAGCCAGCTGCTGCACCTTCTGCCCACCCTGGTCCACGAGCGTGAACAGTTTGATCACGTCAGGCTTGCCATCGCCGTCGGTGTCCGAGGTGACGACCTGCTTTCCCCTATCGTCGCAACGTGAGCGGTCGAATTGGGCGCCGAAGTCGTTCTGACTAACCTTGAGTCCGCTGCTGGCGGTGCCCGGCGAGGCTGCAGTTGTGGTGTCACCACACCCTGAGTTCGCGACAGCTACACCGCAGCAGACGAACAAGAACGACAAGACCTTGCGGGACGTACCAAGGGAACGCCCGCGTGACGACGCATGACATGCCAACATGCGGCCTAGGCTAGGCCCAAAAAAATGTGGCAGCAAGTCCGATTGGTCATTGGCGACGCATGGCGCTGTGAATAGTCGCGTGGGGAAGCCCGCCGGCTCCCCCTACGGGGGCTTCGGGACGGACAGCCGACGACCCCGCCCGTCCTGCGCTTCGCACGCCCTCGTGGCCGGTGGCGCACCATCGCAGGAGGGTATGGCGAGGCCGAGCGC
>PMJO01000110.1 GCA_003158455.1 Myxococcales bacterium | reverse complement strand
CGTGATGATCGTCGGCAGGCCATAGGTGTGCCAGTAGGCCCGGACCAAGTGATCGGCGCCGGCCTTGCTGGCCGAGTAGGGCGAATTGGGCGCATAGGGCGTCGTCTCGCTGAAAAGTCCGTCCGCCCCCAGGGAGCCGTAGACCTCGTCGGTGGAAATGTGGTGGAAGTGTACGTGTGGCCGTGACCGAACGACTTCCAATAGTTTCATGGTGCCGATCACATTCGTTTCGATGAATGTCTGAGGGCCCAAAATACTTCGATCGACGTGGCTTTCCGCCGCAAAGTGGACAATCGTGTCAAGCTGATACTTATCCACGAGTTCGAGAACCAATGAACTATTGGCGATATCCCCGCGCACCAACGTATGTCGGGCCTCGTTGACTAGGCCGATGACGCTAGTCGGGTTACCGGCATAAGTTAGCAAATCCAAATTGACGATATTTCCTACAAAGTCCGGTCGATTCAAGATCCGGCGAACGAATGCAGAACCAATGAAACCGCAGCCCCCGGTTACCAGTAGGTTCGTAGGTATTCTCATCGTCGTCCCTGGTATCAAGGACCCGACAATGTCCCGGCTAGGGCAAAATTGCAACCAGCAATTCGCGGAAATTTGCCGGTAGCTCAAAACCGCCCATAAGTTGGTAAAGTGCCCGACTTGACTATGTTTCGCGATTTTTGGCGGCGCCGCGAACGGGCCGTTGCAACACATATGTGTTAGTGGATGCAACCGGTGTTTGGGGCCGTTGCGGTACTTGGACGTGATTCGCGGTAAGGAAGGCACCTTGATGATTGGCATTGCTGAACAAACTAATGTAGGTTTCCGGCGTGAGTATTATAACTTCTTCACGCTCTGAGCAATTCGAGGGCAAGGAGTCGCGATCGCTCGTGGCCCTGGAGTGGACTCTGGCAGTCGCTGCCGCTGCTTTTCAACTATTCATCGCACCGCATGAGATCTGGGGTGACGGGGCCATTCGCTACGACACTCTCGTCCAATTGATAGATCAGGGCAAAGTCTCGCCTGCGAGATACTCTATCTTGCATTCGTTCTTGGCCGCACCCCTATACGAGTTGGGGAAGCTGTTCGGTCATGGCATGGCGTTCGCTTCCTATTTCAACGTAGTGGTGTTCCTCTTGACTTTGGTTTTGCTCTTCAAGATGCTGCGCCGGCATTTGGCAGCCTCTGTTCTGCGTCGGACAATTCTGCTCCTGCTTGCGGCCTCCATGTTCGGCAATCATGTTCAGCAGTTCTACGGCGAAGTATTGACTGCCTGTGCTGCAATTCTGGGCTTTTCTGCATTGGCGATCAATCGACCCGCGATTGCGGGTTTGGCAATGTGTATATCCGTGATCAATACGCCAAGCGCAATGTTGGCGCTTGTGCTCTGTAACGGGTTGTGGGCGCTAAGGACGCGCCGTTGGATCCATGCGGCCTGGCCAGTGATCGTAAGTGGGATTCTTATTGCATTGGAGTGCTGGTGGAGGCGGGGTTCACCTACCCGAAGTGGCTACGAAGGTGACGCTGGCCTTACCACCATCTTGCCCTACTCTGGTCTTCCCGGATTCAGCTATCCGTTTCTTTTGGGAGTCTTGTCGCTTCTATTTTCGTTCGGCAAGGGAATTCTATTCTTCGCGCCGGGGCTTCTGCTATGCCACGCGTCGACACCTGACAGGCGAGAGCCGGTCGTCTCAATGCTCGCTCAACTGGGAATTGCCTTTTCCTGGGGCATGTTGTTTGCGCATGCATCGTGGTGGGCCTGGAGTGGCTCGATTTTTTGGGGTCCGCGCTTTCTGCTCGTCGCGTGTATGCCGGCTAGCTTTGCGCTAGCGCGACATATCTCCAGTTCCGGGCAGAAGCACGTGGGTATTACGCTCTTGACCGTTTCCGCGATTGTTTGGAGTGTCTGGGTTGGCGTCAACGGTACTGTCATTCGGGAGGGGTACCCAGACGTTTGCACGACCAATAGGTTCAACTACGAGTCTGTGTGTTGGTATGTGCCGGAATTCTCGACGCTCATTCACCCGCTCATCGTTCGTAGGACGCTAGCCACGTGGGGCAGGGTTTACGCTCTATTTGGGGCGTGTGTGGCGTTGGTGTTGACCCTGCCGTTTTTGGCGCGTCAGGTTCGCGAGTCTGCAATTCGGGGCCTGTCACGCAATAGCTGAATCGCGTTCTTGCCCCGCGGTCCAAGAGAGGTCAGCTAGTACTCGAGGTGGAGCCGGCAGCCCACGAACTTCACCGGCCCGCGATCGGCATTGTAGCCGGGATTCGTGAGGTACTGGCCGTCAAGCGTGAGCCAAAGGCCGGCAAAGGCGTTGAGCGAGTAGTATGCCTCGATCACTCGCTCGGACCGATAGTTGAGCCACCCGTCGCCGAGAAAGTTCCCCAGGCCACCCGCCGCCAGGTAATCGCGGTGCGCGTCCGAGAGGCTGTCCTGCGCGAAGGCAGCCCCGATGGTGTCGCGCGGGCGAAACCATCGCCGCCCCCGAATGGCCAAGCCCACGGTCAGCGACCGATCGATCTCGGCAAAGGCGTAGGTTTCAGTGCGACCGTCGTTCCAGCTGTAGCGGCCGAACAGGCCGGCGTCGCGAGTCAATTCCTGGTCCAAACCGATTGCGAAACCGAGCTTCGCTCGATCTCGACGGACGTCGGCGAGGGCGGGCGTGCTGCCGCCGTTGCTGGCAGAGTAGGCAAGCGCATCGCTGAACCCGCCCATCCGCGCATAGTTGAGAAAGGGCGTCAGGCGCACGCTCCCTTTGCGTCCCCAAAGGGTGTGCTGGTGCTCGACTTCGAGATTCTCGCCGAAGTGAGCCCACAGCCGGTAGTCGAGCGCGAGCCCGTTGGACTGCTTGGGCTGCGCGAAGTGACCGAACCGGAAGGCCCAGTCGTCGCGATAGTATTCGACTGCGAACCCAACCGTGTAACCGCGCGCATCAGCGGCGTAGTCCGAAGCACCACCCGCCATCAAGGCCCAGTTGAAGAACTGGCTGCGCGGGTCATGCGCGAAGGCATTGTTGTCAAAGATGTCGATGAGCGCCATCTGGCCGACGGTCACGACCAGGCGACGGGAAGACGCTGGTCCGCCGAACTGATTGGCGCTGGCCTCGACCAGCGCCTCGCTCCCGCCCAGCGGGATGGTCTGGCGGACAAAGGCCCGCGCGCTGTAGAGCCGCGCCGTCGCGTCTGCCGCCTTCTGGTTCTCGCCATTGGTCAGGCCACCAAGGCCGTGCAGATCGGACATAGTCGTGCTTTGAAGCACTTCCGGGTTGAAAAACAGCTCGGCGCCTTGCCAGAGCCGGTGTCCCAGGTACAGCGTCGCGGTCAGCGTGTAGCCCGTCTCATGCTGCGATTTGAGGCTGTGGGGTCCGTCGGAGTTGGGGCATGGTGCCGCAAAACCCGGGTGCATCTGCCAAACGTAGGTCGTCTGGAAATTCGCATTCCAGTCTTCCGGTCGCAATGCCCGAGCCAACCACGCGGGCGGTTGATCGGCCTCGACCGCGGAGGGTGCCGGGGGGCTGACTTCCGGCGCAGGTGGCTCGGCCCAGGCTGGCGACGCGAAAAGCGCGGCAGCCGCGGCGATAGCAAGCGCGGCTCTCGATCCGGGGGCAATGCGCCTGTAGGCAAGCACGGCCCTTGCGTCTAGCACGACTCAGCCCAAGAAGACCACGCTAGAGCATATGCCGTTGGGTCAATCCCTGGTCAAAACGCCAGGTGCAGGCGACCGGAAAAAATCGAGACCGGCCCACGATCAGCGTTGTAGCCGGGGTCAACCACGAGTTGGTAGTCGAGAGTCAGTGCCGCCCATTTGACCGGGCTGTACGCGTAGTAGGTTTCGAGGACCATCTCTGGCCGATAATTGAGCTTGCCGTCGCCGATGAGGATTCCCATGCCGCCGGCGGCGAAGTACTGGCGGCTGATCGCCGACAGCCCCTCCCCGACCCACGCGACCGCGAGAGTGTCGTTGGGCCGCGCCCAGCGAGTTCCCCGCAGCGCCATACCCGCCGAGAGGCTCTCGTCGCAATCGGTCCACCCCATGATCTCGACGCGCCCAGGACTCCAGCTCGCGCGCGCGAACAGGCCGAGATCGGCGGCAATCGCCTGCTCGGCGCTGGCGACAAAGCCGTAGTTGGTCCGCACCCTGCGGGTGAGGGTGATGTCGGGATACCCGGTGGTCGTAGGTGTTTCGGCGAGCGCGTCGGAGTAGCTGCCCATGTTTCCGTGGCTCAGCCATCCGAAAAGCAGCAGCTTGCCCGGCCTGGCGAACGGCGCATATCGCAGTTCCAGTTCAGCCGTGTATTGCCCCCGCTGCAGGACGTGGGTATCGAAGGTGTTGGAGTTGGACACATCGGGGAGCAGGAAGTATCCCGCCCGGAGCGCCCAGCGCTTCTGGTTCAGCTCGACCAGCCCGCCCCAGGTCCAGCTCAACCTGTCCATGGTCCAGTCGTACGAGCCACCACCATAGGCGTTCCAGTTGAGAAACGCCGTACGCGGTTCGCCCGCGTAGGAGTTGAGCAGGAAGTAGTCGAGGACCGCGAACTTGCCCATGGTCACGGTGAGCCGCGAGACGCTGCGCTTGCCGGCAACCTGGTTGGGGCCGTCCTCGACAATCTCCTTCTCAGCACCGAGCCCGATGCTCTGGCTCACGAACAATCGCGCGGCATTGAAACGCGGGAAACGAAAACTCGACTTCTGCGCCTCCCCGTTGGGGAAAGCGGCCAGCCCATGCACGTCGTTGAGGCCAAAGCCCTGCATGATCTCGGGGTTGAAGTAGATCTCGCCACCGGGCCAGAGGCGTCTGCCCAAAAACACGGTCGCGCTTGCGGTG
>PMJO01000023.1 GCA_003158455.1 Myxococcales bacterium | reverse complement strand
ATTGTGGGCCGCGTCCGAGAGCAGCGCCAAGCTGCCCGACAAGATGCCGCCGACGAATTCAGCCAGCGTGATGCCCGCGTTGAGAGCGGCGCTGGCCCATAGCCTTCCGTCCAACGCTCCGTGGCTGGTGAAAGATTCATGACGGTCACTCATGGGGAACTCCTGGGTCTCGGCGCCGATAGCCTGAGGAGGGGATGCCTACGGGCTCGCCGCGACAACATTGCCTCAAGAAGAGGTATCCGGCCAGACGCGCTTTTCTGGATCTGCGTGGCGCACGAGAAGGGATTCATCGCCTAGGAGATGAGCAGCAGGTGGTACCCCTTGACTGTTGTGAACCTATGTCAATAATGACCCGATGGAGCGTGGCCAGAAGAACGTCCCCATCAGCCTTCAGGTGATTGGCCGCATTCGCACGCCATTCGTCGAGGCGACAGGTACGCCGATTCAATCCGTCTATGCCCAGGGTGCCGAGGGGCAGGTCATGGTGGACGACTTGTTCGCTGCCGCATTGGATGACATCGAAGGCTTTGATCGGGTTTGGCTGGTCTACTGGATGGATCGCGTAGCCGCTTTCAAGCCCCGGGTGGTGCCATACCGTGACACGCGGGAACGCGGTCTGTTCGCGACACGTTCCCCGTGCCGGCCGAATCCGATCGGCATCTCCGTGGTCCGGCTAGCGCGACGCGAAGGATGCATCCTCCATGTTCTCGGCATAGACGTCCTCGACAACACTCCCCTGCTCGACATCAAGCCCTACGTTCCCGAATTCGACGCGCACCCGTCGTCGAAGGCTGGCTGGTTCGATGCCTGTGGGGTGGATCGCAAGGTTGCGGATGGACGATTTCATGATCTCAAGGATGGCTGATGAGTAGGCTGCCTCAGACCAATGCCGTCGTTGAACCGATCGGCGCACGAAAGACGATACCTTGCATCGCCCATGCACTTTGCGATGGCTGCGGGATCTGCATCACCACGTGTCCCACCCGGGCGCTGGTGGAGCCAGGGAATACCGGGTGCGCCAAGTGCGTGCAGTATTGCACCACGATGGAAGTGCCGTGCTTGCCGGCGCGGGTGGTCGTGATCGACGCTCTTTGCGACGGCTGCGGGGTTTGCGTTGCAGCGTGCCCGCACCACGCGATCTCAATGATCGCGCGAGGCAGATGCGAGGCCGTGGCCGGGCGGGCAGCGAGGGCCCCATGAGCAACCCCGTGGGTGCGACCAGGATCACCATCCTGGTCGACAACAAGGCGAACGACGATCTCCTGGCGGAGCATGGCCTTTCCGTCTGGGTCGAAGCGGCAGGTCGGCGACTGTTGTTCGATACGGGCCAGGGACCGGCGCTCGCCAGCAACGCGGGCAAGCTCGGCGTCGCGCTTCACTCGGCAGACACCCTGGTGCTGAGTCACGGGCACTATGACCACTCGGGTGGGGTGCCTCTGGTCATCGCGAGCGCACCCGCTGTTCATGTCTACGGCCATCCAGCCGTGACGACTCAGCGCTACGCCATCCGCAACGGAACAGCGAGGCCGATTGGCATGCCGGAATCGGCAAGATCGGCACTCGAACGGGTTCCGCCCGAAAGGCTGCACTGGACCACGCATCCGATGGAAGTCGCACCGGGCATCTGTCTCACTGGCCCTATTCCACGGCTCACGGACTATGAAGACATCGGTGGCCCGTTCTTCGTCGACCGCGAGGGAAGACACAGCGATCCGATCGACGACGACCTTGCATTGTGCATACGCACGGAAATGGGCCTCGTGGTGGTTGCGGGTTGCGGCCATGCTGGCGTGATCAACACCCTGAAATATGCCCAGCGGCTGAGCGGAGCTTTCCGAATTCATGCCGTGTTTGGCGGATTCCACCTGGGCGAAGCAAGCGAGGCGCGTGTCGAGCGCACCATGGGCGCGCTGGCGGAACTTGGCCCCGACTTGATCGTCCCATGCCATTGCACTGGAGAACTCGGGGTCGAGAAGCTCAGGCAGACATTCGGTGAGCGTGTCCACGTTGGCTCGGCAGGAGCGAGGTACACATTCGATGGCACGTGGCGATGAGCCATCGCCAAGCGGTCGGCGAGAAAGGATGGTCAGTCGTACGCCAGACACGTGTTTTCGTCTGCCATCACAGGTGCAAGCAGAGACTCCCATTCGGGCCCGTTCCAGGTCTCGCAGCCTTGATGGGTCAGGAAGTATTTCTGCGGGATGGGATGCGTTCCGACCACCACGGGGATGCCGAACTTCTCCTTGAAGAAGCGCCGGTAGTAGGCAATGTGCGGACAGGGTGGATAGCCGACCACCAGTCCGGTGGCCAGGTGGATCACCTCGACGCCATTCTTCTTCATCTCCTCCGGTGCGTACTCGATGTTGCCGCCTGGACACCCTCCGCAAGTCGCGTATCCCCCCAGTTCCACTTCGCGATCCTTGTAGGCGGCGAACGCGCCCTCGCGCTTGCGGATTGCGCGCAGGCATTTTCCACCGGCGCAGGTGTGGTAGCGATGACAGATGACGATGCCAATCCGGAGCGGGTCACTCATGCTGGTCCCCCCTGTGTTTGGGCTGCTTCACTCCCTGCGACTTTTCAATCCTGGGCATCGGCGGCATAGCGCCGGTTGACGAATTTCGCCTCGGCCTGTGCCAGTGTGATGCCTGCTTGCCGCAGCTCTGCGGTCATCTGGTACATTGGCCAGCTCGATTTCTGAACCTCCGCAACCACTTCGGCCTGTTGATCGACCCGCGTGGGCCGCAGGTAGTGAACGACGAGTTCGGCTGTCACCGCCACCTCGCCCAGCGAGAACAGGCAGTTGGTCATGGCCGCGTCGAACAGGGCGGAAATCACACCGCCGTGCAGAGTCTCGGGATAGCTCTGAAAGACTCGGCTGCACGGGAAGGTCGCGAGAACCATCCCGGGC
>PMJO01000225.1 GCA_003158455.1 Myxococcales bacterium | reverse complement strand
GTGGGTGGCGGGGTGGTCCGTCGCGAGTCGGCCCTCCTTGCCCCCGGCCCGGCTTGTCGCCCGACGCCCGAAGGCGAATTGTAGCCAGCTACCACATGGATGGTGCC
Organism: Myxococcales bacterium; assembly: GCA_003158455.1. Lineage (GTDB taxonomy): Bacteria > Myxococcota_A > Polyangia > Fen-1088 > Fen-1088 > Fen-1137. The sequence continues at coordinate 13,361 of PMJO01000225.1, read as the reverse complement.
CGGGCGCCGGAATGCCGACTCTCCGGCGACTTGAACGCCAGGCTCAACGCGTCGCCAGATCCATGCCTTTTCGGAGAGCAGCCTGCTGGTTGCTCTCGATCTGCGCGGCCAGCAACTTTTCCCGCGAGAAGGTGTAGTGCTCGCAGCGACCCGCGCTGGTTTGCCAAACTCCCTGATCTTCGACCTCGGTCTGGGTCTCCACGACCGTGCGATCGGGAAAGAGTTCGATCTTGATCCGGTCGCGTACTCCCGGCGTGCCGGCGGAATTGCGGTAGGCGATCATGTCGTAGCCCCGGTTGGCCAGGACCACGTTCCACTGGTCGTGCTTGGCCAGGTTTTCCAGCGCCTGCCAGCGAGTGGCGGCCGAATCCTTGGTTCTCTGTTCAAAGGGGACGTAGACCTGCGGCCCAGCGCAGCCGGCCGCGCTTAGCCAAGCTGTGACGAGAACCAGGGGAAGGACGGCCAGGCCTACCTTGTCGCCAGGCCTTTCCGTCGGGGAACGCTGTGGGTTGCTGTGGGAAAACACTTGCTGCACCTCCACTTGCGCTTAAATGCATCGCAGGTGCCAGCCCTTGCCCAAGCAAGATCGCGCAGTTGCACCCGGGTCCGGCAGCAGTCCGACGATCTAGGCTCCCGGCCGTCGACGAACCGACGACGAAACGGCCCAAGCGGACCTTACCCCGGTGCCCTGCTCTGAATCCCAGGGAACATGCACGAGTTTGACGGGACAACCGGCGACCGCCATAGTTGGGGCAAATGCGCCAGGCCACGGTCGAACGAAACACCAAGGAAACCCAGATCCGCGTCGGGGTGAACCTGGACGGCTCCGGACAGCGCAAGATCGCGACCCCGCTGCCGTTTTTCAACCACATGCTGGATTCGTTCGGCCGGCACAGCCTGGTCGACCTGGAAATCGATGCACGCGGCGATGTCGAGGTGGACGGGCACCACACCGTGGAAGATGTGGGGATCTGCCTAGGCCAGGCCTTTCGCGAGGCCCTGGGCGACAAGCGCGGCATCGCCCGCTTCGGCGACGCAGCCATCCCGATGGACGAGGCCCTGGCCCGCGCGGCGGTGGACTTCGGTGGCCGCGGCTTCCTGGTCTATCGCGCGGATCACCTCAAGGGTCGGCGCATCGGCGACTTCGATGCCGAGCTGGCGCGCGAGTTCTTTGCCGGGTTCGCGTCCGCGGCGCTGTGCAACCTGCACCTGGAAACCGTGTACGGGGAGAACGGGCATCACGCCATGGAGGCGCTGTGGAAGGCCTTTGCCCGCGCCGTGCGTGCGGCAGTGCAACTTGATCCGCGTGAGCGCGACGTACCGTCGACCAAGGGTACGCTGACCGCGTAGGCCCGAGTCATCCATGGGCAAGCCCCGCATCGCCATTGTCGACAGCGGCAGCGGCAACCTGCGCAGCGTGGAAAAGGCGCTGGCGAGCGTAGGCGCCGACGCCTTCATCACCAGCGACGCCGACCAGGTGGCCCGCGCCGACAAAATCGTCGTGCCCGGCCAGGGCGCATTCGGTGGCTGTGTGGCCGGGCTCGACCGCGCGGGCGGAGCCCTGCGCGCGGTCGTCATGCAAGCCATCGGCAAGGGCACCCCGTTTCTGGGTATCTGCATCGGCATGCAGATGCTCTTCGAGGGCAGCGACGAAGATCCGTCCTGCAAGGGCCTGGGGATTTTTCCCGGCCGGGTGGTCCGCTTCGCCATCGCGCCGCCGCTGAAGGTGCCGCATATGGGCTGGAACGCCTGCCGCCACGCCGCTGCTGCCGCGCGCGCACCCGTGCTGCGAGACACGCCGGACGGAACCTACTTCTATTTCGTGCACAGCTACTTCCCGGTACCGGAACACGCCGCTGATATCGCACTCACGGCAGAGCATGGCGTGAAATTCTGCGCAGCGGTGGCGCGCGACAACCTGTTCGCCTGCCAGTTTCACCCAGAAAAAAGCCAGCGCGCAGGTTTGGCGGTACTCAGCCGCTTTGTTGTCCTGTAGAAGGTCCGCGCATGTTGGTTTTTCCTGCAATCGATCTGATGAATGGCCAGGCGGTGCGCCTGCAACAGGGCCGCCGCGATAGCGCCAAGGTCTATTCCAGCAATCCGCCTGAACTGGCGCGCGCCTTTGCCGCTGCGGGCGCGCCCCGCCTGCATGTGGTGGATTTGGATGCGGCCTTCACGGGTGGCGCGCAGAACAATCACGAAACCATCAAGGCCATCCTGGCCGCAACTTCCATGGACGTGGAGGTGGGCGGCGGCGTGCGCACAGTGGAGGCCTGCGCGCGGCTGTTCGCGCTGGGTGCGCGCTTCGCGGTTATGGGCACTGCCGCAATCAAGACCCCCGCAGTGGTGGCCGAGGCTTGTCGCCGTTTTCCCAAGCGCATCGTGGTCGCAGTGGATGCACGCGAGGGCAAGGTGGCAGTCGAAGGCTGGACCGAAGACACAAAGAGCGACGCGCTGGATGTCGGCCTGGCGGTGGCACAGGCGGGCGCGGCCGCCGTGCTCTACACCGACATCGGCCGCGATGGCATGCGCAGCGGCCCCAATTTGCAGGCCACCGCGCGCCTCGCAGCCAAGATCGCTCCTTGCGCGGTGATCGCTTCGGGCGGCATGGCGCGCCTGGAGGACATCGATCAGGTGAAGACCACGGGAGCCCAGGCAGTCGTGATCGGCAAGGCCATCTACGAGGGCATGTTCACCGTCGCGCAGGCGCTGGCGCGCGCGGCCGAGGGAAAGCTCTGATGCTGGCGCGACGGATCATTCCTTGCCTGGACGTGGACGCAGGCCGGGTGAAAAAGGGAATTCGCTTCAAGCAATTGCGCGACGCCGGCGATCCCGTGGAAGTCGCGGCGGCCTATGACCAGCAAGGCGCCGACGAGATCTGCTTTCTCGACATCACGGCTTCGTCCGACAACCGCGCCACCATGTTGGAGGTGGTGCGCATCACCGCGGAGAAGGTCTTTCTGCCGCTCACCGTGGGCGGCGGGGTACGCAGCGTGGAGGATGTGCGCAAGCTGCTTTTGGCCGGGGCTGACAAGGCCGGCATAAACACCGCGGCCGTGGCCGACCCCGAGCTGGTTCGCCGCGCCTCGGACGCCTTTGGTAGCCAGGCCATCGTGGTCGCGGTGGATGCCCGGCACCGGCCCGAGCGGCCCGGCAACTGGGAGGTGTACACCCACGGCGGCCGCAAGCCCACCGACATCGACGCGGTTGCCTGGTGCGCGCGCATGGCCGAGTTGGGTGCCGGAGAGATCCTGCTCACCAGCATGGATCGCGATGGCACCCGCGACGGCTTCGACCTGGAACTGACCCGCGCGGTGGCTGACCGCGTGCCCATTCCGGTCATTGCATCGGGTGGTGTGGGTACGCTGGAACATCTCTACCAGGGAGTGGTCGCGGGCGGCGCCGATGCGGTGCTGGCTGCTTCGATTTTCCACTTTGGCGAATACACGGTGGCCCAGGCGCGCGACTACCTACGCGCCCGCGGCGTGCCGGTGCGCGAAGGCTGAGTACAGCGCCGGACAGCGGCAGCTCAAGGCTCCAGGGTCAGTGGATTGCCCCAGCAGGTGATGCTGCCGTCGGCGAGCAGTCCGCAAGCCATCCCGCCGTACACGGAAATCTGAGTGAACGTGCCGGACGGTGAGGTCATCTTACTGCCCAGAGATAGCTGCCATCCCCAGCAGGTGACCGTGCCGTTGGCCCGCAGCCCACAGGTGCCCTCAGCACCGGCAGAGATTTGGGCGAACGTGCCCCCCGGAACATTGGTCTCGCCAAAATGGTTGTCTCCCCAGCAGGCGGCGCCCCCGCCTGCCCGCAGCCCGCAAACATGGCAGTCGCCAGTCGAAATCTGGGTGAAAGCGCCAGGCGGGGGAACAGGGGTCAAACCGCACTCGTCGTTCCGAATCCAGCAGGTGACGCCGCCATCGGTGGCCAGCCCGCAGGTTCGGAACCCGCCACTGGAAATCTGGGTATAGGTGCCGGTCAGGGTAGTGGCCAGCGTGGGACCAAAGGGGTCCAAGCACACTACGCTGCCGTCGGCCCTCAGCCCACAGTCGTAGTCGTAGGCAACAGAAATTTGGGTGAAAGGTCCCGCAAAGCCCGGCTCACCCCAGCAAGTCACGTTGCCGGCGCCCTGCAGCCCGCAGGTGAAGTCCATTCCGGATGCGATCTGGGTGAAAGTACCGGCCGGCGGCGTGGCCTGCCCGAGGTCGTTGTTTCCCGCGCAGGCCACGGTCCCATCGCGGCGCAGCCCGCAAACATGATCATAGCCGGCGGAAACCTGGACGAAGCCATTCGTCTCGGCTGTCGCATCCCCACCCGCCCCTGCCCCGCCACTGTCACGCCCGATGGTCAACGGAGAGCTGCACGAGAACAACATCGCCATGAAGGCAAGCGCAACGCCTCTGCCGAGCCACACACTGGTGGTTCCAGGATCCGTTCGTTCAGTGAACCCGAACGCTCGAGGCTCTATCATGGCGCTACTCTGCCACATGGCGCGGCTTTGGGCGATCGTTTACTCGAATAACCGGGAAACTGGGCCAGTTCGTCCACTGCGCCCCCCCGCGTCATTTCTGTTGACTCCGGCAAGAGTTCGCGCTAGCAAGCTAGACGAAGCGCGTTGCGGCGAGTGCTGGTGCCCGTCGTGACGAAACACGATCAGGCAGAGTCCCCGTTTGACCATCTCGAAGGAAAGGATCTCCCATGAGAAAGCAACGGCTCAAGTCGCGGTACGTGCGTCGTTCCCCAGTCCTCCTGCTGAGTCTGGCTGTAGCGTCGGGCATGGCGCTCCCGCCCTCGTTGGCCCTGGCGCAGTCAGCAGCCGACCTGTCGACGTTGAAACGAGACATCGGCACGGTCACCTCCCTCGCCAGCGGCATCATTGGTGTGGTGAACGGGGCTACAACGATATTGAGCTGGTTGGGCGCCATACACCAAGTCACTGATGACGATGTCCTGGCGGAGGTCGATCGGGTTGCTACGTATGGAGATCAGCAGGACAAAAGGAGGGACATCACGGCCTCCGACAGTGAGAGGACAAAAGCCTACGAACACATATTGGACTTCGAGAATTTCGTCCAGAATAATGGCGACCCAACCAGTGACTATGCGATCGGATTCCTAGACGAAATCGAAGACCACTCCCTAGGTGCGATCAGCCTAGCCCTTGCCCCGGACGGCCAGTGCACGGACCTTGCAATTTTCAATCTCCTGAGCAACAGAACCTCCGGCCTAGTGAGCTTCTACGACTGGCGCACCGGCATGACCGAGGCTGTGCGGACAATAATCACCCGGTTGGCGGCCATGGCGCTAGAGACGCGATATAACCCGATCTACAAGCCCAATCCCGGAGCCTCCTTCACACCAAACTACCTAAGCGAGATTACGGCCATGTGGCGGTGTCTGCAGAGGCATATGAATTACATCCACCCCCCCAAGCCCTTTCGCTACTGCTACCCGGCTGTGAGCTGTGGGCAAGCGGGCTGCGGTTGTTCGGCCTTTAAGTGTCAGGATTTTCGAGGATACGTACAGTGGCCAACCCAAACTCAAACTCCGGCTTGGTACTCGTACTCCCTCTGTAATGACCTCTTTGAGGGTACCGCCAGCAATGGAGAGGTCCCCAGCTACGCGGCGGTGTCGGGCTACGATGAAGTGGACGTAGAGGCCGAGAGCAGCATCGACCACGACAGCCTTCCGACCTTCGCCTTGCAGAGGATGATCAATTCTCTCAAGATGATCACCAATGGGCCGCCGGACCTGGCGGCAACGAACCACCACATTCCCTTCGCCGCCAGCCCGGACCTCTGCCTTTCGCTCAGCTCTGCACAAAACATCGTCATCCTCGAGAAGTGTTCATCGGGAAGTCAGAATCTCAACTGGAGCTATGACCGTTCCACCGGAAGAATCAAGAACCTGAATACGGGGTTGTGTATCGGTGCCTTGGAAGCTCCAGGAGACCCTTCTTCGGCGGCACTCGGCATGGTTACTTGCACCGTCCCTGACCCCAGTAACCCCCCGGCCAGCAGCGATGAGATGCAGACCTGGAATTGGAGTCCCGATACTGGGGTTATCAAGAACGCGCTGGGATCGGTACTGCGGGTCAGCGACACCACCAGCCCCGTGATCTATGTGTGGGCAAACCTCCCCGAGGACGCCAAGTGGCGCCCGGATCAGCAGATCTGGACCAACGGCCTCTCTTCTCCCTCTTCTTCCTCTTCCTGTACCGGGGCTATTTGCGTCCAGCCAGTACTCGATTACTGGCGCCAGGGACCTATCGGCACCACGGGCCAAGTCTACCCACGGGATTTCAGCGTCTTTACCTACTTGCAGGCCAACAACCTATGGGACGTGGCCGGGCCGGTGGCGACCCACGGAGGTGGGCCCTACGATCACGGCGAAAAGCGCCTCAGTGATCCCTCGGATGCAAGTAGCCCCGCCTACGAGCTGGGCAGCCCCTACGATGTTGATTACGGTGGTCTAGGCCGTCTGCCGGTCGGAGGCATCTGGACGGGGAGCTTCCGCATTAACGCGCAGATGCCGGTTGGGCTGGTTGATGGTGCAGGTAATCTGGTCCTTTTCAATGGAGGCAGCTTGTTCGGCAAGGCCTATGTTGGGCCGTATGGCACGGTGAACATAGCATCCACGGTGACGATGGGGCAACTCGTGAAGACGAGCACCGACACGGACCCAATCAACTTCGAGATCGCTTTCAGCAAGTTGCGGAAGATGTCCGCCGCACTCAGGAACTACACGGCGAATGGAAAGGTTGCAATGACCTATGGAAACATGACTCTCTCCTATACCGGCAACGCCGATCCGGTGGTCTTCTCAGTCAAGGGTACGGATCTCTCCAACACATTCTCGATCACGTTCAACGTCCCATCCGGCCGGACCGTGTTGGTAAACGTCAGTGGCACGCCGGTTTTCATCAAGTATGCGGGAATTAGCTGTCAGAATGGGTGTGATGCGACCAAGATGCTTTGGAATCTTCCCGATGCCGTGTATTTAGAGACGCATTCCTTGACTGTGCCGGGCTCGATCCTGGCGCCTCAGGCGACTGCACAATTGAATCAGGGCGCACTGAACGGCACCCTGGCGGCCTGGGCAGTGACTGCACCCAGCTTCGAGTTTCATTGGTACCCATTCAACAACAACGCAATCGTGGTCGGGCACTAGCAAGCCACCGACTCTGCCTGTTCTGGCACATGGGACAGGTGCCGCTCATTGCGAAGACGCCCCGGGGGTTCCCCTGGGGCGTTTGAGTCGCTGGGTGTCGGCCTAGCGGTGACGGGGGCGGGCGCGGCCGCCGTACTCTGCACCGACGTTGGCCGCGACCGCATGCGCAGCGGCCCCAATCTGGAGGCCACCGCGCGACTCGCAGCCAAGATCGCTCCTTGCGCGGTCATCGCCTCAGGCGGCATGGCGCGCCTGGAGGACATACGGGAGCGCAAGCCCTACGGCGCGGCCGCGAAAAATGCGCTAGACATGTTCATCATGCTTGGAAATGCCGACGCGCTACTTTCTGCGGTGAAGTTCGATTCGCTGGGTCTGGTGCCGGTGATTGCGCAAGACCGCGCCACGGGGGTGGTGCGCATGCTGGCTTGGGCAAATGCCCAGGCGCTGCGGGCCACGGTGGAGAATGGCCTGGCCACGTTCTGGAGCCGCTCGCGCAACGAGCTGTGGGAGAAGGGCAAGACTTCAGGGAATTCCATGCGGGTTGTCGATCTGCGCCTGGACTGCGACGGTGACGCCGTTCTCTACATCGTCGAGGCCAACGGACCGTCGTGCCACACCAACGCCACCTCATGCTTTTTCCGCAGCGTGACCCCCGGCGGGCTGGCCGCCGACGACGGCCCAGCTCCGATTGCTGCGAAGGTGTGATGCGGGCGCCGTGACGCTCGAAGAAGCTGTTGCCCGGATCTTGCAACCCGGTGGCCTGCTGGCCGACCAACTACCGGGCTTCGAGCCACGCCCGGGCCAACTCGCCATGGCCAAACGGGTGGCGCAGGCAATCGACATGGACGAGCGCTTGCTGGCCGAGGCGGGTACCGGCACGGGCAAGACCATCGCCTATCTGGTGCCGGCGATTCTTTCCGGCCGCAAGGTGGTGGTCAGTACCGGGACGCGCACCCTGCAGGACCAGATCGCCGGGGTGGATCTGCCGCGCCTGCAACGCGTGCTCGCCGAGCCGTTTTCCTTCGCGGTGATGAAGGGGCTGGCCAACTACCTGTGCCTGCGCCGCTTCGATGAGCACAGCAAGCAGCTCGAAATCGCGGCCACCAAGTCGCCCGAGGCTGAGCGCGTGCGCGCCTGGGCGGTGACCACCACCACCGGCGACCGGGCGGATCTCGACGGCGTGGCCGACAGCGCCCCCATCTGGCGCGAGATCACCTCCAGCCCGGAAATGCGGCTGGGCAACCGCTGCCCATATGTCGATCGCTGTTTCATCACCCAGATGCGACGGCGCGCGCTCGCGGCCCGCGTGGTGGTGGTCAACCACCACTTGTTTCTTGCCGACCTCGCTCTGCGCAGCCGTTGGCCCGACGCCCAGGTGCTGCCGCCCTATGAACTCGTGATCTTCGATGAAGCCCATCAGATCGAAGACATCGCAACTGAGGTGTTTGGCGTACAGGTTTCGAGCGTCAGGCTGCTTGCCCTGGCACGCGATCTGCTGCGTGCACCCGCGCCCCAACTCGCAGCCGGCCGGGTGGAATCCGCGGCGCGCCGGCTGGAGGCTGCGGCCCACTTGCTGGCTGAGGCCCTGCGCGGCCGCTTGCCGGCCTTGCGGGGCAGCGGCGAAGAAGTGCGGGTGGAAATGCCCGACGACCTTTGGGCCGCCGAGGCTCTGCAGCGCTACCACGAGCTGGACAACGTCCTGGAGGAAGCGACCACCCTGTGCGGGCGTTTGAGTGAAGACGATGGCACCGATATCGAGCGGCCCCACCCGCCCGCACCGACTCAGGCCGCGGCGCTGGCCGGGCTGTCCCGACGGGCCGAGGCCGTACGCACCGATTTCGCCGAGATCGTCGGCACGGCCCGGCGCGACTCGATTCGATGGGTGGTGGTGTCGCGCCGCAACCTCACCCTGCGCGCCTCGCCGGTGGACGCCGCGCCCCTGCTGCGCGAGAGCTTCGATCGCCATCCGGGGCCTTTGGTGTTTACCTCGGCCACGCTCAGCGCGGGCGGACGCTTCGACTACATCCGCAGCCGGCTCGGCCTGACCGACACCGCCAGCGAGTCGAGCTTTCCCTCGCCCTTTCACTACCGCGAGCAAGCCCTGCTCTACCTGGCTGTCGATCTTCCCGATCCCACCCACGAGGGGTTTCCCGTCGCGGCGGCCGAGCGCGCTTTGCAACTCTGTCGGCTTTCGCGTGGCCGGGCGCTCCTGCTCTTCACCAGCTTTCGCAACCTGCGCATCGCCGAGGAGCGCCTGCGCGCCGACGGCGGCTTTCCCCTGTTGGTGCAGGGGGAACGACCGCGCCACCTGCTGCTTGCCAGCCTCCGCCAGCAGGTCGGTTCGGTCCTGCTGGCCACCCAGAGTTTTTGGCAGGGCGTGGACGTTCCCGGCGAGGCGCTTTCCCTGGTGGTGATCGATCGCTTGCCTTTTGCCGTGCCCGACGATCCACTGACTGCAGCGCGCATCGAGCGCATCCGCGAGGATGGCGGCGATCCGTTCAACAGTTTTCAGCTCCCGCGGGCCGCGCTCGCGCTGAAACAGGGGTTCGGCCGTCTGGTGCGCACGCGCAGCGATCGCGGCGTGGTGGCCATTCTCGACGGGCGCATCGCGCGCCGTCGCTATGGGTCCATGCTGGTCGCCAGCCTGCCCGCCGAATGCCCGCGCACCGAAGAGCTGGCGGAGGTGGGGCGTTTCTTCGGCCTGCCTGGCTAGCCGGCCAGCGGTTGGCAGGTTCCGGGTCGCGTGGACGTGGGCGTGAGCGTGTTTCTTTGCCTTGCCGCCTGAGACGGCTTCATAGTAGAAGCGAGCGCCTACAGAGGAGACCCTAGGAACCATGACCATGAATTGTCTTCCAATCCAGTGGCGTCGAACGTTGATTCTGTCTGCTGCCGTCGCGCTTGCGGCTTGCTCGAGTTCGTCTACTACGAACGATGCACAGATCGCCGGCGGACGCGGGGGCACGACTTCGGCCGGCTCAGGCGGGGCCAGCGCTCACCTTGATGCTGCCGTGGCCAGTACTGGGGGTTCTACAGACAGTGGCGCCGGCGGCTCGACCACCAGTGGTGGTGGCTCGACAGGCACGAGCAACACGGGTGTCGATGCCGCGCAGGCAGACAGGCCAGCGACAGGCGACACCGGGGGCACAGGCAGCACAGTGGACGGCGCCGCAGACGGGGCAGGCGTCGACGCGCCAGCGACCGACGGCACCCAGGCAGATGCTCCCATCCGGGACAGTCAGGGCGACTCGCAACCAGATGTGAGCTATCTCGGTGACCGAGGCCTCGCCAGTGACGCCGGTGGGAGGATTGATGCCGGACAGAGCGATCCCTACTTTTCCAATGTCGTGCTACTGATGCACTTCGATGGCGCAAACGGGGCGACCAACTTCGTGGATGTCAAGGGCCATGCCGTAACGGCGATGGGATCGGCAGCGTTAGCGACGGCGCGATCCGTGTATGGGGGAGCGAGCGGACACTTCGACGGGGCGAGTGCCTACCTGAAGGTGGCTCCATCGGATGATTGGAATTTTGCGGCTAACGATTTCACGGTCGAGTTGTCTGTCAGTCTCGCAGGTAGTATCTCGGGGCAGCTCCAGATTCCTTGCTTCTTCGTGCTTGGCCCGCCGAACGGCTGGAGCCTCTGCTATGATCGCGCGTGGCCAGCGACCGACTACGTGCCGGGCACAGTGGTGTTTGGCTTTTCGACACAACCCGGGCCTGGCCCTGTTGGTGGACCGCAGACTAACACCGCACCCGACGAGGTCCTCCCTTCGGCAACGTGGACCCCGAGCGCAGACACATGGTACCATCTTGCGGTTGTCCGACATGGTGCTGATTTCCTCTTCTTCGTGAACGGGAATCTCATCGGTACCCAGAGCCTGGGTCCCGACGGAGGCGTTGTCGACTGGCTTCCTGGGAGCGGGTGGGAGTGGACCCCCAACGGCAAGCTTCCACTGGACGTCTCGATTAATCCCAGCGATGGAAATCTTGTGATTGCCTCCGGTCTCGGATCGAACGGCGACCCGAATCCCCAGGACTATTTTATGGGCTACATTGATGAAGCCCGCATCACCAAGGGTGTTGCCCGCTACACGGCAAACTTCACTCCACCGACGGGACCTTTCCCTGACCAGTAAGGTGCCGTCACGAAACAGTCCATGGCTATATGGTGAGCGCGTGCCCCATCGACCAATCCAAGCCTGAAGAAGAGAGCCTCTTGCCGCCTAGCACGGCCTCGGAGTAGAAGCAAAACATAGAGGAGAGATTAGAAACCATGACTATGACTTGTCTTCCAGTCCAGTGGCGTCGGATGTGTCGAACGTTGATTCTGTCTGCTGCCGTCGCGCTTGCGGCTTGCTCGAGTTCGTCTACTACGAACGATGCACAGATCGCCGGCGGACGCGGGGGCACGACTTCGGCCGGCTCAGGCGGGGCCAGCGCTCACCTTGATGCTGCCGTGGCCAGTACTGGGGGTTCTACTGACAGTGGCGCCGGCGGCTCGACCACCAGTGGTGGTGGCTCGACAGGCACCAGCAACACGGGTGTCGATGCGGCGCAGGCAGACAGGCCAGCGACCGGCGGCACCGGGGGCACAGGCAGCGCATTGGACGGCGCCGCGGACGGGGCAGGCGTCGACGCGCCAGCGACCGACGGCACCCAGGCAGATGCTCCCATCCGGGACAGTCAGGGCGACTCGCAATCAGATGTGAGCTATCTCGGTGACCGAGAAACCAGCGGTGACGTCAGTGGTGGGATTGATAGCGGAGAGAGCGATCCCCACTTTTCCAATGTCGTGCTCCTGATGCACTTCGACGGGGCGAACGGGGCGACGTCGTTCAAAGACGTTAAAGGGCATGCAGTCACGCCTCATGGTTCAGCGGCGCTTAGTAGCACTACCTCCGCCTTCGGTGGAACCAGTGGGTACTTCGACGGCGCCAGCGGCTACCTGAGTCTCGACTACTCGGACGACTGGAACTTCTACGCCCAAGACTTCACGGTGGAGCTCTTCGTGTATTTCAACGGAGGAGTTTCGGGCCAGCTAGAAATTCCGACTCTGTTCAGCTTTGCTGCAAATAGCTACACCGATTGGGGTGGCTGGCAAGTCTGCTACGACGTGAACTGGACAGCTGCTACAGCCAATGCGAATGACCAGGTGCCTGGCACGGTGTTTTTCATATTCACCACAACAGGTTCTGACGAAGTTAATCCGGCGGCCGTATGGACGCCGGCGGCAAATGCCTGGTATCATCTTGCAGTAGTGCGGCACGGGCCCGACTTCTTGTACTTCGTGAACGGAGCGCTCATCGGGTCGCAGTCTCTGGGTTCCACGGGTGTTGCGGACTGGACGCGCGTTACCCCTGGCAGCGGTCCCTGGCTCACGGACGGTGGTGTCAGCGCGAACGCGGCCATCAACGTGACCACCTCGGCAATTCTCGGAATTGGGGCGGGAATAGCGGCGGATGCGCCAGTAAACGCTCAGTCATACTTCAATGGCAACATCGACGAGGTGCGCATCACCAAGGGTGTCGCCCGATACACAGCCAATTTCACCACGCCGACGGGTCCATTTCCTGACAAATGACTGGTGCGACCAACCGGTCCGGTGCGGGGATTTCGTAGCTGTGGACGTTCCCGGTGAGGCGCTTTCCCTGGTAGTGATCGATCGCCTGCCCTTTGCCGTGCCCGACGATCCACTGACCGCAGCGCGCATCGAGCGCATCCGCGAGGATGGCGGCGATCCGTTCAACAGTTTTCAGCTCCCGCGGGCCGCGCTCGCGCTGAAACAGGGGTTCGGCCGTCTGGTGCGCACGCGCAGCGATCGCGGCGTGGTGGCTATCCTCGAGGGGCGCATCGCGCGCCGTCGCTACGGGTCCATGCTTCTCGCCAGCCTGCCCGCCGAATGCCCGCGCACCGAGGAGCTGGCGGAGGTCGGGCGTTTCTTCGGCCTGCCTGGCTAGCCTTTCAGCGCAACCCATTTTGGCCGCGCGGGGCTACAATTGCGGGCCATGCAGATCCTGTTTCTGGTCGGAGCCTTCTTGCTGGGCTCGTTCCCCACTGGCGTGGTGGTGGCGCGTGCCAAGGGCGTGGACTTGCGCAAGGTGGGCAGTGGCAACATCGGCACCACCAATGTCGGCCGCGCTCTCGGCCGGGGGTGGGCGGCTCTGGTCCTCTTGGTCGACGCGGGCAAGGGC